>NZ_JBIWLW010000082.1:0-9506 GCF_044766385.1 Streptomyces sp. NPDC102274 | reverse complement strand
CGGCGGGTGGCGGTGGATTATGCCTCGCACACCTGTCATGTGGAGGACATCCGCGACACCTTGGCCGGGGCACTGGCCGGGATCGTCGCGCGGGCACCGAGGGTGCCGTTCTACTCCACCGTCACCGGCAGTTGGGTGCGGGACGCCGGGGTTCTCGATGGCGGGTACTGGTATCGCAACCTGCGTCAGCAGGTTCGGTTCGGCCCGGCGGTGGTCGACCTGCTCCACCGAGGGCACGCGGTGTTCGTGGAGATCAGCGCCCACCCGGTGGCGGTCCAACCGATCACCGAGATCACCGCTGACACCGACGCGGTCGTGGTCGGGTCGTTGCGACGTGAGGACGGCGGCCCGCGACGGTTGATGACCTCCATGGCCGAACTGTTCGTCCGCGGTGTACCTGTGGACTGGGCCACGATCCTGCCCACCGGGGCGGCGTCCGCACGGCTGGACCTGCCGACGTACGCCTTCGACCACCAGTACTACTGGCTCCAGTCGGCAGGGCAGACGGATGTCGCGTCACTGGGGCAAGCGGCGACAGATCACCCGCTGCTGGGTGCGGTGGTGCAGTTGCCGCAGTCGGACGGGCTGGTGTTCACCTCACGGTTGTCGTTGCGGTCGCATCCGTGGCTGGCCGATCACGCGGTCGGCGGTGTGATGCTGTTCCCCGGCACCGGGTTGGTCGAGTTGGCGGTGCGCGCCGGTGACGAGGCCGGATGCCCGGTCCTGGACGAACTCGTCACGGAGGCACCGCTGGTGCTGCCCGAGCACGGCGGGATCCGTGTACAAGTCGCGGTGAGCGGACCGGATGAGAACGGTTCGCGCACGGTGGACGTGTACTCGCTGCGCGAGGACAGCGGGGATGTGTGGACGCGGCACGCCACCGGTGTGCTGTCGGCGGCGCCGAGCGGGAGTGGCACCGGGTACGACTTCACCGCTTGGCCGCCTTCGGGTGTGCGGCCGGTCGAGGTCGGGGATTTCTACACCGACCTGCTCCGGCGTGGTTACGCGTACGGGCCCGCGTTCCAGGGCGTGCGGACGGTATGGCGGCGCGGCGAGGAGGTTTTCGCCGAGGTCGCCCTGCCCGAGGAGCGACGGGACGAAGCCGCTGGTTTCGGTATCCATCCCGCGTTGCTGGACGCGGCCCTGCAGACCGGGACGATCGCCGCCGCGGCGGACACGGCGGACACGGCGGGGGATCGCCCCGGGCAGTCGGTGATGCCGTTCGCGTGGAACGGTCTGGTGCTGCACGCCGTTGGTGCTTCGGCACTGCGGGTGCGCGTCGCGCCGGCCGGCCCGGAGGCACTGTCGATACATGCCGCCGATCAGACCGGCTGCCCGGTGCTGACGATGGACTCGCTGGTGTTGCGGGCGGTGTCCACCGAGCAGTTGGAGACATCGGTGGACAGGGCGGCCGGCGATTCCTTGTTCCGAGTGGACTGGACCGAACTGCCCTCGGCTGATGGGGAGCCTTCATCGCCGTGGGTGCCCGTGATCACCGGTGACGACGTGGTGGCCCTCGCCGACGGCCGCCCTGCCGTGGCGGTGCTGAGAGCGACCGGCGACGACACGGCACTTGCGTTGACCTCCCGGGTGCTGGGTGTCGTGCAGGCGTGGATCGCCGAGGCCGGACCGGCGGAGTCGCGACTGGTGGTGGCGACCCGCGGCGCGGTGCCCGCTGGTGACGGCTCGGTGGCTGATCCGGACGCGGCGGCGGTGTGGGGGCTGGTTCGTGCTGCTCAGTCCGAGAACCCGAACCGGATCATCCTGCTGGACCTCGATCCGGCGGCCGAAGGCGGAGTGGAGCCGGTCCTGGGGCCGGTGCTGGCAAGCGGTGAGCCACAGATCGCGGTCCGCGGAACGACCGTCTCCGTGCCACGGCTCGTCCGCGTCACCGATCACCCCTCCGACTCGCCTGCCGTGTTCGGGCCGGAAGGGACGGTCCTGGTCTCGGGTGCGGGGTCGTTGGGTGGTCTCGCGGCGCGCCACCTGGTCACCCGGCACGGTGTACGACATCTGCTGCTGGCCAGTCGTCGGGGTCGCGACGCGGAGGGCGTGGCGGACCTGGTGGCCGAGCTCGCCGAGCAGGGTGCCGAGATCTCTGTCGTCGCCTGCGACGTCTCCGATCGTGATCAGGTGGCGGCTCTGTTGGCGTCCGTGCCCGAAGAACACCGGCTGACCGGTGTGGTGCACACGGCTGGTGTCTTCGACGCAGGCGTCATCGGGGCGTTGACTCCGGACCGGCTGGCGAGTGTGTTCGGGCCGAAGGTGGACGCGGTGCGGCATCTCGACGAGCTGACCCGCGGCCTGGATCTCGATGCGTTCGTCGTCTACTCGTCCGCCTCGTCGATCTTCATGGGTGCGGGCAGCGGCGGTTACGCGGCGGCGAACGCCTTCTTGGACGGGTTGATGGCCCACCGCCGGGCGGCGGGCCTGCCGGGCCTGTCGCTGGCCTGGGGGCCGTGGGGGCAGATCACCGGGATGGCGGACAACATCGACGACCTCACCAGGACCCGGATGACCCGGCGCGAGGGACGTGGAGGCGTCCTGGCCCTCAGGTCCGCGGACGGCATGGAGCTGTTCGACGCCGCCATGGGATCCGAGCAGGCGCTGCTCGTGCCGATCGAGCTGGACCTGCGGGAGGTACGTGCCGACGCGCTGACCGGCGGTGGTGTCCCGTACCTGCTGCGCGGCCTGGTCAGGGTGGGTCGGCAGTCGGCGCTGGCGGCGTCCGGCGGGGACGGGCTGGCTCGCCGGCTGACCGGGCTCGCCGCGGAGGAACAGGAGGCGCTGCTCCTCGACCTGGTCCGTGCTCAGGTCGCGATCGTTCTCGGTCACGCCGGAGCGGGGGCCGTCCGTGCGGACGCGGCGTTCAAGGATGCCGGTTTCGACTCGTTGACGTCGGTGGAGCTGCGGAACAGGTTGCGTGAGGCGACCGGGTTGAAGTTGCCCGCGACGTTGGTCTTCGACCACCCGACCCCGCAGGCCCTCGCCCGCCACCTGCGCGACGAACTCGCCGTCGACGGGATTTCCCCGGCCGATCCGGTTCTGGCAGGCCTCGCCGGCGTGGAGAAGGCCATCTCTGCGTCCGACGAAGAGGTCCGCGACCGGATCACCGGGCGCCTGCGGGAACTGCTGAAGGCGGCCGAGACGGCAGGAGCTCCCGTGGACAGGTCCAACGAAGATCTCGACACCGCCAGCGACGAGGAGCTGTTCGCGCTCGTCGACCGGTTCGACTGAAACCGCACCGCTCGTATCAACAGCAATCGCACACGGACATCTCCTGGGGGTTGAGTTCAGTGGCTGACGAGGTACAACTCCGCGATTACCTCAAGAGGGCCATCGCCGACGCCCGCGACGCCCGCAAGCGGCTGCGCGAGATCGAGGACCAGGGGCGGGAGCCGATCGCCATCGTCTCCATGGCGTGTCGCTACCCGGGTGGGGTGTCCTCGCCCGACGACCTGTGGAAGCTGGTGGTCGACGGGGTCGATGCCATCTCCGAGTTTCCCGAGGACCGGGGCTGGGACCTGGAGGGCCTGTTCGATCCGGACCCCGACCACGCGGGCACGTCCTACGTGAGGCAGGGCGGATTCCTGCGCACGGCTGGTCTCTTCGACGCGGGGCTGTTCGGGATCTCGCCGCGTGAGGCGTTGGCGATGGATCCGCAGCAGCGGTTGCTGTTGGAGACGTCCTGGGAGGCGCTGGAGGGCGCTGGCATCGACCCGGCTTCCTTGAAGGGCGCCGACGTCGGCGTGTTCTCCGGGCTGTCCAGTCAGGGCTATGGCGCCGGTGCCGGCGTGGTCACGCCGGAGCTGGAGGGTTTCGTGGGCACGGGTGCGGCGCCGTGCGTCGCGTCCGGCCGGGTGTCCTATGTGTTCGGATTCGAGGGTCCTGCGGTCACGATCGACACGGCGTGTTCGTCGTCGCTGGTGGCGATGCATCTTGCCGCACAGGCGTTGAGGAAGGGCGACTGTTCGACGGCGCTGGCGGGCGGCGTGATGGTGATGGCGAAGCCCGGATCCTTCGTGTCGTTCTCCCGCCAGCGTGGACTCGCCGAGGACGGGCGCTGCAAGGCGTACGCGGAGAGCGCGGACGGCATGGGCCTGTCCGAAGGCGTCGGAGTGGTCGTGCTGGAGCGGCTGTCGGTGGCGCAGGAGCGCGGACACCGGGTTTTGGCGGTGCTCTGTGCCAGTGCGGTGAACCAGGACGGCGCGTCGAACGGCCTGACGGCGCCGAACGGTCCGTCGCAGCAGCGGGTGATCCGCAGCGCGCTGGCGAATGCCGGGCTCTCGCCGTCCGACGTGGACGTGGTCGAGGGGCATGGGACCGGGACGGCGCTGGGAGATCCGATCGAGGCGCAGGCGTTGCTGGCGACGTACGGGCAGGACCGGGATCCGGAGCGTCCGGTGTGGCTCGGTTCGTTGAAGTCGAACATCGGTCACACGCAGGCGGCCGCGGGTGTGGGCAGCGTGATCAAGATGGTGCAGGCATTGCGGCACGGTGTCATGCCTCCGACGCTGCACGTGGGCGAACCCACGAGTCAGGTGGATTGGTCCGTGGGCTCGGTGGAGTTGCTGACCGAGGCGCGGGAGTGGCCGCGCAACGGTCGTCCGCGTCGGGCCGGTGTGTCCTCGTTCGGGATCAGTGGGACGAACGCACATCTGATCTTGGAGGAGGCGCCCGCCGGGGAAATGCCGCCCGCCTCGCCGGAGGCGGGTGTGATGCCTCTGGTGGTGTCGGCGCGCGGCACCGGTTCCTTGGCGGGCCAGGCCGGTCGGCTGGCGTCGTTCCTCAAGGGTGCCGGTGAGGTGTCGCTGGCGGGTGTGGCCGGGGCGCTGGTGTCGGGCCGGGCGGTGCTGGATGAGCGTGCCGTGGTGGTGGCGGACTCGAACGGGCAGGCCGTTGCCGGGCTCGAAGCGCTGGCACGGGGTGAGAGCGCGTCCGGCGTCGTGGCGGGGAGCGCGGGGTCGTCGGGCAAGGTCGTGTGGGTGTTTCCGGGGCAGGGATCGCAGCGGGTCGGGATGGGCCGGGAGCTGTATGACCGGTATCCGCTGTTTGCGGAGGCGTTGGACGAGGCGTGTGAGCAATTGGACAGGTGTCTGGCCGGGTGGGTTGATCATCCGGTACGTGAGGTGGTTCTGGGCAGGGTGACAGGCAGTGCCGAACTTCTGGACCAGACGGTGTTCACGCAGGCGGGACTGTTTGCGGTGGAGAGTGCCTTGTTCCGGCTGCTGGAGTCGTGGGACGTGCGGCCGGATGTCGTGATCGGGCATTCGGTCGGTGAGATCACTGCGGCGTATGCCGCCGGTGCCTTGTCACTGCACGATGCGGCGCGGGTGGTCGCGGCCCGGGGTCGGCTGATGCAGGCGTTGGAGCCGGGCGGGGCGATGGTCGCGGTGGCTGCCGGTGAGGAGGAGGTTGCCGGACTGCTGGGCGAAGGCGTGGAGGTCGCGGCGATCAACGGGCCGTCCTCCGTGGTGCTCTCCGGCGATCAGGACGCGGTCCTCGCGGCAGTCGGCCGGTTGCGGGAGCAGGGACACAAGACGAAGCGGTTGGCGGTCTCCCACGCGTTCCACTCGCTGAGGATGGAGCCGATGCTGGCCGACTTCGCCGCGGAGCTGACCGAGGTGGTGTGGCGGCCGCCAGTGACTCCGGTGGTCTCGAATGTGACCGGGCGGCTGGCCGAGCCTGGTGAGCTCGCTGACCCGCAGTACTGGGCCGGACACGTGCGGCGGCCGGTACGGTTCGCCGAGGGGATCGAGGCCGCGGTGGAGTACGGCGGCGCGCTGTTCGTGGAACTGGGTCCCGGTGCGGTCCTGACCGGCCTGGTGGAGGAGACAGCGGCCGCCGTAGGCGCTGCGGTGGCATGCGTCGCGTCCCTCCGCGACGGCCGCCCGGAAGAGCGGACGCTGCTGGCTTCGGTGGCCGAGTTGTTCGTGCGGGGTGTGGGGGTGGACTGGTCGGGGGTGGTCCCGGCGTCCGGACGGGTGGATCTGCCCACGTATGCGTTTGATCACCGGCACTACTGGCTCCGGCCTGTCGAGTCAGCGACGGATGCGGCGTCGTTGGGGCAGTCGTCGGTCCATCATCCGTTGTTGGGTGCGGTGGTGCGGTTGCCGCAGTCGGATGGGTTGGTGTTCACGTCGAGGTTGTCGTTGCGGTCGCATCCGTGGTTGGGCGATCACGTGGTGGGTGGTGTGGTGTTGGTTCCGGGGAGTGGGTTGGTGGAGTTGGTGGTGCGTGCGGGGGATGAGGTGGGGTGTTCTGTTCTGGAGGAGTTGGTGACGGAGGTGCCGTTGGTGGTGCCTGAGCGTGGTGGGGTGCGGGTGCAGGTTGTGGTGGGTGGGTCGGGTGCGGATGGTTCACGCACGGTGGGGGTGTATTCGCAGCGTGAGGATGGGGGGGATGTGTGGACGCGGCATGCCTCTGGTGTGCTGTCGGTGATGTCGGGCGGGAGTGGTACCGGGTTCGATTTCACGGCTTGGCCGCCGCCCGGTGCGGAAGCGGTCGAGGTGGGGAACTTCTACACCGACCTGATCGAGCGCGGTTACGCCTACGGACCCGCATTCCAGGAGGTACGGGCGGTGTGGCGGCGTGGCGAGGAGGTCTTCGCCGAGGTCGCCCTGCCCGAGGAGCGACGGGACGAAGCCGCTGGTTTCGGTCTCCACCCCGCGTTGCTGGACGCGGCCCTGCACCCGGTCGTGACGAGTATCGGCGAAGACGGGCAGGAGTTGTGGCAACCGGGCGACTGGAAGGGGGCCGTGCTGCATGCCGTCGGTGCGTCGGCGTTGCGGGTGCGGTTGATGCCCGGAGGGCCCAGCACGGTGTCGCTGGCGGCTGCGGACGAGGGTGGCGATCCGGTCGTGACCGTGGATTCGTTGGTGATGCGTGAGGTGTCCGCCGAGCAGTCGGGCGCCACGGCGGCGGACACGGCGCGTGCTGATTCGTTGTTACAAGTGGACTGGACCGGACTGGCCTCGGCCGAACCCGACGACGAGCCGTCGTGGGCGGCGGTGGCCACCGCGAACGACGTGGCGGCCCTGACCGGGAATGCGCCTACGGCGGTCGTGCTGGAGGTCGTCGGCGGTGCGGATGCGGATGCGACGCTGAGCTTGACGTCACGCGCGTTGGCGGTTGTGCAGACATGGCTGGCCGGAACGGGCCTGGAGGAGTCGCGGCTGGTGGTGGCGACCCGTGGCGCGGTTCCCGCCGGCGGTGACAGTACGGTGACCGATCCCTCCGCTGCGGCGGTGTGGGGTCTGGTGCGTGCCGCTCAGGCCGAGAATCCGGGCCGGATCATCCTGCTGGACCTCGATCCCGCCGCCGACGGTGGTGCGGAGGCGGTGCTGGGTTCGGTGCTGGCCAGCGGCGAGCCGCAGATCGCGGTCCGTGGCACGGCACTGTCGGTCCCTCGGCTGGTCCGTGCTGCCGCTCAGACGCCTGATGTTCCGGCGGTGTTCGCGCCCGAGGGGACCGTCATGATCACGGGTGGCGGGTCGTTGGCTGCGCTGGTGGCTCGGCATGTGGTCTCTCATCATGGTGTGCGGCATTTGGTGTGGGCCAGTCGGAGGGGTGCGGCCGCCGAGGGTGTGGAGGATGTGATCACCGAGCTGGCCGACCACGGAGCAGAGGTTTCAGTCGTCGCCTGTGATGTGTCCGACCGTGATCAGGTGGCCGCTCTGTTGGCATCGGTGCCGGACGAGCATCGCCTGACGGGGCTGGTGCATACGGCAGGTGTCTTCGACGCCGGGGTGATCGGTGGTCTGACCCCGGATCGGCTGGCGGGTGTGTTCGGGCCGAAGGTGGACGCGGTGCGGCACTTGGACGAGCTGACCCGGGGCATGGACCTTGACGCGTTCATCGTCTACTCCTCCGTCTCGTCCGTCTTCCTGGGAGCCGGCAGCAGTGGTTACGCGGCGGCGAATGCCTTTCTGGACGGGTTGATGGCCAGTCGTCGGGCGGCGGGCCTGCCCGGGTTGTCGCTGGCGTGGGGCCCGTGGAAGCACACCAGCGGGTTGATCACGCACCTCAGCAGCGTCGACCAGGTACGGATGAGCCGGCGTGCGAACCGTGACGGAGTCCTGGCGATGACGGCGGTGGAGGGTATGGAGTTGTTCGATGCCGCTGTGGGGTCTGGGCAGGCGTTGTTGGTGCCGGTGAAGTTGGATCTGCGGGGGTTGCGTGCTGGTGCGGCGGCTGGTGGTGAGGTGCCGCATGTGTTGCGTGGTTTGGTCGGGTCGGGTCGGCAGTCGGCGCGTGCGGTGGGTGGTGGGGATGGGCGTGGTCGGTTGGGTGACCGGTTGGCCGGGCTTGGTGCGGAGGAGCAGGAGGCTTTGCTGGTTGATCTGGTGCGTGCTCAGGCTGCTGTGGTGCTGGGGCATGCCGGGCCGGAGGCGGTGCGGGCGGATGGGGCGTTCAAGGATGCCGGGTTCGATTCGTTGACGTCGGTGGAGTTGCGTAACCGGTTGCGTGAAGGTACTGGTTTGAAGCTTTCCGCCACGTTGGTCTTTGACTATCCGAACCCGCTGGCCCTCGCCCGCCATCTGCGCGACGAGTTCGGCACCAGCGGCGACCTGTTTTCTCGCGTGAACGCGAGGATAGCGGACATCGAGTCGCTGATCACTGGTCCGGGTCTTGACGAATCAATGAAAGCCGGTATCTCGCTTCGTCTTCAGGGGCTGATGGCCAGGTGCAACGGAGCGCCTGAGCAGGCGCGCGTCTCCACGGTGGCGGAGCACCTGGAATCCGCGTCCGTGGATGAAGTCCTCGATTTCATCGACGGCGAACTCGGGCTCACCTGAGTTCAGTTCAAGGCTGTGCGTTCCATCAAACCTTCGTGAGGACTGAAGAATGGCCACGGACGAGAAACTCCTCAGGTACCTCAAGCGCGTCACGACCGAGTTGCACAACCTGCGGAAGCAGGGCACGAGCCGCGCTGACGAGCCGCTCGCGATCGTCTCCATGGCGTGCCGGTTGCCGGGTGGGGTGTCCTCGCCCGACGACCTGTGGAAGCTGGTGGTCGACGGGGTCGATGCCATCTCCGAGTTTCCCGAGGACCGGGGCTGGGACCTGGAGGGCCTGTTCGATCCGGACCCCGACCACGCGGGCACGTCCTACGTGAGGCAGGGCGGATTCCTGCGCACGGCTGGTCTCTTCGACGCGGGGTTCTTCGGGATCTCGCCGCGTGAGGCGTTGGCGATGGATCCGCAGCAGCGGTTGCTGCTGGAGACGTCCTGGGAGGCGCTGGAACGGGCGGGCATCGATCCGGCCCTGTTGAAGGGCACCGACGTCGGCGTCTTCGCCGGTGTGTCCAGTCAGGGTTACGGGATGGGTGCGGTCGTACCGGAGTTGGTGGGATTCGCGAGCACGGGCGCGGCGTCGAGTGTGGCGTCGGGGCGTGTGTCCTATGTGTTTGGTTTCGAGGGTCCCGCGGTCACTGTGGACACGGCGTGCTCGTCGTCGCTGGTGGCGATGCATCTTGCCGCGCAGGCGCTGCGGCAGGGCGAGTG
>NZ_JBIWLW010000081.1:0-9709 GCF_044766385.1 Streptomyces sp. NPDC102274 | reverse complement strand
GGTCACCCTCACGGAACTGCAACGCAGCGGCCAGATACACAGCCCCATTGTCCCGAAACCACAGACGTAAAGCTACTTCAAACACGCAACACTAGGGTGTAAGAGACAATTCGGCTACATCAAACGCCCTCTCAGGACAACCCTATTGGGTGCCTGTCTGGAACTTCCTGGCCCCTCAGCCCCAACCTCAAGGCCTCCGTTGAACTTCTCGTCGTACATGGGTGGACGCGTTCAGGGACTGCGCTGCTTCACGTGGACCTCCTGCCGGGTCGGCTGGTGCGGGATTTTGGTCGTCAACTCCATAGTCGCGAGCGAGAACGCGTGGCCGCGGATGACGACGGCCATCTGGTGTACGGCCTGGCCACAATGGAGATGGGTGTGGGTCTCCATCTGGTAGCCGTTCACCATCTGCGGCCAGTTGCAGGACTGGAGGGCGTCTGCAGTACGGAGTTCCTTCGGTCTTGTGTATCCGCGCGTAGCCCGGCTGCCCACCTCGCCAAAACCTCGACTACCCGACAGGATCATAGAGGTCTAGTTATGGAATTCATACTGCTGTTCACCATCCGTAAGCGTCAGCCTGAAGGGTGAACATCTCGTGGTAAATGCCTTGGTAGGCCATGAGGGTGTCGTGGGTGCCGGTCTCGATGACGCGGCCGTGGCTGAGTACGATGATGTGCTGAGCCCGGCGAACGGTGGAGAAGCGGTGCGAGACGAAGAGGGTCACGGCGCCGCTGGTCGTGCCGACTATTGCGGAGTTGGCGGCAAATCGTTCGAAGAGGGCATGTTCTGCGGCTGCGTCCAGGGCAGCCGCCGGCTCGTCCAGGAGCAGAAGTAGAGGATCGGTTCGCATCAAGGAACGAGCGAGCCCCATTGACTGCCACTGGCCGCCGGAGAGCTCAGCGCCGTCTCCGTAGGAATGCCCGAGGAGGCCGTCGAGCCCGCCCGGAATCATGGATGCCAGAGTCCGTGACCCTGCCGCGTCCAAGGCCCGCCAGAGGCGGTCGTCGTCCTCCATATCATCGATCCGGCCGACGCCGACGTTCTCCCGCACACGCAGTTCGAATCGGGCAAAGTCCTGAAAGAGGGTAGCGACGCGGGCTTGCCACTGCTCGCGAGGAAGCTTCTGAAGGTCTACCCCGTCGACCAGGATCCGGCCGGAGGTCGGACGGTAAAGGCCGCAGATGAGTTTGACCAGGGTGCTCTTGCCCGCGCCGTTTTCACCGACCAAGGCGGCGGTGGAGCCCGCCGGGATAGACAGTGAGACGTCGTCCAGGATCAGCCGGTCCGTACCGGGGTAGGCGAACGATACCCCCTCGAGCCGGATACTATTGCGCAGTACTGTCGGGAGCTTGGCACTTGGCCTCACCAGCTCAGGCGTCGGCGGTGCGAGCGAGCGTAGCCGGGCTAAGAGTTCGACCACTCGGCCAGCGTTCTGGAGCTTGCCGAGCAGCCCAAGAGTGGTCGCGACCTGGACCCCGACCTGGACCGAGAGGGTGAGGGTGAGAACCACCTGCCCAATGCCGACCTCACCACTGGTCGCCCGCCGCAGAACCAGCAGGATGGCCACGCCGTAGGCAGCCGCGAACCAGATCTGTCCGCAGGCTCTAAGTAGTGCGCCGTGGAACTCCGCTGATGTCAGGCGGTCGGCGACGGTGCGCCACGCTGTCCGGTGCCGGTCCACTACGGCGTCCTGGGCGCCGAAAAGCCTAACCTCCTTGGCGGATGTGGCTGTGGTGCCCAGGTCCACCAGATGGCGTGCCAACTGGAGCTGAGAAGCGGTTGCCGCTCGGGCCTTGTCCACGACCCGTTGGGCGTGCGTGCTGGCCAACACCGCAGGTACGGCGGCCAGCGGCAGCAGGGCCAGCCAGGGGTCGACGCTAGCGAATACGGCGGCGGTTAGCAGGCCCTGCAGTACGGCGCCACCCAGAAGTAGCGCCGCCTCAAGGGCCGCCCGTACCTGCAGCAGTCGGTCGGTCACCATCGATAACGTCTCGCTGAACGCGGAGTCGTCGTGCACCTCGATGCCCGGACTGCCGTTGACGACGGCCGCGACCTCCTTGGCGAGGGTAAGCTCTTCGAGTTGGCCAAGTTCGTAGTAGGAGAGGTGCGCGAAGTGCGTCATGGTGAGGTCGAAGACTAGGACCAGGGCGATACTGACAGCTAGGACAACTGCGGAGGCGGTCTGCTCGGACAGCGCGGCTTCGGAGAAGGCACCGAGCATGATCGCCGATACCGGCGCGGACAGGTGCCCTACCGCCAACAGAAGGACGGCGACCAGTAGGCGGCGGCGGCTGGTGCGCCATCCGAGAGCCAACAGGTATAAGGCGGACGTCCAGATACCCCTCACTGGGTGATACCTGTCCTTTCCTGCACGTCCTCGTCGTGGAACCTCTGGGCCTGCAGCCGGAACAACTCGGCATATCGGCCACCAGCCCGCATGAGTGACTCGTGGGTGCCCTGCTCCAGCACCCGGCCGTACTCGACGACCACGATCCGGTCCGCGTGCCGCACGGTCGAGAAGCGGTGCGAGATGATGACGCTGGTGACGCCCTGCGCTCCGGCAGTGGCCAGGAACTCGTCGAAGAACTTCACCTCGCTGCGTACGTCCAGCTGCGCAGTCGGCTCGTCCAGGATCAGTACCGAGGCCCCGCCACGGACCGCCAGCAGGGCCCGGGCGAGTGCGATCCGCTGCCACTGACCGCCGGAGAGGTCGCGCCCGCCGGCGTAGTGCCGAGACAGCGGAGTGTGCAGGCCGTTGGGCAGACTGTCCAGGATGTCGCCGGCGCCGGCGCTCCTGGCTGCGGCGAGCACAGCCGCCTCGTCGTTGAGCATGTGGGGGGCGCCGAGGCCGATGTTCTCCCGGGCTGACAGTTCGTAGCGGAGGTAGTCCTGGAAGATGACAGCAATGCGACGCTGCCACTCGTGTGGGGCGCAGTCGGCCAGATCAACGCCGTCGACCAGAATCCGGCCCCGGGTCGGTTCATATAGCCGGGCCAGTAGTTTGACCAGCGTGGTCTTGCCAGCGCCGTTGAGACCGACGATGGCTGTGCATTTACCGATAGGGATCTCCAAGTTGAGACCATCCAGCACCGTCGGAGCACCCTCCTGGTAGGAGAAGGAGACCTTCTCGAAGGTGATCAGGCTCTCCGGTCGCGGTGTAAGGGGGCTGGGCCGGGGCGTCCGGTCAGGCCGCCCGGATAGCTCTTCCACCCTTTCGAGCCGTTCGAGAGCGTGGAAGGAGTGCAGACCGAACTGAGTCTGCATGTCGCATTCCGGGAAGGCCACACCGAAGCGCATGGTGATCAGGACTGCCTGGAGTCCGACGCCCAGCTCCAGCAGGCTCGTGCGACCCTGCGACACCTGGAACGCCAACAGAGTGAGCACGGTCGATCCGCCGAGGAAGCCGACGGACGCCAAGGCAACGAACGGCCAGAACTGCAGGCGTCTACTTCCCTCCCACAACGGCCGGAGCCCGGCCATGGTATCCGCGTTGACCCGGGCGCTCAGCCACGGCATCAGGTTCAACATGCGGATCTCCTTGGCTGCCTGCGGTCCGGTTGCCAGTTCTCTCACATAACCGGTCCGACGCCGATGCCGGGTCAGCGATTCCCAGAGCACGGCGCAGCGCCCTAGCGTGCCGCGCACGCCGAACCTGATGGCTAGTGAGGTCACCGCCGCGACGACAGCGCCGAGTGGGGTGAGCACATACCCGACGAGGACGACCGCGATCATCAGCTGGCAATAGCGGGCGAGCAGTAGCGGCAATGCGGCAGCCGCTTCGCCGGGGGTGGGAACAGTACGAGCGAATGCAGCGCGGGCGTCGGCGATCAGATCTGCGTAGGACGGGTTCTCCAGGACTCCGAAGGGGGCCTTACGCAGTGTCACCTCGAAAAGCCGCCCAATGCAGTGCTCGTCGACGCGACGCGCGACGTTCTCCGTCAGGACGGACTGGAATGGGGCCAGGAAATGCTGCAACGCGAAGGCGCCGACTACCAGGCCCAAGACAGTGTAGGCACTGGCGGGCAGCCCGGAGCGACCGTCGGCTAGGGCCGGCACACGGCCGAGCAGCACGCTCGTGGTAACGATGAAAGCCCCAGGGAGGACTCCCAGGACCACGTTCAAGAGCAGGGCCCCGACCATGGCCCGGGGTCCTGCATGGGGCAACAGACGTGCGATGTCGATCCAACGGCCCGCTCTCTTGCGAACGGCTGTGACAGCGTGTGTCGGCTGTATAAACGACAGCACGGGGGTTCTCCTCCGGCAGAGGCGAATGGCTTTGGTGCGCCTGGAGCTCGAGCAAGGGCTTCAGAGGCCCGCGATGGTGTCATCCTCGACAGCGCCATTGGGCAGCACCGCAGCCCGAGCGATTAGGTATCGGCAGTGGTCGAGTGCAAGCTGGCGACCGTGTACTTGCGCAAGTCGCCATAGCCCTCGCTTCCGTTCCACGAACCCGCCTGCACGTGGGCGTTGAACCCCTGCTGCGCGCTGTTGCGCATAGGTGGGCGAGGATGGTCCATGTGCAGCAGTGGGTCGTCACTGTAACGCCGGAAGGCACCGCTTCGCCTCAGCCGACGGACGATGTCCTCATCCTCACCGCCCCAGCCCTCGAAACGCTCGTCGAAACCTGCGACTTCGTGATACGCATCGGTGCGCGTCCAGAGGGCGCCGCCTGGCGGCTCCCGCAACAGGACGCCACGCAGCACGTTCAACGGCACCGCAGGGTCCCCAGCGCTGCAGCGTCTGGCGATGGCCTCGGCCGTCGAGGGGCCGTCGAGCGAGAGGGACTGATCGCAGCAGACGTGCGCGGTGTGCCCGTCGTCGAGGAATCGCTGCACGTTGCGGTGGACGAAGGAGCGGTCAACCAGGATATCCGCGTCTAGGACGCACGTGTAGGTGGAGCCGCTGCCCTGCGTGACGACCCCGACGTTGACTGCCCAGGACTTGTTGAAGCGGCCATGATGTGTGGCGAACACGTAGGAGTCCGCCAGTGGCTCGATTAGTTCCCGCCAATGCGGCAGCTTGTCGGTCTCAACCACCGTCACCTGGATCGACCCGGCCTCGTGATCCTGGTCGCGCAGGGCGATCAGACAGGCCAGCAGATTGCGGGCTCGCCCGCCTCCGGTGCGGTCACGGAACGGGATGACGATGTGCACCTGTCGGCCGTCGGCCGCTGGCTGCTCCGCCCGGGGGCGGGCCAGCGCACGGACGTCCTCAATCCCGAGCGGCGTCGCGCCCCCCGAGTGCCGGTCGCCGAGGTGATGGTCGAGCCAGAGCTCGCGGTCTGCCGCATCGGTCAGCGCGGCCAGCCGTGCCTGCTGGGCCGGCTGCCGGTGCAGCAGCGCGGCCAGGTGCTCGGTGAGTGACCGGTGATGGGCGGGCTCGTGGGGTGTGGCGATCAGCGCGGTGTGGACCCGCCTGCCGTCCAGGTTCTCGGCCAGAAGCATACGCACCTCGCCGTCGATCGCGGCGTAGCTGGCGCGGCTCATCTCCCAGTAACCCACCGTAGCGGCCGGGACCGCCGGATCGTGGGCGAGCACCGCATAGTCGGCGAGGCGACGGGCCAGCACCTGGACGGCCTCGGTGGTTGCCGGAGTCACGTCAGGTCCCCTGTCCGATCGAGCATGCTACGTAGATCATCAACGCTCAGCCACTGGTCGTTTTGATCGGAGCAGTAGGAGAACCCGTCCGGTACCGGTAGGGCATCGGCGGGCGGTCGGTAATTCCAGTCGTCGCTGAAGGTAGACTGCACGACGTACCGGTTACCGAGCCGGATCACATTGGGGGCCTCGTCTGGATGGATCATCTCTTCGTGGAGCTTCTCGCCGGGACGCAGGCCGACCTCGTACATAAGGGCGTCCGGCACGACTGCCTCCGCGAGGTCGACGAGCCGCATGCTGGGGATACGCGGGACGAACAACTCCCCGCCCTGCATTAGTTCCAGCGACTCCACGACGAAGCGAACCGCTTGATCGAGGCTGAGCCAAAAGCGGGTCATCCGCTTGTCCGTGATGGGCAGTGGCTTGCCAACCCGCCCAATCTCCCGGAAGAACGGGATGACGGAGCCCCGGCTGCTCAGTATGTTGCCGCAGCGCACCACTGCGAACCGGGTCTGATGCCGGGCCGTTTGGAGGTTCGCCGCGATGAACAACTTGTCCGCGACGAGCTTGGTGGCGCCATACAGGTTGATTGGCCGGCAAGCCTTGTCGGTAGAGAGCGCCACGACCTTCCGCACTCCCACCTCAAGTGCGGCGTCGGCAACGTTCTGAGAACCGAGGATGTTGGTGCGGACGAACTCGGCGGGGTTGCGCTCCCCGGCGTCCACCTGCTTTAGAGCGGCGGCGTGGACGACGTGGTCGACGCCGTGCATCGCGGAAACTAGCCGCTCGCGGTCGCGAATGTCGCCGATGACCCACTGCAGCCGGGAGTCGTCACCGAAGTGGTGACGGGCTTCGTACTGCTTGAGCTCGTCCCTGGAGTAGGCCACGATGCGTACCGGGTCGTGGTGGTCCAAGATGTGTCTGACAAGTGCTTTGCCAAAGGAGCCGGTGGCCCCAGTGATGAGCAGGGCGGAACCCTGGAGCGTCTCCAAAATGCTCAACTCCTGTTGCATATTATGGAAGGTCGTAAGGATTGCTCCGCCACCAGGTGCGGCAGCGCGGAGTACACCCAGTCTTAATCCAGAGCGGCCCTGGTGTCCGCCGTATCTGCTGCCAGGTAGGACGTATCCGTCTCGTCGGCTGACCGGTGCTGCACCGGCACCGCCCTGCCAGCGGCCCGCCCGACCTCAGCTAAAACATCGAGCTCGCTTGCGGGCGTTGTGCCGATGTTGTAGGCGTGGTGTCCGCCCGGGGGCGTGCGGGCAAGGCCGGCGGCCACCGCGGCGGCGACATCGCGGACGTGGACGAAGTCCCGTAGGACGCTGCTGTCTCCGTCGATGGCCAGTACCGGAGTGCGTCCGGTCCCAGCGGCCACGGTCTGTGGGATGAGCGCGAGCGGGCTGGGCGTGCCGCCAAAGGGGGTGCGGCTGGCGGCGTTAAACAGGCACAGGCTGATCGCCCCCAGACGGCCGATACTGGCTGCCGCGCCGATGGCCTCCTCGACTGCCAGCTTGGCGGCGCCGTAGGGGCTCCTGGGCATGGCGGCGTCCCTTGTGAGCAGTGGTCGGCCTACGGCCGCCCGTACACCGCAGTGCTGGGGAGGTGGAGCAGGGCCATCGGAGCGCACCTGCGTTCGGCCTCGGTGGACATCGCGGCCAGCAGATGGCTGGTGCCCTCGGTGATAACCCGTCGCTGCAGTTCGGCAGCTTGTGCAGATGCCTGGCGGACCGTGGTGCCGGACGTGAGATGGCACGCCGTCGACGCCCCGGACCCCTTCCGGCACATTGGTCGGCCGAAGCGGATCACCCACACGCACCTGAACGGCCGATGGCCACCGCCGCCTGGTGCGGTGTTCGAGTGCGGTCACCGCAAGGCCGTCCTCGACCAGCCTGTGTACCACTGTCTGCCCGAGATAGCCGGATGCCCTGGTGAGCAGTGCTCGCATGCCGTTCTCCAGAGGGAGTGTCGTGATCGTGAACTTTGACAGCGTTCCCTCAGCTGCCTCGGCGTCCGCCCGCCAGCTGCGGATCAGCCTTCGGGCTGACGCCTCGTCCGGCGTCGGCGTAGGGAAGAGTTGTCTGGTGTGGTAGAGGGAGTGGAACACGCTGTCCTGCACGCCAACCTCCGCAACTCGTGGCGATTCTCTGACCGTTTACGGCCGTGCATCGGGACACTGCCCACGCCACATCAGTAAACTTTGACAGCATCAGATTAATGCCGAGGGCAACGTACTGGCGTGAATCGGACTCCTTTTGAAGGTGGATACTGAGATCGAGGATTGCGTCCTCGGCGGAGAGGCCACGGCCCTGCACTCCGTACACCATCTCCGACGGGTTCGAGGCAAGAAGTCCTCAGTTCGCTCTGCGCCGCTCGAACCTACCGCCGGTGTGAGGTCATGGCAACAAACAAGCTCTAGCAAGCAAGCTTGACGTTTTCAAGAGTCGATTCGAAGTGCTTCATCGCTAACCTGAAAGCTCTTTCCCCAATGGGCGGGCAGGATACTCAGTGAGGTGACCGCTGTCGGAATCCGGAATCCGGAATGCGCAACGCGATCGGGATCCCAAAGCGATTTAGTTTGGGCCGACTGGGCAGCCAATGAGGTGTGAACTTAGCAAGATCCAGAGTCTCATGTCTACCCTGCGCGTTTCACTTGCGGCTGTGTCTGGATCTCGATCGGGAACGCGAAAGTGCCTTCTCAGCTGGGATGATGAGACTTGCTGCTGCGTCCGGCCCGCAAGGGCGAGTCCGAGCGGGCCGGCGCGCATCTGTTCAAACCGCTCCGGCAGGTCATCGAGTCGATCAACCAGACCCTCAAAGGGCAGCTTGACCTGGAACGGCACAGTCGTCGGTGTCCTGACGTGGGGCCTTCCGGTGGCAGTCGTGGCCTACATCCCATCGAGCGTACTTTTCGGCGATACCGGCGCACTGTACATTTCGGCCGCCGTCGCCGAGCCTCTCATCGGTGTGCTCTGGTTTGGTGTCGCGTACGAGTGGTGCCGTTGGCAGGTGCGCGGTTACGAGAGTGTCGGCGCCCCGAGCGCGAAGCCCTCGACGGCGGAGGCGGGTCGCGCGCAGTAAGCCGGGCACAAGAAGTACTGCTGGATCATCCGCCTGGCCAGCCGGTACCGGATCCGACTGAATTCCCTTTACTCGGCCCGTGTCGCGAGACCATGCACACCGATGGTCAGCTCGCTCAGCACCGGCACGTGGTCCGAAGCCACCAGGTCCTCGGTGATGAGACTCGTCCATACCGGTCGTACACCTGGGCCGACGAAGATGTAGTCGATGCAGGTCTCCGGTTCGTTCGCGGGGAAAGTTAGTATCTCTTCGCTGCCGCAGACGGTCTTGGTGTCACTGAAGGCGGATCGAATCTTCTTCATCTCAGGGCTCTGTGGAGAAGCGTTGAAATCGCCGAGGAGTACCGAGGGAGCCGCCTTTCCGATCAGATTTACCACCTGTTCTGCCTGCCGAGCTCGGTCGGTCTCCGAGAACGCCTCGAGGTGGGCGTTATAGATATGCAGAGGGACCCCGTGCACGCTGATCTCGACATGCAGGAGTCCCCGTTGTTCCTCGTCCTCGGAACTGAACAGACGCGTGTTGTCCCAACGCGTTATCGGATGCCTGGACAGAGTGGCGCAGCCATACTGCCTCCGAGGCATGTCCGGAGCGGGCGGGTCGAGATCGAGGTTGGCGCCGTACGCATAGTTGAAATTTAGTAGCTGCGCCAGCTCGTGGGCTTGATCGGCCCAGTCGCTGCGGTCCCCGAAGTGGGCATCTACCTCCTGCAGACCCACGACGTCGGCACCACTGGCCCGAACGACCTTGGCTATCCGGGAGAGATCGAGGACATCGTCCGTACCCCAGGCGTGTCGGATGTTGAACGACAGCACGGTGACGGCTGGTCCAGGCCGTCCCGCGCCCCGTGTCGCCGTCGGCGCTCGGTGAAACACTCGCAACTCCCCTTGGTAGATCAAGTCAGCCTAGCCTCGATCTTGCCTGACAAGGCCGTCAGTTCTTAGCTTGACTCTGTCGGGGATCTTGGATGGTTGAGGTCAGGTGCCGAGGGTGCGCCAGGACTTTGACCGGGGGATCCCGTGCTGGTCCAGGAAGGT
>NZ_JBIWLW010000080.1:0-11448 GCF_044766385.1 Streptomyces sp. NPDC102274 | reverse complement strand
AGCTACCAAGCCGGACTCCACCTGCGGGCCTCCATGATCTGGATCAAGCACCTCACGCGAACCACACAATGATCACGACCCAATACACGCCCTAGTACAGATCCCCGGGAGGCTCGCACAGCCCGCCCTGCGCGTCAATCGAGGTCAACGCCTTGGTGCGGCAGACTTTGACACGAATCACGACGCGAGATCTTCTTGACATGCTGATTTGGTATGGGTCAACATCTGTTTGGTCTATACCTACGCCGTGGTCTCTCGACTCCCCGGCCTCGCATCCATCCCTCTTGGAGGTCTTCATGGCAGAGGGCAGTCACCCGAAACTCACCCGGCTAGCCAACGCTGTCCTTCAGCCGGGGTTCGTGGGCACCACGGCACCGGACTGGCTGCGGCGCAGAATCTCCGAGGGCCTGGCGTCCGTAGTCCTGTTCGGCCGTAATATTGAGACTCCCGAGCAAGTTGCCACACTCACGGCTTCCCTGCGCGCTGAGAACCCCGACCTCATCATCGCCATTGACGAGGAAGCAGGCGACGTTACCCGCCTCGAAGCGCGCACTGGAGCCTCACGCCCCGGCAATCTAGCGCTCGGATCCATCGACGACGTTGCACTCACTGAGCAGGTCGCGCGTGAGGTTGGTCGTGAACTGCGTGCGGTTGGCGTTTCGTTGAACTACGCACCTAGTGCCGACGTGAACTCCAACCCCATGAACCCTGTCATCGGGGTTCGCTCCTTCGGTGCACGCACCGACGTTGTTTCCCGCCACACTGCTGCCTGGATCCGCGGCCTGCAAACTGCCGGTGTTGCCGCCTGCGCCAAGCACTTTCCTGGCCATGGCGACACCAGCGTCGACTCCCACCATGGCCTGCCGCAGGTCTCCGCCTGTGCCGACACGATCGCGCGCACCGCATTGCCGCCGTTCATCGCCGCGATGGACGCAGGTGTCCGCACCGTCATGACTGCCCACGTGCTCATCCCGGCTTACGACAACCTTATGCCCGCGACTCTCAGCCCTCGCATCATCAACGACCTGCTGCGTGGCGAACTCGGCTTCACTGGCCTGGTCGTTACCGACGGCATCGAGATGGGCGCTGTCTCGGACCGGTACGGTATCGCGGGCGCCACTGTCAGGGCTGTCGCGGGCGGCGCAGACGCCGTGTGCGTGGGCGGCGAGAGCCCTGAGGAGTCCACCACGATTGATTTGACCGACGCCCTAGTGCGTGCCGTTACGGGTGGTGCTCTGCCCGAGCAACGCCTGGCCGAGGCAGCCGCGGCCGTAGGGGAGTTCGCTGCCTGGTCGGGTGAACTTTTCCGGACTGCCATCACCAGCGACGAGGTGGTCGACAGCGGCCTCATGGCTGCCAGGCGCGCAGTGCGAGTCCATAAGAAGACTGACGCCGAGACGCAGTTTCCCCTCGTCGGCCCCCCGCACGTTGTTGAACTGTCTTCGACGACTAACCTCGCCATCGATGGCGATACCCCGTGGGGTGTAGCTGACCCTCTGAAGAATCTGCGCCCAGGTACCACCTCTGTACGTTTCGGGGAGTCTGAATGGGACGCTGCAGACGACCTCTTGGAACGCGTCGTGGCTCCTGCTGCAGGGCGTGCGCTGGTTGTCGTCGTGCGCGACGTAGCCCGCTACCGATGGATGTCGCTGGCCCTGGCTAATTTGGTCCGCCACCGGCCCGACGCGGTGGTCGTTGAGATGGGTGTGCCTACGGGAGATCGGCCCGGCGCAGTGCACCTGTCCACCCACGGCGCAACACGGGTCTCGGGCATCGCGGCGGCAGAGGTGCTGCTCGGCACCGCCTGACGTTGTCACCTCAACTCCATCTATCTGAGATTGAACTCGTGGTGTCGTGTCGTTATTCAGGCGGGTCTGATGGTCAGGCCGGTCTCGGCGAGGCAGCCGTCTATGAGGTGACTGCGGTACTGGATGTGCCGTGGGCCGCGTCGGATGCGCTGGTCGAGGTGTTCGGGCGTGCTGAAGGCGATGTTGGAGAGCCAGCCACGTCGCAGGAGGGACCAGATGCCTTCGACGGGGTTGAGGTCGGGTGCGTAGGGCGGCAGGTAGTAGATGGTCAGCAGCCAGTCACGGGATGCGGCGAACTCCCGTAGGCCGGCGGCCTTATGGACGTTGAGATTGTCCCAGATGAGCACGATCGGGCCGCCGAGCTGCTGGTGGGCTGCGGTCAGCAGGTCCCGGTAGTAGGCCAGAAGAAGCTCTTGCGCCCGTCGCGTCGGCCGTTGTCCTTGCGCGGCCGGTAGATCAGCCTCGACCGGTGACCGGGCTTCTAGCAGGTCAGCGCCGCGATGGATATGCGTCTGCGGGAACGAGTAATTGTCAAGACCTGTGGATGGGAGCCGCACCGACCCAGCGGTGATAGGCGTCTACGTCGACGTTGCTGCCGCACACGATGGTGACTACGTGTCGGCCGGCGAAGCGGTCACGGTCTTCGAGGATCGCCGCGATGCCGAGCGCGGCCGACGGTTCGACGACGAGGCCGGCTCGGTCGAGGAGCATCCGCATACCGGCGATGATCGACGTCTCCCGGACCAGGACGGCGTCGTCAGCGACCAGGAGGAGGTCGTCCAGGACGGCCGGGATGGGACGCCGGCCGGCGACGCCGTCAGCGATGGTATTGGTCGAGTCGGTGGTGACGACGCGCCGCCCGCGTCACGAGTGTGTCATCGCCGGTGCGCCCAGCGGCTGGACGCAGATCACCTCGACTTCGGGCGCCATGGTCTTCACCACATGACCCACGCCGGTGGCCAGCGCCCCGCCGCCGAGAGCAATCAGGACGGCGTCGAACGACGGCACGGTGTCCACCAGTTCCAGGCCGATGGTCGCCGCGCCCTCGCAGGTCTCGATGTCCAGGCTGTCTTCGACCAGCCGGATGCCGTCGTACCGTGCGATGGCCGCCGCCCGCTCGCGAGCCATCTCGTGGTCACCGTCCACCAGCTCCAACCTGGCGTCCAACGCGCGGATGCGATCAAGCTTGGCCACAGTCGCGAAGCGGGATGCCACGACGGTGACGTCGAGCCCCCGGCCGCGACCGGACCAGGCGAGGGCTTGGCCAAGGTTGCCCGCGCTGGCGCACACCACGGCTCGCGAGGCATTGTCGGCGAGCAGGCTCGCGACGACCTCGGTGCCGCGGGCCTTGAAGCTGCGGACCGGGTTCGCCGTTTCGAGCTTGATACTCACCGTGCACCCGAGCTCGGGCTCCAGCGCCTCGCAGCGGTACAGCGGAGTGTCGAGAAAAACGGGGTCTATTACCCGGCGAGCCGCCCAGATCCGAGCAGTGTCGAGGCGCGTCTCCTGCACGACACAGCAGCATAGCGTCGCCGGCGCTGTTCCATTTGGGTGAATGCACGGCGGAACCGGGAGTAATAGGTCAAGATCTGTGGGTCGGTTGAGGTTGTTCATGCCGCGGCGGGCTCGGGACGCTCGACGAGGTGACCGCGTTCGAAGAGGGCTCCAGCGCAGACGAGGGCGACGAGATGGGGTGCGTTCACGGCCCGCCAGCGAGCCTGGGCAGACTCGACGAGTTTGAAGACCATCGCGAGGGCGGCCGCGCGGGAGCCGGCGCCGCGGGTGACCTTGGTCCGCAGGCGGACGGTTGCGAAGGTCGACTCGATGGGGTTGGTGGTCCGCAGGTGAATCCGGTGCTCGGCGGGGAAGTCGTAAAACGCCAGCAGCTCGTCCTCGTCATCGACGATCTTCTTGACGGCCTTGGGGAACTTCGCGCCGTACTGCTTGGCGAACACCTTCACGGCCCGGGCCGCGTGCTCGCGGTCTTCCGCGTTATAGATGTCCTGGATCGCTTTCTTCGCCGCCGGCTGGGCCGACTTCGGGAGGCTGTCGAGGACATTCGCGCTTTTGTGAACCCAGCATCTTTGTGGGCGTGTTGCCGGGAACACCTCGGCAAGGGCCTTCCCAAAGCCCAGGGCGCCGTCGCCCACCGCGAGGACGGGAGCGCGCATTCCACGCCGGGCGGCATCCCGCAGCAGGTTCGCCCAGGACTCCGACGACTCGCGGTAGCCGTCGGCCATCGCGATGAGTTCCTTGGTGCCGTCGGCGCGCACGCCCATCAGCACCAGCACGCAGGCTTTCGCCTGCTCCAGGCGGACCTTCAGGTGGATGCCATCGGCCCAGACATAGACGTAGTCCGCCTCGGACAGATCGCGCTCGCCGAATGCGGCGTGGTCGGCCTGCCACTGCACGGTCAGGCGGGTGACCGTGGCCGGGGAGAGGCCGGCCGAGCTGCCCAGGAACTGCTCCAGCGCGGGCACGAAGTCGCCGGAAGACAGGCCGTGCAAGTAGAGCAGCGGCAGCACCTCGCTGATCTTCGGGGACTTCCTGGCCCAGGGCGGCAGGATCGCCGAGGAGAACCGCTTGCGCTCACCCGTGGCCGCGTCGATGTGCTTGTCGTTCACGCGTGGCGCTTTCACCTCGATCACCCCGGATGCCGTGGTGACCTTCCGCGGCTGATGGTGTCCGTTACGGACCACCAGACGATGCCCCTGATCGTCTCTCTCACCGACCAACTCAGCTATGTATGCATCGACTTCAGCTTCCAGCGCGGCGGCCAGCATCCGCCGGGCGCCCTCCCGGACTATCTCGTCGATCAGGGATCCATCTCGCGTCGAGCCGTCGTCGTTGACTACCGTGAGCACGGGCGTGCCTTCCCGGCCGACGCGCCAACGTCGGCCTACTCGATACCAGTCGATCGATCACTCGGGAAGGTACGCCCCACCGAGCCGATCCACAGGATTTGAGCATTGCTCCCGGTTTTAGCCCACATACCCCTCGTCCCGCGCGCAGAGGACGTGGCGGGGTGGCACCCACACAAACGCGCGACGGCCAGCACCCGGACCTCACGGTCCGGAAGGGCGGACGGCTGTCGATGGTGGGAAGCGTCTCGCGGCACGGGGCGAGCGCAACATAGACGACGATCGCCGGTTAGCCAAACCGGCGATCGTCGCGACCGTTGAGGTGTTCGCATTCGGCTGCGCTTGGCGGTGGAGCTGTAGCGGACGCAGTGGATCGAGTCGTGTTTGGGAGAACCGCCCCGTCCTCTGCTGCCCAGATGAGCATGGTGCCCGTCGTTGAGTCGCAAGGGCACCTCTGCGGATGGAGAGTGACGTAATGGGGGGTTCGGTTGAACGGTCCCGCCGCGCCGTCTGGCGCACTGAGACCCACTACGACGCCAAGATCCTTGGCCTGAAGCTGAGGAGACGCCAGGCATGAAGGTGTACGTCTACCGCGTGGACTCAGACGGAAACAAGACGCTGGTACGAGAGAAGAACTGATAGCAAACGCCCCCGGCCACCAGGCCGGGGGGCGTTCATGCTCGGAACTGCTGAACGAACTGGTCCTCGCGGATGGCCAAGCGCTCTTTCACGTCGTCAGGGATGAGGAGTTCACCAACGGTCTCCTGTACCTCTTCGCCGTCGCTGTTGGTCTGCGTCACGCGCCTGATGGCGAATTTGATTCCTGCCCGCAGAAGGTCATCGGTCATTTCCTCGCCCCCCCCAGTTTCCCACTGCTCCCTGTAGGTCCGACCTCCGTGTGTCAGGACCCACCGGTCTTTGGCGCTGTCAGGGTCGATGCCGGCCATCTCGGTCATGAGCGAGTTGAATGTCTTCTCTGCCGTCTCCTGCACGAAGCCACCCACGGCGAACTTGCCTCCAGGGGCCAACTCCGACATGTAATGAGCGAGGCCAGTCTCAACCTCCCGCAGTCTCTTCCGTACGCCCTCACCACGGGCGTACTCCCGGTACTCAACGGGTTGGTTGCCCAGCTCTTCGAGAACCGTCTCGACAAGAGCTCCGTATATCTGCTCAGGGTTCGGGACTGTAAAACGTTCGGTGTAACTCCCGGTCATGGAAGATGCATCGATGACCAGTAACAACGTGACC
This sequence comes from Streptomyces sp. NPDC102274, assembly GCF_044766385.1. Lineage (NCBI taxonomy): Bacteria > Bacillati > Actinomycetota > Actinomycetes > Kitasatosporales > Streptomycetaceae > Streptomyces > Streptomyces sp. NPDC102274. The sequence continues at coordinate 5,531 of NZ_JBIWLW010000080.1, read as the reverse complement.
GAGGTCGAGACTGTCGAGCTGTCTGAGGCGGTGCTGTCGAAGTCTGTGGACGACCCGGCTGATTGACGAGCTGGTGGGCCGGGCTCAGGCTGAGGGCCTTCAGCTGACCGGCGAGGGCGGGCTGCTCCAGCAGTTGACCAAGCGGCTCCTGGAGTCGGCCCTCGAGGGCGAGATCACCGACCACCTCGGCTATGACAAGCACGATCCCGCCGGGAAGAACGACGGCAACTCACGCAACGGCACCCGCACCAAGACCGTGCTGACCGATGTCGGCCCGGTGGAGATAACCGTGCCCCGCGACCGTGAGGGTTCCTTCGAGCCGAGGATCGTCAAGAAGCGGCGGAAGCGTCTGTCCGGCGTGGACGAGATGGTGATCTCGCTCGCGGCGAAGGGCCTGACCACCGGCGAGGTCCAGGCCCACCTCGCCGAGGTCTACGGCGCCGACGTATCCCGCCAGACGATCTCCACGATCACCGACAAGGTCCTCGATGGCATGGCCGAATGACAGAACCGGCCCCTGGATGCCGTCTACCCGGTGGTCTTCATCGACGCCATCCACGTGAAGGTCCGCGACGGGGCGGTTGCCAACCGGCCCATATATGTCGCCCTCGCGGTCACGACCGAGGGCCGGCGGGACATCCTCGGGCTGTGGGCCGGCGACGGCGGCGAGGGCGCCAAGCACTGGATGCGCATCCTCACCGAGATCAAGAACCGCGGCGTGAACGACGTCCTCATGCTCGTCTGCGACGGGCTCAAGGGCCTGCCCGACGCGGTCGAGGCCGTCTGGCCCCGCACCACCGTCCAGACCTGCGTGGTCCACCGAAGCCGTCAAAAAACAACGCGTTGCTTCACGGATGCGATCTCGTTGATGTGGTATGCGCATATCCGACGAGGTGCGCAGCCAGTTGGCGCGACGGTTCGACGTTCTGCTCCCGCACCTGAACGAGCGTCAGCAGCGGTTGGCACTGGCAACCGAGGCCCGGCTGCTCGGCCACGGAGGCGTCGGCCTGATCGCACGGATAGCCGGGGCCAGCGAGACAACGGTCCGCAAGGGCGTGTTCGAACTCGAGGCCGGGATCGATCCGCTGCCCGCGGGACGTGTCCGGCGCCCGGGCGGCGGGCGGATGCGAGCCGAGGCCGTCGACCCTCAGCTGGTTCCGGCGCTGATGGCACTGGTCGAACCCGACGAGCGCGGTGATCCGATGTCGCCACTGCGCTGGACAACGAAGTCGCTGCGGCACCTGGCCGCAGAGCTGTCCCGGCAGGGGCATTGCGTGACCGCGCCCACGGTGGGCCGGCTGCTGAAGGAGCACGGGTTCAGCCTGCAGGGCACCGCCAAGACCCTGGAAGGCGATCAGCACCCTGACCGGGACGCACAGTTCCGCTATATCAACGAGCAGGTCAAAGAACACCAGGCTGCGGGCGAGCCGGTGGTCAGCGTGGACGCGAAGAAGAAGGAACAGCTGGGGCAGCTGCCGATGCCCGGGCAGGAATGGCGGCCGGCCGGGCGGCCCGTCGAGGTCGAGGACCACAGCTTCTTCGCCGGCCCGCACGTGGAATCGGTGATCCCGTACGGGATCTACGACATGACCGCGAACACCGGCTGGGTGAACATCGGCACCGACCACAACACCGCCGCGTTCGCGGCGGCTTCGATCCGTCGCTGGTGGCAGGCGCGCGGCCGGTACGACTACCCCGCAGCATCCCGGCTGCTGATCACCGCGGATGCCGGTGGCTCCAACAGCTACCGCTACCGGCTGTGGAAGGCCGAACTGGCCGCGTTCGCCGCCGACACCGGCCTGACGATGACGGTCTGCCACTTCCCGCCGGGCACCTCGAAATGGAACAAAATCGAGCACCGGCTGTTCTCCCACATCACCATGAACTGGCGCGGACGTCCCCTGACCAGCCACGAAGTCGTCCTCAACACGATCACCGCGACCACCACCCGGACCGGCCTGCGCGTCAAGGCCGCTCTCGATGAGGGTTCCTACCCGACCGGCATCTCCGTCAGCCGCGAGCAGTTGCAGGCCCTGCCGATCACCGCGCATGCTGACCACGGCCAGTGGAACTACAGCATCGCCCCGACCGGCGGCACTGACCCCGCACCGCGCGCCGATGAACGTGCCGAGGCCCGCGCTCAAACCCTGCAGGTGCTCGCCGCCCCCCGCCTGACCGGCATGAGCACAGGCGAACTGGACGCACTGCAGGCCCAGTTGTCTTCGGCCCAGACGGCAGCGGCCGAACAGCACCGCTACCTGCTCCGCGGCGGCCGGCGCGTCGCCACGACCGGCCGCAGCAGAGCGTTGCTGACGAGTGCGGACGAAGTCCTGCTCACCGTCGTCTACCTGCGACAGGTCTGCCCGCAGAAGGTGCTGTGCGAGCTGCTCGGGATCAACCCGGTCACCATCGGCCAGGCCATCAAGGCCCCCCGGCAGTTACTGGATGAACAGAAGATCAGCATCACGCCGACCGTCGTGCGCTACTTCACCCGCGCCGAGGACCTCCGCGCCTGGGTCACCGGCGACGGCCCGGCCGAGCACGCTCCCGCGACGCTGACCCGCCAGGCCCTGACGGACCCGACCCTGACCGGCACGACCCACGAGGCACTCCATGCCCTGCTCGAAGAGCTGATCGTGCCCTACGCCGCCGCGATCGAACAGCGCCGCCACCGCCAGCGCGGCGGCAGCCGACGCCCGGGCACCCGCGGCGGCGTCTTCCGGCAGAAGATCACCGACAGCGACCGGATCCTCGCCACGATCCTCTACCACCGCCGCGTCTGCGGCCTCGACACTCTCGCCGAGCTGTTCGGCGTCTGCCGCAGCACACTGTGGAACGCCATCCGTGATGTCCTGCCGATCCTCGACGCCCGCCACATCGACATCACCCCCGCCGACCACCGGCACCCCACCGCAGCCGACCTACTCACCTCAATCGGCGCCGACAACCACCAGGTTGATTCTTGACAGCTTCGACCTGCTGCGGAACTCCTTCCGCTATGCCGCCCGCCAGGACTGGGACAAGATCGCGAAGGTCCTCAAGCCTGTCTACACCGCACCGACCGAGGAGGCGGCACTGGAGCGGCTCGCCGAGTTCGCCGACGCCTGGGGCCGGAAGTATCCGGCGATCGTGCGGCTCTGGGAGAACGCGTGGGAGGAGTTCACCCCGTTCCTCCGCTTCGACACCGAGATCCGCCGCATCGTCTGCACGACCAACGCGATCGAGTCCGTCAACGCCAGGATCCGGCGGGCGGTCAAGGCCCGCGGCCACTTCCCCAACGAGCAGGCCGCGTTGAAGTGCGTCTACATGGCGATCATGTCCTTGGACCCCACCGGCAAGGGCCAAGCTCGCTGGACCATGCGCTGGAAGACCGCCCTGAACGCCTTCGACATCACCTTCGACGGCCGGCTTTCCGCAGCACGTCAGTAACTCCAACAACCTGAGTTACACCGTCCGTTTGACAGACCCGTTCAGCTTCGCCGTGCCGCGTCCGCTTTCCGCACCATCTTCGCCGCGTGGTCAGCCGAGTCGGCCGAGTTCCGGAGTGCGAGGGAGACCCGGCTGAGGAACTCCACAATGTGGTCGGCGAGGGTGTCCTGCTTGGTGCTGGTGCTGGTGCGGAAGGTGGTGCTCTGGGTCACGGTCGGCTCCTCGAAAAAGGGGTGCTGGGTGTGCTGCGCCCACTGTGGCACTGGGGACTGACATGTCGGGCGGAAACATGACACCTCCCACCCGAACCGGGCAGGCCCGCATGTGAGCGGCGCGGGGGCTCTGGCGCCAGGTGACGCAGCGAGGGGCGGTCAGCGGTGGCCGATGGATCACGCCTCATGCTTCCTGCGGCACGAGAAGTGCTCGGGCAGCCCTTCGGGTCCTGAAAGGCTTGCGGGCTGACCGCAGCCGAAGCGGCAGAGCGGGATAGCTTGACCCGACGCGTCGACCGGAACCCTGGCGTCCTCGATTTCCCGGGGGCGGGACTCAAGGACGATCGCGCGGCTGCCACGTCTCTGCTTCGGTTCAGCCCGTACCTCCGAAGCTGGACGGTCCTCGGTGCACATGTCGCGCCGGTCCCCCTGTCGTACGGATGGCTGGCGCTCCTTGTCGTCCAGGGCGGGCCCGTTCGCCTCGAGGTACTGCTGCCACTGCTGTGCGGGGAGCCAACCGTGGTGGCCGCCCCGCTGGAACGGGATCCGCTCACCGGCCGCAGCTTCCACGATGAACCGGGTGAGGGTCAGGCCGCCTTCCCCTGTGAAGGCGCTCGACTGATGGGCGGGCATGAGGACGCGGTGCCAGCCCCCGCAGTACCCGGCGTCGGTGGGATTCTCCGGGTCGTAGGGCTTCTCCGGGCACCGGGTGAGCGCGCCGGTTTGGCTGCACTGGCCCTCCTCCAGGACGAAGTTGCCGTCCTGGACCGCGATGGGGTTCTTCTGCACGCGGATGACGGAGGCCGGCAGGTTGGGCGTGCGGACGTAAGGGACGGTGCCGATGCCTGCGTGGTCGGGGTCGGCGAAGTCCCAGACCGACTGAATACCGCCGCGGCGCCGGAACCCCTCCCGTGCACGCATTCCGCGGGCTGTCTGGGCGCTCAGCTGAGGCTCGTAGCCCAGGACGATGCCGTTGGCGCCGTTGATGCGTACATCGAGGCGCGCGTGCCCGTCGGCGGTCTGCGACTCGATGTCGGCGTGGAAGCCGTGATCTTCGGAGTCCTTCGCGACGCGTTCCTTGCGGGCGAGGTGCTCGTCGGACTCGTGGCTGATGGGCTTCTCCCCGGGTTTCCGGTAGTGGGAGGCAAGCCATACGCCGTCACGCTGGACGAGGTACATGGGGACGCGTCGGCCGCGGAGGTCCCGGCAGTCGGGGCAGATGAGCCCGCGCTTTTCGACGGGGACACGTCCGCGCATGCGGAGGAGCACGTTCAGGAGGTCTTGGCCTTGCGGGACACCGAGGTTGGGGCGGTCCAGGTCGAGGTTCCGGCCAGCCGGTTCGTAGTAGACGGGGTTGCGGAAGAGGTCTTCGTCGCTGTCGATCTGAAGGTCGTCGTCCATTGGTACTCCCCGCAGCCGCTACGAGTAGGACTCACAACGCTACGGCGAGGGTCTGACAATCGGGGCTGTCCTGTGGACACACGGCGCACTGAGAGGCATAGGGGCAGTGGGCCTACAGCGGGTTAGGTCCGCACAGCTCGCAGCGCTTCCTCCGGATCTTCTTCGCTCGTAGCTCCAAGGGGTCCGTCGACGTCTTGGAGTCGGCCCCTCGCTACTCCCTACTCGTGTCCGACCCGCTGATCGACTGGATCGGTCCGGCGGGCGCCCTGACGGTTCGCTGCTAGCCCCGCGTCCTTGCTCCTTCCGAAGGCGGCGACTCTGCTCCGCTGGGGCGAGGGCACTGATCGCCGAACAGAATGTTCGGACCGGACGGCGCGACCTGACGATTTGCCGTTAGGGCGTGTATTGGGTCGTGATCATTGTGTGGTTCGCGTGAGGTGCTTGATCCAGATCATGGAGGCCCGCAGGTGGAGTCCGGCTTGGTAGCTC
>NZ_JBIWLW010000079.1:0-11748 GCF_044766385.1 Streptomyces sp. NPDC102274 | reverse complement strand
GAACCCTGACCCGAGAACAGAAAACCCAACCGATGCGACCCCGCCTCACCCACCACAACACCCGCACCACCCCGCCCCTCAGCCAGAGCGGCGAGAGCCGACAGGAACTCGGACCGGTCAGCGGCCACCACCACCGCACGGTGGTCCAACGCCGCACGCGATGTCGCGAGCGAGTAGCCGACATCGACAACCGCGTGCTCGTCCGCGATCGACGCAAACGACATCAGACGTTCAGCCTGGCCACGCAGGGCACCCTCGCCGCGCGCCGACAGCACCCACGGCACCAGGCCGTCACGCACCGGCTCCGGAGCTTCCTCCCGCTCGACCGCTGGAGCCTGCTCGATGATGGCGTGCGCGTTCGTGCCACTCACACCGAACGCCGACACACCCGCCCGCCACGGCTCCCCGGTCTCCGGCCACGGCCGAGCCTCCGTCAGCAGCTCGACGGCGCCCGCCGACCAGTCCACATGCGACGACGGCTCGGTGACGTGCAGGGTCTGCGGCAGCACACCGTGCCGCATCGCCATCACCATCTTGATCACACCAGCCACACCGGCCGCGGCCTGTGTGTGGCCGATGTTCGACTTGATCGACCCCAGCCACAGCGGCTCACCGCTGCGGTCCTGGCCGTAGGTGGCCAGCAGAGCCTGCGCCTCGATCGGGTCACCCAGCGTGGTGCCGGTACCGTGCGCCTCCATGGCGTCCACATCGGACGGCGCGAGACCCGCACTGGCCAACGCCTGACGGATCACCCGCTGCTGCGACGGACCGTTCGGCGCCGTCAAACCGTTGGACGCGCCGTCCTGGTTCACCGCCGAACCCCGCACGACCGCCAACACCCGGTGCCCGTTCCGCCGGGCGTCCGACAACCGCTCCACGAGCAGCATGCCGACGCCCTCGCCCCAGCCGGTGCCGTCGGCGCTGTCGGAGAATGCCTTGCACCGACCGTCCACCGACAGCCCGCGCTGCCTGCTGAACTCCACGAACGAGCCCGGTGTCGTCATCACCGTCACACCACCGACCAGCGCCAGCTCGCACTCGCCCTTGTGCAGCGCCTGCGCCGCCAGATGCAGTGCGACCAGCGACGACGAACACGCCGTGTCCACCGTCACCGCAGGACCTTCAAGACCGAACGTGTAGGACAGCCGACCGGAGATGACACTCGCCGAAATACCGGTACCCGCGTACCCCTCGACACTCTCCGGCGCGGCCATCAACAACGCCGCGTAGTCCTGGCCATTGGTACCGACAAACACACCGGACCGACTGCCCCGCAACGAATACGGATCAATACCGGCCCGCTCGAACGCCTCCCACGACGTCTCCAGCAGCAGCCGCTGCTGCGGATCCATCGCCAACGCCTCACGCGGCGAGATCCCGAAGAAACCCGAGTCGAACTCCGCCACACGGTCGAGGAAAGCGCCCATACGACTGTACGTGGTGCCCGTGTGGTCGGGGTCCGGGTCGTACAGCGACTCCACGTCCCAACCACGATCGGCCGGGAAGCCGGACACCGCGTCCCCGCCTTCGGCCAGCAGCCGCCACAAGTCCTCCGGCGACTCGACACCACCGGGGAAACGACAGCTCATACCGACGATCGCGATCGGCTCGCCGGCCTTCTCCTCGACCTCGCGAAGCCGTTGCTTGGTCTGCCGCAGATCCGCGGTCAGGCGCTTCAGGTAGTCGAGGACCTTGTCGTCATTCGACATATGCTTGCTAACCCCTCTTGGTTAAGAGTCGGGACCCGCGGATCAGGACTTGCCGAGTTCCTCGTCGATGATGTCGAACACGTCGTCCAGCGTTGCCGAGTTCAGGTCGTCCACCGCGGCCTCGGGCTCCTTCTCGTCCCACGTGGACAGGAGCGATCGAAGCCTCAGCCGGATGTCCCCGACCAGCGCGTCGTCCGGGTCGAGCTTGGAGATGGTGATCGTCAGCTTGTTCAGCTCGCTGAGCGCCGCGGCGGCGGGTGTGCCGCGGTCGGCGAGCACCGTCGCCCGCAGGTGGGCCGCGAGCGCCGCCGGATTCGGGTGGTCGAACACCAGGGTGGCGGGCAGTCGCGAGTCGACCTCGGCGTCGAGCCTGTTGCGCAGTTCCACGGCGGTGAGCGAGTCGAACCCGAGTTCCTTGAACGCCCGGTCCGCCTCGACGGTCTCCGGTCCCGCGAAGCCGAGCACGGCCGCGGTGTGGGTGCGGACGAGGTGCACCAGCGCCCGGTTCTGCTCCGCCTCGGTGAGGCCCGCGAGCCGCTGGGTGAGCGGTACCGCGCCGGAGCCGCTGCCGGACCGCGCGGACCGGCGGGCGGGCGTGGGCACCAGACCGCGCAGCAGCGGCCGTACCTGCTCAGGGTGGGCCCGCAGCGCGGACAGGTCGATCGCGGCGGGCACCGTGGTCGCGGTGCCGGTCGCGCGTGCCGCGTCGAAGAGCGCCATGCCGTCCTCGGAGGACAGCGGGACCATGCCGCCCCTCGCCATCCGCTGCACGTCGGCGATGTCGAGGTGGCCGGTGATGCCGCTGGCCTCGGCCCACAGACCCCAGGCCAGTGACGTCGCGGGCAGCCCGGCGGCCCGGCGGTGCTGCGCGAGCGCGTCGAGGAACGTGTTGGCCGCCGCGTAGTTGCCCTGGCCGGGGCTGCCGAGGACACCGGCGACGGCGGAGAACAGTACGAACGCTGTGAGGTCCGTCCCCAGGGTCAGCTCGTGCAGGTGCAGCGCGGCGTCGGCCTTGGGGCGGAACACCGCGTCGACGTGCTCCGGGGTCAGGGACTCGATCACACTGTCGTCCAGCACGCCGGCGGTGTGCACGACAGCGGTCACGGGGTGCTCGGCCAGCAGCGCGGCGACCGCGTCGCGGTCGCTCACGTCGCACGCCACGGCCGTGACCCGCGCGCCCATTTCCGCCAGTTCGCGGCACAGTTCGTCCGCGCCCGGCGCAGCCGCGCCGCGCCTGCCGGTCAGTACCAGGTCCCGGACTCCGTGGCGGGTGACGAGGTGCCGCGCCGTCAACCCGCCGAGCATGCCGAAACCACCGGTGATCAGCACCGTGCCGTCGGGGGCGAACGCCCCCGGCTCGGGCGCGTCGGTCGGAGTGGCGAGCTGTGCCAGCCTGGCCACCGAGGCGGCGCCGTTCCTAACCGCGACCTGCGGCTCCCCGGTCGCCACCGCGGCGCGCAGCCTGCGCGGCGACTTCTCGTGCCCGTCCACGTCGATGAGCACGAACCGCGCCGGGTGCTCCGACTGCGCCGAGCGCACCAGGCCCCACGCGGGAGCGCGCACCAGGTCCGGGACGTCCTCGTCCGGCCCGGCCGCCACCGCGCCGCTCGTCACCAGCACGAGTCGCGATTCGGCGAGCCTGTCGTCCGCGAGCCACTTCTGGAGCAGGTCGAGGGTGAGGCGCGTCGCCTCGTGGGGGGTCGTCGCGCCCTCGCCGGGCGTCACGGCCACGCACCGGGGTACGGGCGCGCCGCCATCGACGGCGGCCAGCAGCGCGGACAGGTCGCCGTGTTCGTCGACCGGCTCGCCGGCCGCGGTGAGCGCGTGGGCCAGCCGGGCGGTGTCGCCGCCGAGCACCGCCCACGTGCCGGTGTCGGGAGCGGCGTCCGGCATCGGGACCCACTTCACCTCGAACAGCGAGTCTCGGTGGGCGGACCGCGCGAGGTTGAGCTGGTCGGCCGAGATGGGCCGCAGGCTCAGCTCGTCGACAGCGGCGACCGGCTCGCCGTAGCCGTCGGCGACCAGGACCGTCACGGCGTCCACGCCGACCGGTGTCAACCGGACCCGCAGCGCCGTCGCACCGGTCGCCGGCAGCCGCACCCCGGCCCACGAGAACGGAAGCCCGTCCGAACTCACACCGAGCCCGATGACGTGCAGCGCGGCGTCCAGGAGGGCCGGGTGCAGGCCGAAGCCCTCGTCCGCGAGGCCGTCCGGCAGCACCACCTCGGCGAACACCTCGTCGCCCTTGCGCCAGGCCGCGCGCAGGCCCTGGAAGGCGGGGCCGTGGCCGAGGCCGGAGGCGGCGAGGGTGGCGTAGTGGTCGTCCAGCTCGACCGGCTCGGCCTCGCTCGGTGGCCAGGCGACGAGGTCGTCGGTCACTGGTTCCGCCTCGGCCGCCAGGGTGCCGGTGGCGTGGCGGGTCCAGCCCCCGCCTTCGTCGCCTCGGGAATCCACGGTGAACGCCCGCCTGCCCGACGCGTCCGGCCCGTCGAGGCTGAGCCGCACCTGCACGCCGTCCCGCTCGGGCAGCACCAGGGGCGCCCCCAGCATCAGGTCGTCCAGCGACGCGCAGCCGACGTGGTCGCCGGCGCGCAGCGCGAGGTCCATGTAGGCCGCGCCGGGGAGCACGGCGGCGCCCAGGACGCGGTAGTCGGTGAGCCACGGGTGGGTGCGCAGGGACAGCCTGCCGCTGAACACGAGGCCCTCGGAGTCCGCGAGTTCGGTGACGGCGACGAGCACGGGGTGGTCCACCCGCCCCAGCCCGGCCGAGGTCACGTCGCCGGACGCGCTGTGCGTCGTCGTGGGCCAGAAGCGCCGGCGCTGGAACGGGTACGTCGGCAGGTCCACCCGCCGCGCGCCGGAGAGCTCCCACTCCACCTGGCCGCCGCGCACGAACAGCGTGCCCGCCGAGGTCATCAGCCGGGCCAGGCTCCCGTCCCCGCGCCGCAACGAGCCGACCACCACGCCGTCGGCGCCGACCAGCTCGCCCAGACCGGCCACCAGCACCGGATGCGGGCTCACCTCGACGAAGGCCTTGAAGCCCTCCGCCACCAGCGTGGAGACGGAGTCCGCGAACTCCACCGTCTGCCGCAGGCTCCGGTACCAGTACGCGGCGTCCATCCCACGGGTCTCCAGCCACCCGCCGGTCAGCGGGGAGAAGTACGGCACGTCACCGGAGCGCGGCGACACACGTGCCAGCCCCTCCAGGAGTTCCGCCTCGATCCGCTCGACGTGGTGGGAGTGCGGGGCGTAGTCCGCCAGGACCCGACGCGCCCACACCCCTCTCTCGGCGCAGACCTCCATCAGCTCGTCCAGCGCGGCGACGTCACCGGACACGACGACCGAGGCGGGGCCGTTCACCACGCCGACCGCGAGCTGCCCGTCCCACCGCGTCAGCAGCTCCCGTACGGCGTCCACGCCGAGCGCGACGGACACCATGCCACCCTGGCCGGACAGCGCGGTCAACGCCTTGCTCCGCAGGACGACCAGCCGCGCCGCGTCCTCCAGGGACAGGGCGCCCGCGACGCACGCCGCCGCGATCTCACCCTGCGAATGCCCCAGCACGGCGCTCGGCTCGACGCCCCACGACCGCCAGGTGGCGGCCAGCGACACCATCACCGCGAACAGGGCGGGCTGGACGACGTCCACTCGCTCCATCAGGCCGGGATCCCGGATCGCGCCCAGCAGCGACCAGTCGACGAACTCGTCCAGCGCCCGCGCGCACTCCTCCATCCGCGTGCGGAACACCGGCGAGGACTCCAGCAGCTCCAGCGCCATGCCGACCCACTGCGAACCGTGGCCGGGGAACACGAACACCACGCCGGCACCGCGGTTCTCCGCCACGCCGGTCACGACGTTCGGCGTCTCACGGCCGTCGGCCAGAGCGGTGAGACCGGAGAGGAACTCCTCCCGGTCCAGCCCCACCACCACGGCCCGATGGTCGAACACCGACCGGGACCGCAACGAGTGGGCGACGTCGGTGACCGACACGGCCGCCTCGTGCGCGAACTCCTCCCGGAGCCGGAACGCCTGTTCCCGCAGCGCCTCGCCGGACCGCGCCGACAGCACCCACGGCACGACACCCGGTTCACCCGGCTCGACCTCGGCTGACGTCACCTCGGGCGCCTGCTCGATGATGGCGTGCGCGTTCGTTCCGCTGAACCCGAACGACGACACACCGGCCCGCCGCGGCCGGTCCACGGCAGGCCACTCCCGCTGGTCGGTGAGCAGTTCCATTGCCGCCGTCGACCAGTCCACGTGCGACGACGGCTCGTCCACGTGCAGCGTCTTCGGCAACACACCGTGCCGCATGGCCAACACCATCTTGATCACACCCGCGACACCGGCGGCTGCCTGCGTATGACCGATGTTGGACTTCACCGACCCGAGCCAGAGCGGCTCACCAGCGCGGTCCTGGCCGTAGGTGGCCAGCAGCGCCTGCGCCTCGATCGGGTCACCCAGCGTCGTACCGGTCCCGTGCGCCTCCACCGCGTCCACCTCGGACGGCGCGAGACCCGCACTGGCCAGCGCCTGCCGGATCACCCGCTGCTGCGAAGGACCGTTCGGCGCCGTCAGACCGTTGGACGCACCGTCCTGATTGATCGCGGAACCCCGCACGACCGCCAACACCTGATGTCCGTTGCGCTGGGCGTCCGACAGCCGCTCGACGAGCAGCATCCCGACGCCCTCGCCCCAGCCCGTGCCGTCGGCGCTGTCGGAGAACGCCTTGCACCGGCCGTCCACCGACAGCCCGCGCTGCCTGCTGAACTCGATGAACGCGCCGGGCGTCGACATCACCGTCACGCCACCCGCCAGGGCCAGCGAGCATTCCCCCGACCGCAGGGCCTGCACCGCCAGATGCAGTGCCACCAGCGACGACGAGCACGCCGTGTCCACCGTCACCGCAGGACCTTCAAGACCGAACGTGTAGGACAACCGACCGGACATGACGCTCGCCGCGCTGCCCGTCGCCACGTGCCCGCCCACGTCCTCGGCGGCCCCGTCCAGCACCATCCCGTAGTCCTGCACGTTCGAGCCGACGAACACGCCCGCCCGCTCGCCGCGGACCGAGTTCGGGTCGATGCCGGCCCGTTCCAGCAGTTCCCAGGAGGTCTCCAGCAGCAGCCGCTGCTGCGGATCCATCGCCAGCGCCTCACGCGGCGAGATCCCGAAGAAACCCGAGTCGAACTCCGCCACACGGTCGAGGAAGGCGCCCATGCGGCTGTACGACGTGCCGACACCCGCCGGGTCCGGGTCGTACAGCGCCTCCAGGTCCCAACCACGGTCGGCCGGGAACTCCGACACCGCGTCCCCACCCGACAGGAGAACGTCCCACAGATCCTCCGGACTCGACACACCACCCGGGAACCGGCACGCCATCGCCACAATCGCGATCGGCTCATCGGTCACACCGGGGACGGCGGCCGGAGCGGAGGCGGTGGGAGCCACGCCCGCACCGGACAACTCGACACGCAGATGGGCGGCCAGCGCGGCGGCCGTCGGGTAGTCGAACACCACGGTCGCGGGCAGCGCAACGCCGGTGGCCTCGCTGAGCCGGGTACGCAACTCCACCGCCGTCAGCGAGTCAAAACCCAGCTCCTTGAAAGCGCGGGTCGCGGAAAACGCGTCACCCGACACATGGCCGAGCACCGCGGCCGCCTCATACCGGACCAACTCGGTGAGCTGCCGCTCCTGCTCAGCCTCATCCAGCCCCGCGAGGCGCTGCGCGAGGGCCGAAATGCCCTGCTCCGCCGGAGCGGCCTCGAACGCGGCGCGCACCTCGGGCAGTTCACGCAGCAGCGGGCTGGGCCGCTGCGACATGAAGGTGCCCGCGAACCGCTCCCAGTCGACATCGGCGACGACGACGTTCCCGTCACCACGTTCCAGAGCCGTGGCCAGACCCGCGATCGCCACAGCCGGAGCCATCGTCGACAGGCCCCAACGGTGCAGCAGCGCGGCCTGCTCGTCGGTCGCCACCATGCCGCCACCGCCCCAGGGACCCCATGCGACGGCGGTGGCGGGCAGACCCGCTGTCCGGCGGTGGGCGGCGAGGGCGTCCAGGTAGGCATTGGCAGCCGCGTACGCGCCCTGCCCACTGCTGCCCCACACACCGGCGATGGACGAGAACAGCACGAACGCGTCCAACGGCGTTCCGGCCAGCTGCTCGTGCAGGTTCCTCGCGCCGACGACCTTGGCCGCCAGCACATCACCGAACTCGGCGAGGTCAGTCGGATCAAGGTCGGCAAGGGGGGCCGAGCGCTCGATACCCGCCGCGTGCACGACCGCGGTGAGCGAAGGGACGCTCTCCAACAGCGCCGCGACGGCGTCCCGGTCCGCCACGTCACAGACGGCGAACGTGACACGCGCGCCCAGCTCGACGAGCTCGGCCTCCAGTTCCCCGGCGCCCTCGGCGGACCGGCCTCGACGGCCCGTCAGCACGACGTGCTCGGCCCCGCGCGCCGCCAACCAGCGCGCCACGTGCGCACCGAGCGCACCAGTACCACCGGTCACCAGGACCGTCCCGCGCGGCGACCAGCCGGAAGCGGAGGTGTCCGCGCTCAGCGGCGCGGGCGTCAGCCTGCGCCCCAGAACCTCGCCGCCGCGCAGCGCGATCTGGTCCTCGCCGCTCGTCCCGGCGAGTACCGAGGCCAGCAGATCGCCGGTCCCGTCGTCCTGCGCTTCGGACAGGTCCACCAGACCACCCCAGCGGCCGGGATGCTCCAACGCGGCCACGCGACCCAGACCCCACAGCATCGACTGCTCAAACCCGGCGACCACATCGCCCGCGCCCACCGACACCGCACCCGATGTCACACACCACAACGGCACGCTCACATCAGCATCACCCAGCGCCCGCAGCAGACCAATCGTGGCCCCGACACCCGCCGGCACAACCGACCCACCCGCATCGGCGAGCCCCAGCAGCGAGACCACTCCGTGAAGTGCGGGCAGCTCGGCCAGCCGGCCCGCACAATCGACCGCCTCCGGGGCCACGTACAGCACCTGCACGTCCGCACCGTTCCGGGCCAACGCATCACGAACCCACCCGGCACGGTCCTCACCGACCGGCGCGACCACCAGCCAGACACCATCCAACCGCCCACTCCCGGCGACCACCGGCCGCCAGTCGACCCGATACCGCCAGTCATCGGCGATGGAACGATCCCGCTGCTCCCTGCGCCACGCGGACAGCCGGGGCAACACGGCACTCAGCGGATCGTCCGACGACACATCCAGCGTACGGGCGAGATCAACGAGGTCACCCTCCTCGACGACCTCCCAGAAGCGCGCCTCCACCGGCGACATCCGCTCAACGCCCTCAACAGCGGCCGGAGCGTCCAGCCAGTAGCGCTCACGCTGGAACGCGTACGTCGGCAGGTCCACCCGCCGCGCACCACGACCGGCGAAGAGCGCCTCCCAGTCCACCCGGACACCGCGCACATGCAGCTGTCCCGCAGCCGTCGTAGCGGCCACGGCCTCCGGGCGATCGCCGCGCAGCACCGGTACGAAGGTCATCTCCGGCGCGGACTCCTGCCCCAGCGCCGACAGCGTCCCACCCGGCCCGACCTCGACAAACATCGCCACACCCTCGGCTACGAGCGTGCCCACGGCGTCGGCGAACCGCACCGACTCGCGCACATGCCGCACCCAGTACTCCGGCGAACCCAACTCCTCCGCACTCGCCAACCGGCCCGTCAGCGTCGACACGATCGGGACCGCGGGTTCAGCGAACTCGATCCCCTCGACCACCGCGCGGAACTCGTCCAGCATCGGCTCCATCAGCGGCGAGTGGAACGCGTGGCTGACGCGGAGCCTGGTCACCTTCCGACCGCCCTCACGCCACAGCTCCGCCAACACATCCACATCAGCGGCAACACCGGAGACGACCACCGAGTTCGGCCCGTTGACCGCCGCGATCCCCACGGTCTCCGGGAGATCCGGCGCGACCTCGGCCTCGGACGCCTGGACCGCCACCATCGCACCGCCCTCGGGCAGCGCCTGCATCAGGCGCCCCCGCGCCGACACCACCTTCGCGGCATCAGCCAGCGACCACACACCCGCCACATGCGCGGCGGCCAGCTCACCGATCGAATGCCCCGCCAGCATGTCGGGGCGAACACCCCACGACTCCAACAGCCTGAAAAGCGCCACCTCCACCGCGAACAACGCCGGCTGCGTCACCCCCGTCTCATTCAGAGCATCGGCATCCTCACCGAACAGCACCTCACGCACCGCCGGGTCGAACTCGCCCAGCACCTCATCCAGCGCCGCAGCGAACACCGGGAACCGGGCGGACAGTTCACGCCCCATCCCGAGCCGCTGCGAACCCTGACCCGAGAACAGAAAACCCACCTGGTGCGGCGCCGCCTCACCCACCACGACACCCGGACCGCCCCGCCCCTCAGCGAGAGCGGCCAGAGCCGACTGGAACTCGGCAGGCTCTGCGGCGACCACCACCGCACGGTGGTCCAACGCCGCACGTGAGAACACCAGCGTACGGCCGACGTCCGCCACGGACAGATCTGACGTTCCGTCAACAAAGGACTTGAGTCGGGCGGCCTGCTCCCGCAGCGCCTCGGGGGTCTTGGCCGACAACAACCACGGGACGACCGCGCCGACAGGCAACGGCTCCGGAGCTTCCTCCCGGTCGACCACGGGGGCCTGCTCGATGATGGTGTGCGCGTTCGTGCCGCTGAATCCGAACGAGGACACACCCGCTCGCCACGGCTGACCGGTCTCCGGCCACGGTCGAGCCTCCGCCAGCAGTTCCACCGCGCCCGCGGACCAGTCCACGTGCGGCGACGGCTGGTCCACGTGCAGGGTGCGCGGCAGCACACCGTGCCGCATCGCCAGCACCATCTTGATCACACCCGCCACACCCGCGGCGGCCTGGGTATGACCGATGTTCGACTTGATCGACCCGAGCCACAGCGGCCGGCCCTCGGGGCGGTCCTGGCCGTAGGTGGCCAGCAGCGCCTGCGCCTCGATCGGATCGCCCAGCGTGGTTCCGGTGCCGTGCGCCTCCACCGCGTCCACCTCGGACGGCGCGAGACCCGCGGCCGCCTGCGCGGCCCGGATCACCCGCTGCTGCGACGGACCATTGGGCGCCGTCAGACCGTTCGACGCACCGTCCTGGTTCACAGCGGAACCCCGCACGACGGCGAGCACCTGGTGGCCGTTGCGCCGGGCGTCGGACAACCGCTCGACGAGCAGCATCCCGATACCCTCGCCCCAGCCCGTGCCGTCCGCGCCTGCCCCGAATGCCTTGCACCGGCCGTCCACCGACAGCCCGCGCTGGCGGCTGAACTCGATGAACGCGGCGGGCGTGGACATCACCGTCACGCCACCCGCCAGCGCCAGCTCGCACTCGCCCGACCGCAGGGCCTGCACCGCCAGGTGCAGTGCAACCAGCGACGACGAACACGCCGTGTCCACCGTCACCGCAGGACCTTCAAGACCGAACGTGTAGGACAACCGACCGGAGATGACACTCGCCGCACTGCCGGTGCCGAAGTAGCCCTCGACGCTGTTCGGCACGGCCATCATCAGCGTCGTGTAGTCCTGGCCGTTGGTGCCGACGAACACGCCCGCCCGGCTGCCCCGCACCGAGTTCGGGTCGATGCCCGCCCGTTCGAAGGCCTCCCAGGAGGTCTCCAGCAGCAGCCGCTGCTGCGGATCCATCGCCAACGCCTCACGCGGCGAGATCCCGAAGAACGCAGGATCGAAGTCAGCCACACGGTCGAGGAAAGCGCCCATACGGCTGTAGGTGGTGCCCGTGTGGTCGGGGTCCGGGTCGTACAGCGCCTCCACGTCCCAACCACGATCGGCCGGGAACTCCGACACCGCATCCCCACCCGACAGGAGAACGTCCCACAGATCCTCCGGACTCGACACACCACCCGGGAACCGGCACGCCATCGCCACAATCGCGATCGGCTCATCAGTCACCCCCGACACAGCGACCGAAGCAGCGGGGACGGCAGCCTCCACACCGGACAACTCAACCCGCAGAAAGCCGGCCAGCGCAGCAGCCGTCGGA
>NZ_JBIWLW010000078.1:0-13207 GCF_044766385.1 Streptomyces sp. NPDC102274 | reverse complement strand
CCGCTGCTGTCAGGACGATCTGGCGTGTGCGGATCGCCCGGTCCTGCTTCGCCACGTGTGTCTCCTCTGACTTGTGGGCCCGGAGCCCAAAAAAAACCGTGCCCAAAAAAAACCGTCCAGTTTGGATCTTACTGGGTGGCGGCTTCTTTGTGCGTGTGGGTTCCGCATTCATCCGCGACCGGCATGGCGACAGGGATGGGATACGGGGGCGCCAAGGCATCACACGCCTCCGCGACGTCCCCGACCCTGGGGGCCTGGAGTGACCAGGGTGTTCGCGCTCATACGGGCCGACGGCCGACGGCCGACTGCACGCTACCGGAGCCGGGGGTACCGTCAGCGTTGGTCGGGCTCGGTGAGGTGCGCGAAGGTCACTGTCGGTGTTTCCTTCTTCCCCTGCCCGGCGCCGCGGCACCGAGAGACCGGTCCGTCCAGATGCCGGTACCAGCAGGCATCGATCTCCCGGCCGTCCGCCAGCGTGTGCTGGGCCGGCCCTTCACCCGGGATGAAACCCGCCCGGAGCAAGGCTCCTCGACTCGCCGTGTTGCCCACCTCCGTGCCTGCCCGCACCGTGTCCAGCCCCAGGTGGGCGTGTGCAAGCAGCGCCCCCGCCCCGAACAGCTCCGCGCCCAGCCCCTGTCCACGGGAATGGGGCGCCAGCCATCCGCCGATCGCACCCTCGCCGACCGCCAGGTCGACGCAGCCTGCGTATCTGCCGTCGTCCAGGCGCACGGCGACCAGCAACACCGAGTCCTCCCGCTGCTGCGGCTCGTAAGGCTGGGTCAAATGCCCGGGAAGTGACGACAGTTCAATGAGTCTGTCGCCGGGACGCATCTCGGTCAGAGCCTGTCTGACTTCAGGATCCACCACCACCTGTTGGGGAGTGAACCCGAGCCACCGCTGGGCCTGGTCGTCCGAAGCGGCCGCCGCCGCGGCCGCCAGGTCCAGCAGGTTGTCAGGTGTGTAGAGCAGCAGACGCCCAGTGCGGATGGTGTGCCGGTGGTGCCCGCACGGACCCGGAAGCGTGACCTCCGCCCGCCTACGCCGTAGACGCGACCAGACCATATACGCCCCCATGGAGAAGCCTGACGCCACGCGGCATCATGAATGAGCGGACCGGCTGCGAATCTACCCCTGGCGCACCGCGCCCGAGCGCCGAGACCCCCTGTCTGGCCATCGGCTCGATGAGTTCATCCATGATGCAGTCTGGTGTGGGCTTCCCGGCCCCGGACCGGTGCGTTTGGAGGCGCGGGCGGCATCGGTCCCCACACCGTGCATGCGCCAGCCACCGCCGGCCGGAATGCGCCCGAGGCGGTCGACAGTTCGTCAAGGCGAAGCAACGGTCCAGCGGCGACACGGCGCGATGCGCATCGCACTCATCGTGTGCGCTGGTCGATGAGAGCGGCCAAGCCGTCCAGGATGCGCTGTAGGCCGAACTCCCATGCCTGATCCTGCCCGCCGGATCGGGCTGCCGAGGCGAGGGCCGCGGTCAGCGCGGGGAATCGCTCGCCGTGTGCCTGCATCAGCTCGCCGAGGACGGCGTCGAGCTGGGCCTCGGGGTTGCCCGCGGGGCCGGCTGCGCGGGCTTGCTGGGTGATGCCGCGTGCGTGACCGACCAGCAGGACAGCCGCGTCCATCCGTTCGGCACCGCTCAGCCCCGTACCGTCCAATGCTGAGACGGCACGCTCCAGCCAGGACAACTCTCCGGGCCCCATGAGCCGCGGCCCGATGGTGGCCTCCAGCGCCCAGGGGTGTTGGCAAAAGACGGTGAACAACTGGCCGGCCCAGTCCTCCAGCTGCTCCCGCCAGCCACCACGCGCCTTCTTTGCTGTCGGGTAGGGGCCGATCGCCGCGTCGACCATCAGCGCGACCAGCTCAGCCTTGCCCGGCACGTACCGGTACAGCGCCATCTTGGTGACGCCAAGTTGCGCGGCGACCCGCTGCATGGAGACATCGGCCAACCCGTCCGAGTCGGCGATCTCGATGCCGGCCCGCGCGATGCGGTCCAGGCCGAGTGTCGGCCTGGGGCCCCGCGCGGGTTTGGGGTGCGGCCGCCACAGCAGCCGCGCCGTCTCGGCGTGCTCGTCGCCCACGCTTCCCCTCCTGCCCTGCCTTGTCGAATCAATCCAACTGTGTCTATGGTACACAGTAATCATCAGTGTCCAGTGGACACAGTTTTTGGAAAGAGGAGCCCGTGAACAAGAACGTCCTCATCTCCGGCGCGAGTATCGCCGGCCCGGCGCTGGCCTACTGGCTCGGACGCCAGGGCTTCAACCCCACCGTCGTCGAGCTGGCCCCGGCCCTGCGCGAGGGCGGTCAGGCCGTCGATTTCCGCGGCGAGACACACCTGACCGTGCTGGAACGCATGGGGCTGCTTCCTGAACTGCATCGCATCCAGACCGGCGGCAGCCCGATGCGCTTCGTCGACGAAGGTGGCCGAACGCTGCTGCAACTGCCCGCCGAGTTCGCCGGCGGCGAGATAGAGGTCCTCCGCGGAGACCTGGCCCGGGTGCTGTACGAACACAGCGCCCCCTACGCCGAGTACATCTTCGGCGACTCGATTACCAGCCTCACCGAGACCCCCTCCGGCGTACGGGTCGACTTCCAAAGCGGTGTCGCGCGCGACTTCGACCTTGTGATCGGAGCGGACGGGCTGCACTCCAACGTCCGCCACCTCGCTTTCGGCCCGGAGGGAAATTACGTAAGCCACCTCGGCTACTACGCCGCCACATGGCAGTTGCCCAACGAAAACTACCCGGGGCTCAAAAAGGGCTCGGTTGGCTACAACGCGCCGGGGCGGCTCGCCTCCATCGGTGCTGACCACCGGGACCCGGCACGGGCAGGGGCATTCCTCGTCTTCGCCGCATCTGAGTTGTCGTACGACCGGCGTGACCGCGAACAGCAGAAGGAGTTGATCACCAACGCCTTCTCCGGTCTCGGCTGGGAGGTACCCCGTCTGCTCGACTCCCTTCATCAGGCGCCCGACCTCTACTTCGATTCGATCAGCCGTGTGGACGTGGACACCTGGTCCACAGGCCGCGTGTGCCTCGTCGGCGATGCCGCCTGCGGGGCCACTGTCGGCGGCATGGGCACGGGAACCGCAGTGGTCGCCGCTTACGTGCTGGCCGGCGAACTCGCGCGAGCTCAGGGCGAGTACAGGACGGCCTTCACCCGGTACGAGAGCAGACTCCGCAAGTACGCCAAGGGCTGTCAGGCAGGCGGCGACCGCACCGGCAAGTTCCTGGCCCCCGGCAGCGCTACCGGCATACGCCTCCGCAACGCTCTGCTGTCCCGCCCCCTGTTCATGAATGGAATGCTCAAGCTGGGTGACAAAGTCAGCAGCACCGTGGCTCTGCCCGACTATCCCGCCGACTCCAGCCGCGTCAGTCGGTGATCCGTACGATCTTCAGCAAGGGCGACCACGCCAACGGGCCCTCATGAATGAGTAGTTGTGAGAGAGCGAGACTCCTCGCCGACCGTGTCCGGTTGTGATCCGGATTCTTCGAGCGGCGAAGTGGGTAGCGAGCGGCTGCCGCCGCGACGCGGCTATTGCCTCCATTGGCCGGGATGGCAGAGGCTGGTTCGGTCGAGCGGGCCGTCCGTGGTGTTGAGGGGGAGGGCGTCATACAGTGGTGCGTGGCGGCAGACGCTGGTCCAGGCGGCGTGACGTGGGGCTTCTGGTGTTTCTGCGTGTGCTGATTCTCGCCGTCGCAGTGCCGGGGCTTGTCGTGTGTGCGGATCGTGCCGAAGCGAACTCTCAGGCTGTCAGGGTGTACAGGAACGCCTCACTGTGTCCCGTCGGCACACAGTGGGAGACCGCCGACGATTGCGTCGCGGAGACCATGGGCGAGGTCGTCGGCACGGACTGGAGCGAGTCGTGCACCACCGACAGCAACGGGCTCAGATCGTGCACCACCAACTACAGCGTGGACGTCCGTTTCGGGCAGCGCACGCAGTCGCTGAGAGTCGACGAGAGCACCTACCGCGCGGTGGACCGTGGAGACCCGGCTGAGCTGCGCATCTGGCGTGGAGAAGTGGTGCGGATGGTGACCCGAGGCCACACCGAGATCTTTCTGACATCCTCCGAGTGGGCGTCCGCGGGGTGGCTGTTCCTCTGGTGGATGTTGCTGGGCGGCTCGTGGCCGACTGTTTTCGGGCTGTGGCTTTTCCCGTTGCTGGGGGGCTGGCTGGTGCTGACCGTGCCGTATCTGATGGTTGCGTTCAACCTTCTGGGGCTCAACCCGATGGGGGTGATGGGTTGGAGCACCGTGGGCGTCCTCACCCTGGCTGGGGCCTGGTTCATGGGACGATCTTTCTCCGATGCCACGGATTGGGCGTAACCCCGCAGGCGGGTCGTTGGCACCCGCCGCCAACCCTCAATGGGACGGCTTCGTACGACGGCGCTCCCGTGGTGTCTGGCTGTCTCGACACGGGCAACACAGGCCGACGGCCAACTGTGATGCTCGGAGTGGCCAGCCGGAAGGCTCAGTCACAACAACGGGTGACCGAGCATGTCAGTTGGCCACTGAGTGCTTGTGTCGCGAGTGCGGCGTCGGGTTGTTGGGGACCGTAGCTGTCCCTGATCGGGGGTGGCGGCGGACACAAACGGGCGTGGTGGTGATTTCCGCGCGGGCAGCCGGTCGTTATGGGGGAGAGGAAGGGAGATCCGCCATGCCGACAAAGGGACCCGCGAAGCGGCCCAGGACCGAGCTCGATGCCCGCTATAGCTCGGCGCTCGATCCCCGCCCGGGTGCCGTGGACGTCACCGCCACCGAGTGGGCCGAGGCCCAGCGGCAGTTGGAGGCCGCCGAGATCTTCTGGGTGTCCACGGTGCGATCCGACGGCCGGCTGCATGGCACCCCAGTGATCGCCACCTGGCACGACGGGGGGCTGTACTTCTCCACCGGCGCGGGGGAGCAGAAGGCGAGGAACCTCGCTCATGATGGGCACTGCGCGCTGACCACCGGGGGAAACTCGCTCACCGAAGGGCTCGACCTCGTGGTTGAGGGCAAGGCGGGGCCATCACGCTTTCTTGAGCGTTCGCTTTAGATAAGTTACGGTGGAGCCATGGCAAGGACCCGAGAGTTCGACACGGAGGCGGCCGTGAGCCGCGCGATGGAGCTGTTCTGGACGCGCGGCTACGAGGCGACCTCGGTGCGTGACCTGGCTCAGCATATGGGCATAGGGCAGGCGTCCTTGTACGCGGCGTTCGGTGACAAGGGCGGCCTGTACAGGACCGCGCTGGAGCGCTACCGCACCACCCTCGCGGCGGCTGCCCTGCGCAGCCTGGAGGAGGGGGCGGATGCCCGCACGGCGATCCGTACGATGCTGATGGAGCGGGTGCGCATCGCTGTCGAGCGTGACGGCCAGGGCTGCCTGGTGGTCAACGCCGCCTGTGAGCGTTTGCCGAAGGATCCGTCGATCCGGCGCATCGTTCGGGATGTGCAGGATGCCAGCCGGGACGCCCTTGCCGAGGTGCTGCGTGTCGCGGCGGCGGAGGGGCAGATCTCGTCACGGCATGACGCGCACACTCTCGCCGCCTTCATCGTCACCGTCCTCAACGGACTGCTGGTCTCCTCGAAGATCACGCCGGACAGCCGCACCCTTGAACCTCTCGTGGATGTCGCGATGTCGGCACTTGACTGATTTTTCATACCCGAAATCCGTAACGATCGCTCCATAAAGGATGGGGATCGGTGAGGTCGGCGTGCCCGACGGTCTCGCCGCTCTTGGTCGATTTCTTTGCGCTCGTTCACGCCTGGAATCTGTAGCGGTCGCTCCATAAAAAGTGTTGCAGCTGGCACAGCCAGCGCCAAGCGCACTCGCCCCCTGCCTCGTACAAAGACTTCGGAGGACCCATGTCCGTCGCATCCATGCCGAGTGTGTCCGCTCTCGGCGGCAGTCGCTGGAACACCTTTCCTGCGGCCGGCACCACCTTGACCGCTCGAAAATCCTTCACCGCCACAGAGCCGGTCGTTGACGGGACCCGCACCGCCCTCATCGAGGTCACCCATGGCGGCACCACCGCCCGCGTCGACCTCGTCCAGGCCCCGTGCGGTCACCGCTTCGCCCACCGACCGGACCACGCCGCATGCGACGCACCCACCGACGACGCGCCCCGCACCGCAGACCTGTGGACGACACTGCGCACACCGGGGTTGGTGTGGACGGAAGCAGGCGACGCCACCCTGGACGCCACCGGCCAGTACGACCTCGTCGTACTGGCACTGCTCGGCCGGCTCTGCCCGGAGAACGTCCCCCTGTAACCCGCCGGCCGTCCCGTTTCCCGGACCGCCGCGGACCGCCGCGGAGGGCAACGGACCGAGCCGCCTCGTGGCCCTTGCCGACCCCCCCGCAGGGCGACTGACCCCCCCACACCACGAAGTACCCAGGAAAAGTTGGGAAGGACGCAAGGAAATGATGTTCGACCATGAGGGAACGCCCGTCCGCAGCGGCCGTGCCACCGTCAACGGAACGAGTCTGCACTACCGGACGGCCGGCGCCGGCCCCGCGGTGGTGCTGCTGCACGGCGTGCCCAAGACCAGTTACCACTGGCGCCACCTCCTTCCGAAGCTGACGCCCCATTACACCGTCGTCGCACCGGACCTCCGCGGTCTCGGCGACTCCGCCCGCCCCGCGGACGGCTACGACTCCGCGACGATGAGCGACGACATCGACGAGCTGATGACGCACCTCGGACACGAGACGTACACCGTGGTGGGCGAGGACTGGGGAGCGGTGATCGGCTACCAGCTCGCTGCCCGACGCCGCGACCGCGTCAACGCTCTCGTCTTCGCCGAGGCCCTGTTCCCCGGATTCGGCTTCGAGGACCACACGGCCCTTACCGCCGAGAACGTCTCCCGTGGCATGCACCTGTGGCATCTCGGCTTCTACTTCCAGCCCGACGTGCCGGAGATGCTGATCTCCGGGCACGAGCGCGAGCTGATCACGTACATGATCAAGTACGAGCGTAGCTACCCCGACACCGCCACACCCGACGCGGTTGACGAATACGTGCGCTGCTACTCCATGCCAGGCGGCATCCGCGCGATGCTCTCGATCTACCGCGCGATGCTCGTCGATGCCGAACAGAACCGGCAGGCCTCGCAGAAGAAGCTGGACATCCCGGTCCTGGCGCTCGGCGGCTCGGCCTTCATCGGTGACCGCAACGAGTCCCAGATGCGGCTGATGGCCCACGACGTCACCGGGCACGTCTTCGACGCCGGCCACGACCTCGCAGAGGAAGTACCCGACGAGATGGCCGACGTGGTTCTGCCGTTCCTGGCAGCGCATCTGTAGCCGCACCCGGCCGCCGAGGTCGGTGATCCGGAGCGGCCCGCACGCCGTGGGGGCCTCGTGGCTGAGCGGACCTGCCCGGTCCCGCGCTGCCAGGAGGCCCCCGTGGCTCCCGACGACTCTCCGATCGATGTACGCCCAGCAATCCTCATGAGTCGAAATCGATCACCATTCATACCCCCATGAACCCGGGAAAATATCCGTGAAACACCGTCCCGCGCTGATCACCGCCGTGCTCTTCTGTGCAACGTTCACGGCAGGGGTGGCCGAATACATCCTGTCGGGGCAGCTTGACCTCGTCGCCCAAGGGCTCGGAGTCAGTGAGGCGACCACGGGCCAGCTCGTCACCGTCTTCTCCCTTGCATACGGGCTCATAACCCCTGCTCTTGTCGTGATGACGGCGCGTGTCGATCGCCGCCTTCTCATATCAGCGGCTCTGCTCGTCTTCGCGGCCACGAACCTCGTGTCCTGGCTGAGCCCCACCCTCCTGACGATCATGGCGCTCCGGGTCGTTATGGCGGCGAGTACCGGTCTCATCGTCGTCACGGCACTCAGCGTCGTGGTACGCCTCGTGGCTCCGGAACGCCGCGCCCGAGCGGTCGCAACCGTCATGATGGGAGTGACCGCGTCGCTCGTCCTTGGAGTGCCGGCGGGGCGCGCCGTCGCCCAACACTGGGACTGGACAACCACCTTCCCGCTCAACGCCGCACTTGCGGTACTCGTGGCGGGCATAGTGTGGATGGCCCTCCCTCGTATCGCTCCGCGTACCCCTGTGCCGCTTCGCCGCCAACTCGCCCTGCTGGCCGGCTCGCGCACCGTCCTCGGGTTGACGGTCACTTTTCTCTGGCTCGGTGGCTATGCGGCATTGAACACGTATTTCACGCCATACCTGGTCAGCGTCGTCGGACTTGATGGTGGCGCGGTGAGCCTCGTCCTGCTCCTCTTCGGCCTTGCGAGTATCGTGGGCATACAAGTGGGCGGATTCCTGACAGACCGCGTCGGAGCTCATCGAACGCTGACCGTGACCAAAGCCTTCCATGTGCTGGTGCTCGTCGCCCTCCCGCTGCTCGCAGTCACAACTCGCGGCGCGGTAGCCGCAGTTCTGCTGTGGGGCGTAGCTGCGTGGGGAAGCACTTCCGCGCAGCAGATCCGTGTGTCTTCGCTGGCCCCCGATGCCTCCGACGTGCTGATGAGTTTGAACCAATCGGTCATGCAAATCGCCATCGCGGCAGGGGCAGGGGCAGGGGCAGGGGGAGGTGGCCTTGTGGTGACGCAAAATCTGAAACCACTGCCTTTGATCGCAGCCGCGGGTGTCGTTGCCTCTCTCGTCCTCATGCATGTCATGCGGCAGCGTGCTCCGAAGCACGCCCGACACACCGTCACTTCACACTGAGGGGGCGGTTCATGAATCTTTGAGTGCTTCTGTCACCGCCTGGTGGTGTGATGAGGTGAGTGAACGTACGCCGTATCCAAGCGACTTTTCCGCAGGCGGCGGTCGTGGGGGCGGTCATCAACTGCTTGGCGTGGTCGGACGCTACGGATGGGGTTTCTCGGTGTGGTCGGTCAAGGCAGGATCTCGACGTACCCGTCGGTTCCGTGCACGCGGATCCGCTGCCCGTCCCGGATCAGCCGGGTGGCCCGCTCCACGCCCACGACGGCCGGCAAGCCGTACTCCCGGGCGATCACTGCGCCATGGGTCATCAGGCCGCCCACCTCCGTGACCAGTCCCGCGATTCCGACGAACAGCGGCGACCAGCTGGGGTCCGTGAAGGTCGTGACGAGGATGTCGCCCGCTTCGAGATCGGCCTCCGCCATGTCAAGGATGACGCGGGCCCTTCCCTCGATGGTCCCGGCGGAAACCGGTAGGCCGATCAGGGCGCCGCCCGGCACGTTGTCGCGCCGGTACGCCCCGGTGACGGCCTCACCATCCGATGTGAGCACCCGGGGCGGTGTGAGCGCGTGGTACGACCGGAACGCGTCCTTGCGCCGCTGGATGAGCTGGTCATCCACCTGGTTCGAGCGCACGACGTCGTGGAGTTCCTGGAACGTGAGGTAGAAGATGTCCTCCTTCTCAGGAAGCACGTCGGCCTGGACGAGGCGTTCGGCCTCCTCCAGCAGGGCCTGCTTGTAGACGAAGTAGCGGCTGACGATGCCGTACTTCGGGTACTCCCGGTACCCGATGAAGGTTCTGACCCGGTCGATCATCCGCTTGGCCTCGTCGGCTTTCCGGTCCCCGTCCGGTAGGGTCCGCAAGCGTGACAGCACGTCCTGTCCCTTCTTCTGCGCCTTCTGCCGCCCCTGCTCGAAGCGCAGCTCGGCGGCGCCCGGCTCGAAGTTCCTGACGTTGTCGAGGATCACGGGCACGAGCGTGGTGGGGCGCTCGCGCCAACGTGGCCTCGTGATGTCGATCTCGCCGACGCAGCGCATGCCGTACCGGTCGAGGTAGGACTCGATGGCGTCGCGCGCTTCGGTCCCGCCCGCGAGCTTCGCCAGCTCGTCCAGGAAGCCCTCGTCCTCGACGCCCTGCAGGAACGCCACCACCTTCGGATGCGGGCGGATCACGTCCGCGACGTCGAGCAGCGCCAGTCCCATCTCCGACGTGACGTTGTCGGGGGCGGACAGCGTGAGCGTGTCGGCCGCGTTCTTCTCGCCCAGCCACTCCCGCAGCTTGTCGTTGAGCCACCACGTGGCCTCCATCCCCGCCATGACCGCCTGAAGGTTCAGCGGATCACTGAGGACTCGCTTGTGCTCCCCGAAGGCCTCCAGCAGGAAGTCGAACAGCGCCGGTCCGGTCTTCGTCCGGATGTCGCGCTCCAGGGCGGCGATGGACGCCCGGCTGCGCTCGATCAGCCCGGCGACGATGGCCGGGTCGGTCTCGATCGGGGCGGACGCGCCCCTGGCCGGCGTCCCGCCGGGACCCGCGTCCGGGATCGACGGGACGAAATCGTCGCGGTCGAGGACGGTCTCCAGAGCGTCCCTGATCAGCGGATCGGATCTCCCCGCGACGTCCAGGAGGCCGGCGCGGCTCGCGGGCGAGGCCAGACGCCGGGTGGCGTCGACGAAGAGCCTCCCGCCGGCCTCGTGCATCGGCGCCATGGCCGTCAGCTGCCACACGGAGAGCCCCAGGGGCTTCATGGGGTCGGTCATCATCTGCTGATGACCAACGGAGAGGTAGACGTGATTCTCCTGGTCGCCGGTCTCGGGGATGGGGAACAGCGTTGTGATCGGCCGGCTCTGAACGATCCGGAAGTCATCGTCGACCAGGCACCATTCGATGTCCTGCGGGCGGCCGAAGTGCGCTTCGATCCGCCGCCCGAGCTGCACGAGCCGTACGACCTGCGTATCTGTCAGCGTCGGCTCCTTCTGCCGCTGCGAGTCGATCGCCACTTCCTGCGTACCGCCGGCCGCCAGGGCGTGAACGGCACGCTGTTTGGCGGCGATCGCTTTGGCGACGACTTCGCCGTGTCGCACCTTGAAGACGTCCGGGTTCACCAGGCCGGAGACCAGGGCCTCGCCGAGGCCGAAGCCGGCGTCCACGGTGGCGACCTTCCGGTTGCCCGTGACGGGGTCGGCCGTGAACAGGATGCCGGCCGCATGCGGGAAGACCATCTGCTGCACGACCACGGCCATGTGGACCGTACGGTGGTCGATGCCGTTCCGCTGGCGGTAGGTCACGGCCCGCTCGGTGAACAGCGAGGCCCAGCACCGGCTGACGTGCTGGAGGATCGCCGCCGGCCCCACGACGTTCAAATACGTGTCCTGCTGGCCGGCGAAGGAGGCCGTCGGCAGGTCTTCTGCCGTCGCGCTGGATCGGACGGAGTAGGCGGCCTGCTCGCCGGGCTGGGGCTCGTCGAGCTGGGCGAGCGTGCGGGTGATCGCCGCCGCGAGATCGCCCGGGATGGCGATCCCTTCGATGGTCCGGCGGATCTCCGCGCTGAGTGCGCGGATCGCCTCCCGGTCGTCCGGGTTCAGGCGCGACAGCTGATCGAGCCGATCGTCGATCGACGGCGCTTCCGCCATGATCCGCCGGAAGGCGCCCGTCGTCACGCAGAAGCCGGCCGGCACGCGGATGCCTTCGATCCGGGACAGCCCGCCCAAGTGAGCGCCCTTGCCGCCGACGACCGCGACCTGCGTCTCGTCGACCTCTTGAAGATCCCACACGTACTGCTCGATCATCGCGATACCTCCGAGGCAGTCGTGTCCCGTTGCACTGCGGTGGCCGATCGAATCACCGGCGCCTCCAGCTCTGTCGAACCTCTTGTCAGGCACGTCCTCGTGTCTGGCTGCCCTCCCTCTGACGACTCGGCCGACCGCTCCGCCCAGTCGGGCGGCGCGCACACCCGCACCACCGCCCCGAGCGCTCGCGACCGCACCGCCAGTCCCACCACTGATTCGACGTCAGCGCGTCCCCCATACGTCGACAACACACGCACGTCGTGCCCCCATTTCCGCAGGTTATGGCCTCGGCCGACGATTTTGCGCCACCACCCGGGTCTTGCCGCAAGCCCCCCAGCGCGCTATACGTTAAGAGTGGCAGGGAGAGAGATCTCCTTGCCTTTACCTTTGCCTTTTGCCGTCCGCCGGAACTGACAAGCTTCTCGCGAAGTGGCGCCGCGCCGCGTACGGCGGTACGCGTCCGTTTGGCGAGCTCGGCCCAGCACTCGCGTGGCGCGACGACCTCCCGGAGATGGTTACGCGGCCTTCGCCCCTGCACACGCGGGTGGCCCGCCGTCACTGGATCAAAGAAAATGCCCTCGCCGCCATGTCGGCTTCGCAGCCTGGGCGCCCGGCTCACGCCCCTTGTGAGAGCTGCCCCGGCCCGTCCCGCCGCCTCGCAGACCGACCGCCCTCTCCTGAGCAGCAGGCTCAGCGCATGCTCAGCCTCCCGCACACCCTCGGCAACGCCACCACGGCGGATCTGGTCAAACAGCACAGAGCCGGCCGTGCCGCGAGCGTCGGTGGTGTCCCGGTGCAGAGGATGCCCGACGGGCCGCCTCCGCCGGTGCCGCCCAAGAGAAGGTCTCTGAGGGCGAATCCGGGTGACAGCATGGTGGGTCAGGAGTCGCTGACCATCTACCGTGCCGACGTCCTCCCCCCCCGAGAAGCTGAAGGGCGGGACGTTGAGGTCCCATGCCGCCGCGTCGCTCAGGACGGTACTGGACAGCTTTCTCGAAGCCCCGGCGGAATAGGTCACGGGGCATCAGCGCAGCACGAACACGATCTGCCCCGGTATCACCGCGCACAAGTACATCCTCGCCGACCGCGGCCGCCCGGAAGCATTCTCCACCACAAGCTGGACTGTCTTCGCCGGCCGCGGAGCCCAACAACGCGTCCACCGACTCCTGGAGATCCCCGGGCACGCCGATCTCAACCACGCCACGCCGCCAAGCACCTCGACGACAGAAAAGCGGTCCTCGCCCGTCAAGTCGACCACCTCGAACAGGCCGTCGGCGCCACACTCCTGGAAACCGCGCCCGACTCTCAACTCATCAGGTTGACTCCTGGCGGTGAGAAATTCGCCCAAGAAGTGCTCCCAGTCCTGGCCATGCTCGATCGAAATCGTCGGCGATGACCTTGAGCTTGTCCTCGAAGGTGTCGACGAGCATGGGACCGAGTGGAGCCGGGTTGGCGTTCGGACCAGGGGAGAGCCGCCAGAACCCGGTCCATGCTTCGGCGATGGCGGCACGGACGACAAGGGCAACGACACAATCTGAGCCCCCTGTCCGACCTCGGGGAGCAGGTCCTCCTCCCCTTCGTCCAGGCTGCTTTCCCGGATACCGGCTTCGGCTTTGCGGGCCTCGATCGGGCACTGCGGCGACGGTTCCGGCCGCTGCTGGCGGAGAGTTGTCCGTGAACGCTCCCGGAATTGTCCGTGATTGGTAACGGAGGCATCCCTCGGCCCGCGTGCCTCGTC
>NZ_JBIWLW010000077.1:0-14361 GCF_044766385.1 Streptomyces sp. NPDC102274 | reverse complement strand
TCGAGGGCAACCCCATGAAAGCCATACCCGGCGTCTCTGGATCTCTGGACCTTACGACGGCCCGTCCAACCCACCAACAAGGTAGGACCCCATGACAACGCCGCCCATGCCGCCGACCCCGTCGGCGCCGACTCCACCGCCCCCACAGGCCGGCACCGCGGCCACGCACATCGGACCGTATCGAGTGATCCGGGAGCTCGGCGCGGGCGGCATGGGCCGCGTTTATCTGGCCGCGTCGCGCAGCGGCCGTGCCGTCGCCGTCAAGGTCGTACGCCCCGAACTGGCCGCCGATCCCGACTTCCGGCGGCGCTTCAAGGCCGAGGTGGACGCCGCTCGCGCGGTCGGCGGCGCCTTCACGGCGCCGGTCGTCGACGCCGCCCCCGAGGGGCCGCAGCCCTGGCTGGCCACGGCGTACATCCCCGGCCCCTCGCTCGCCGACGCCATCAAGGCCCACGGGGCCATGCCCGAGGCCACCTTGCGCGTGCTCGGCGCGGGCCTGGCCGAGGCGCTGGCCGCGATCCACGGCGCGGGAGTGATCCACCGCGACCTCAAGCCGTCCAACATCCTGCTCGCCCTCGACGGGCCCAGGGTCATCGACTTCGGCATCAGCCGGGCTGTCGACGGGACCGTGCTCACCGCGGAGGGCCAGATCATCGGGTCGCCCGGCTTCATGTCGCCCGAACAGTCGACCGGGGCCGAACTCACGCCCGCCGGCGACGTGTTCTCCCTCGGCGCCGTACTCACCTTTGCCGCCACCGGCGTCCCGCCCTTCGGCACCGGCGCGGCACACGCGCTGCTCTACCGCGCCACCCACGAGGCACCGCAACTGGACGGCATCCCGCACGCCCTGCTCGGCATCGTCTCCGCCTGCCTCGACAAGGACCCCGCCCGGCGTCCGACCGTCGCGCAGCTGCAGGAGTGGCTGCGTCCGGCGACCACCGCGGGCTGGCTCGGCGCGGTCGAGCTGCAGGTGGCCGAGGAGCAGCGCAGCCTGCACGACCAGGTACGGACTCCCCTGCTCAGCCGACGCCGGGTCCTTGCCGGCGGCGCGGTGCTCGCCGTGGCCGCGGCCGCCTCAGGCACCGCCCTGCTCCTCCGCTCGCGTTCCGGGGACGCGACCGCCACCCCCGAACTCTCCTGGACCGCGGACCTCCCGCAGCCCGGCATGTCTCTTCTCGCGGTGACGCTGTCCACGCTGCTGTGCGCCGGAAAGACCTCGGGCGCCGTCTTCGACCGGGCCACCGGCAAGTCCCTCTGGCAGGACCTCAGCGGCCAGAACACCGCCGCCATCGCCGACGACAGGCGCGTCTACACGGTCCGTACCGACGGCAAGGTCCACGCCCTCGACGGCCGGACCGGAAACGAGCTGTGGGCCGCGTCGCCGACCGGGAGCAACGCGCCGCAACTGGGGTACGCGAGCGACTCCCTGCTTGTGACCATGAGTGACGGGCGCTTCCAGGGCCTGGACCCGTCGACCGGTGATGTGCGGTGGAACTCGCCTGACCTGGGAGGACTGGCGGTCGTCGGCACCTCCTCGGCGGGCGGGCTGATCGTCTGGGGCAGTGCTTCCAAGACATCCACGACCGCGACTCTCAACGGATACACCGTTCTCGCTCCGGACACGGGCGACCGGCTGTGGTCGAAGGACCTCGTCGCCCTCTATCCGCCGTCCGAGGGCAAGGTGTGCTACGCCATCGACGGCGACATGAACCTCCTCGCCCTCCGGCCCGCCGACGGCGAAGCACTCTGGAGCAAGCCCACCAGACTTCCACCGACGAACAGTCAGGTCGTCTTCTACGAGGGATCGTTGAGCCTGGACCAGGGGACCCTGTTCTGTTACCCGGGCACCGGCGCCGCCGGCGCGACCAGCGGGCTGCTGGCGGCCTTCGACCCGGCGACGGGGCAGAACCCGTGGAGCGTACAGACCGCCGCCCGGGGAAACCGGGGCTACGGCCGGTCCGGCGGCACCGTCTGCTACCTGGACGAGGTCCTGCACGCCGTCGACGCCCGGACCGGCGCGGACCGCTGGACGGCAGGCTCCGGCCTCGGCGAGCTGCAGTTCCTGGGCGTTGCGAGCGACCTCTTCCTTGTCGCAGGAGGCAAAGGGCTCTACGGCTTCCACGCCGACACCGGCAAGCAGGTCTGGCACCACCCGGTCAGCGGCGGATCCGGCTTCTGGTCGGCGTCCCTCGTCGACGGCCACATCTTCGCCAGCTGGTCCGGCAAGCTCTTCTGCTTCTCGGCGCCCAAGGCGTAGCAGCGGACACCCCCGACCTGAGAAGCCGTTGTTTTTCCGGATGTGATCGTTGAGTTTCCGCTGGTCAGGCATGGTTCCGGTGTCGGGGTGGGAGGGTTCGGACGTTCTGTTCGGCCTCGACGACGCGGAGGCAGACGATGGTGTCGGTGATGGGTTTGCTGGAGAAGCCGGAGGCGTCTGCCCGGGTGCGGGTGGAGGGGCTTCAGGCGGAGGCGGACCGGATTCTGGCGGAACTCGGCGTGGCTGAGGCGGTGTTGGAACGGCGGGTGATCGCTCGGGCGGAGCTGGCCGAGGCCCTGGCCACGCCGGCCGAACAGACGGATGCACTTGTTCCTGGCCCGCGAGAGGAGACGGCGGCGAAGGGTAAGGTCCCGGTCGCTTGGTCGATCGTGCTGCGGCATGGGGAGGGGATGACGGCGGCTGCGCTCGCGCCGGACTACCGGCGGATCGTGGAGCTGGTGGCGTCCGCTCCGGGCGACGGCGAGGGGATTTCGGCGAAACAGCTCGCGGCCCGGCTGGAACTGCCGCTGGTGCCGGCGAAGATCGAGGGCCTGCGGTCCAGGGCGAGGCGCCTGGCCGAGCGGGGATGGCTGACCGTGTCGCCGGCGGGGCGGTTCACGCCGCGGCAACCCGCCGCGACCTCTCCTGGTGCGGGCGACAGGCCGGGCGGGCCAGACGCCGGCTGAGGAGCATGGCCTGCGAGAAGTAGATGAACGCCTCGCCGCTGGCGGGCAGCGTCTCGAAGTCCCGCACCAGACGACGCGAACGCATCAGCCACACCAGCGTGCGCTCCACCACCCACCGTCTCGGAAGTACCACGAACCCCGTCATGTCATCGCTGCGTTTGACGATCCGCAGGGTGAGCCGGAGTTTCTGTCTCGCCCAGTCTACGAGTCGGCCGGCGTAGCCGCCGTCGGCCCACACCAGGGTGATCTTCGGGAACCGGGTCCGCAGGCGGGGCAGCATGCCGCAGGCGGCCTGGCGGTCGGTGACGTCGGCCGCACACACCAGCACCATCAGCAGCAGGCCGAGACTGTCCGTGATGACGTGCCGGCGCCTTCTGTTGATCTTCTTTCCGCCGTCGTAGCCGCGTGAGACGGCCGGCACCGAGGCGGCGCCCTTGACCGACTGCGAGTCGATGACCGTCGCGGTCAGCTCCACCTTCCGGCCCTCGGCCCGGCGGGCCCGGCCGCGCAGCCGGTCATGGAACTCCTGGGCCAGGCCATGGCGCCGCCACCTGCGGAAGAAGGCATACACGCGGTCCCAGGCGGGAAAGTCGCACGGCATCGCACGCCACTTGATCCCGTTGTCGGTGACGTAGAAGACCGCGTCCAGCATCCAATGCCACGAAGTTAGGGCTCGTAAAGAATCAACACGTTGCTTCACGGTCTCTCCGTCGTTGGTGTGGTATGCGCATACCGAGCGAGGTTCGTGACCAACTTGCCCTGAGGTTTGGGGTGTTGTTCCCTCATCTGAATGAGCGGCAGCAGCGGCTGGCACTGGCCGCCGAGGCTCGGCTGCTGGGGCACGGTGGGGTCCGGGCCGTCGCGCGTGCCGCAGGGGTGAGCGAGACGACAGTGCGGAAGGGTGTCTTCGAGTTGGAAGGCGGTGAGGATCCCCTGCCCGATGGTCGGGTCCGCCGGGACGGCGGCGGTCGCAGGAGCGCCGAGGAACTCGACCCGCTGCTTGTTCCGGCGTTGCTGGCGCTGGTCGAGCCGGATGAGCGGGGCGATCCGATGTCGCCGCTGCGGTGGACGACCAAGTCGCTGCGGTCTCTGGCCGGGGAGCTGACGCGGCAGGGCCATGCCGCGTCAGCTCCGACCGTGGGCAGGCTGCTGCGGGAGAACGGTTTCAGTCTGCAGGCCAATGCCAAGACCCTTGAGGGCGCTCAGCACCCGGACCGCGACGCCCAGTTCCGGTACATCAACGACCAGGTCAAGGACCATCAGGCGGGCAGCGAGCCGGTGGTCAGTGTGGACACGAAAAAGAAGGAAGTCGTCGGGGAGTTCAAGAATGCGGGACGTCAATGGCGGCCGGCCGGTGAACCCGTGCGGGTCGACGTCCATGACTTCCCCGGTGACGCACTTGGCAAGGCCCTGCCCTACGGCATCTACGACCTGGTGGCGGACGCCGGCTGGGTGAACGTCGGTACGGATCACGACACGTCCGCGTTCGCGGTCGAATCGATCCGCCGCTGGTGGAACGGGCAAGGATGCCTCGACTACCCGCAGGCCAGACGTCTGCTCATCACCGCTGATGCCGGCGGCTCCAACGGCTACCGCACCAGGGCGTGGAAAACGGGGCTCGCCGCGTTCGCCGCCCGGACCGGCCTGGCCGTCACGGTCTGCCACATGCCGCCGGGCACATCGAAGTGGAACAAGGTGGAACACCGACTGTTCTCCGCGATCACCATGAACTGGCGCGGCAGACCGCTGAACAGCCACGAGGTCGTCGTGCAGTCCATCGCCGCGACCACCACCCGCACCGGCCTCACCGTCCACGCCGAACTCGACACCGGCGCCTATCCCACCGGTGTGAAGGTCAGCGACGCCGAGCTGAACGCAGCGCCGGTCACCGGCCATGCCTTCCACGGCGAATGGAACTACACCGTCCACCCCCACCCCGCCGGCCAGGCAGACCCCACCGGGCCAACCCTCAGGCCGGCGGCGGTCTTCGACCGCCGTGCTCTGTCACATCCCGCACTGACCGGCATGACCCGCACCGCACTGACCGAGCTGACCAAGACCCTGACCGCCGACTGGCAGACGCTACAGAAACAGGACCCCGCCACACGACGCGACGGCGGCGAACGACGCCGGGCCCCGGGCGGCGGCCGCAAAGCCAAACTCGACCTGGCCGACCGGATCCTGGCCACCGTGCTGCAACAAAACCTCGCCCTGCCGCCCACCGTGCCCGCCCACCTCTTCGCCGTCAGCAAGGACACCATCCGCCACACCACCAGCGAGATCCGGCACCTGATGCACCAGCACGCACACATTTCCCGGCCCCCAGCAGCACACCTCAACACCCTGGCAGGACTTCTCGTCCACGCCACCGCACACGGCGCGAACTTCAAGACAGAGACCAAACCAGCATGTTGATTCTTTACGAGCCCTAAGCGACTCGAGGCGCGATTCACTGACCGACACCGGAAAAAATCACGCTGAGCACGCGTGCGGGCACAAGGTGCAAGATTCATCAAATTCGGTACACCAGTGGCCACCCCCTGACCTGCACGGACGGTAACGCGACCGTCACGCATCCTGGGGGCTTGAATCCCCAAGTGGCCTAAATCACAAAGGCGTTGACCAGGCATCAAACATCCCACGGACAGATATATCCACGCCTGCTGGCCGAGTGCACCCGCATTCATCGTGATGGCCTCGCGGCCGATGACGCCCAGGGGGAGGCGTGCGGTGCGGGACTATCATTCGAACGCATGAGCGAACAACATCCGGCGCCGCGCGTGACTGCCACGCTCCCGGGAGGCCACACCGTCGAGGTACACCTGCGGGCGCGGAGGCGGGACGCGGACGGATGGTGGTACGAGGTCTCGATCGACTCGGTCGAGCTGCCAGCCGATGCTGTCCGTCCCATCGCTGACGAGGACTACAGCCAGATCCCCACCACAGGGGCCGACGACACGGCGGCGTGGGTGCTCCAGGCCCTCCGCCATGACACCCCGGACCAGCGCGCACTTGTCCTCCACCGGGCCGGCTGCTGGACCGCCGAGGGACGCCTCACCCCGGCCAACACCACCGAGGCCAAAGCCTTCGTGCGGCACGTGTGGGCGACGGCATGCGACGTCTGCAAACCCGCCCCCTGAGCCGAGCTTGTCCTACCTTCCGAGCGTGGGTCTGAGACGGTCATTCGTAAGATCGTCTCAGACCCACGCTCGGAAGGTAGGACAAGCTCAGGTACCGAGGAGCTCGATGATTTCGCTCACCCGGCGGACCGGGAGGGGGGTCCACCGCGGCGTTGGCGCCAGCCGGGAGACCACTGCGCCGAGCCACTCCGGGTCTCCGAGGCGGTGCAGCGCCTTCGCCTCGGACATCTTCGCGACCAGGTCGACTACCAGGGCCATGTGCATGGACGTGTAAGTGCGGTCGTGGTGGGTGTAGTTCACCGACCAGGGCTTATATCGATCACGAATGCCGGACAGGGAGCAGCCATCTCGGCCACCGTCCATGTAGCCGCCTGCCGCGACGATGACACCCCCGGTGCGGGTGGCCATCCATGGCTTCATGGTGACCCTCAGCCGAACGGTGTGGAGGCTGCTCCACGGGACGACGTCCCGGGGGTCCACCTCTCCCCGCACGTGGTGCTCGATGCCTTCGGTGGCGAGCACCAGGCACGACCCATCGTTCCGCTTTGGGTCCCCGATGACCCATCGGTCCCCGACCAGTTCCAGCGGCCCCAGGTGCTGCATCAAACTCCCCCAATAGACCGTGTGTTCCCCTGTCCGAAATTTACCCTCAGCAGGCCCGTCCAGGAGTCGTGCCGCCGAGGAATTCCCCCGTCACATCGACCAAGTCGACGCGTCACCGACGACGACCTATACGACATGCCGCTGCCCACTGCGAAGGCGATCGAGATCGCCGTGTTCGTCGACTCCAGCGAGATTGACCCGGTGCGACTGTTCACCTCCTACTACCTGGCGGCCGACGGCGCCGTCGCCCGCAAGCCGTACACCCTTCTGTGCGAGGCGTTGAAGCGCAGCAGCAAGGTGGCCATCGCCAAGTTCGCCCTGCGCGGCCGTGAGCGCCTCGGACTCCTGTCGATCAGGGACGATGCACTGGCCGGACGAGATCCGCGACCGTTCACCAGAAACCCGGCTGACGTAGTAGCGGATCAGACTGTCAGCCGCTCGACGGCAGCCAAGGCGCCCCGACCGTCCCCGCCCAGCGCAAGGCCCGCCGCGGGTGTCCAGGCGGTGGACGGCCCGCGGTGAGTCCGAGTGTGAGCAGTCGCGGCTGCGGTGCGCGACCTCCTGGAGCGCGCCGCACGTACGGCGCGGCCAGGGCTACACCCTGCGCCTCAGCGCCGTCCCCACCGTGCACCGCGGGCTCCTCGATCTGAACAGCCGCCTGGCCCCGTTCGTCAAACTCGCCCGAAGCATCCGCAGCCGCCGACAGGACATCGCCAACGCGTTGACCTTCAAACTCACCAACGCCCGCGTGGAGTCGATGAACACGAAGATCTGCCTGCTGATCCGCCGAACCTACGGCTTCCGCGCGTCGCCGCCCTACGCGCCATGATCCTGTTCTGCCTGGCCGGTTATACCCGCCCACTCCCCGGACGGCCATGACCAACACCACCCGACCACCCCTCAGAAACTCACAAAAGACGGCTCCTCTGAAGCGATGCCGTCGAGGTATACGCCTGGATGTCACCGATCCTCTTGTGGAACCCGGCGAACCATCGCGAGACTACGCGTTCATGCGTCGCAGACAGAGGTACTGGGCTCTGGCTTCCCTGGTGTGTGTACTGCTGCTGTTTGCAGCCTGGGTTTTCTCGGATCTCAAGCGCGGCGACGTCGATCCGGTCAGTGCGCTGCTCGGCACAGTGGCACTGATCGCGACCTTGGCCATCGCCGTCGCCGACCGACGGCAGTCTGAACGTGATCCCGACGCCGTGGCGCATGTGGTGGCACGGCTGGTGCTCAAGTCCGAGGGCGACGCCTGGCTCAAAGCGCAGGCTGGGCGCCCCGCCTCGATCGATCTGCGTTTCGTGTTGCGTAGCACTCCTGGCCAGCCCTCGGAAGGGGCCGCTGTGGAAGGTCGCCTCGACACGATCGAGGAGTACTACCTGGCCCTTCGGCGCAGGCGTCTGGTGATCACTGGTGGCCCTGGTGCTGGAAAGACAGTACTCATGCAGCGGCTTCTGCTCGATCTGTGCAAGAACCGTACGGGAGGCCAGCCAGTGCCGATCCGGCTGAGCCTGTCGGCGTGGACGGAACTGGAGGTCGACGACGACGCCGCACACACCAGCGAACCGCTCACCGAGATGGTGCGTGCGTGGTTGATCCGTACGCTCATAAACACCTACGGCATCTCGCGAAGGTCCGCAGACGCGCTGCTGGATGCGGGACAGGTGCTCCCGATGTTCGACGGACTTGACGAGATGGACGGTACGACGCGCACACGGCCCGCGTACGAACGACGCGCGCGACAGGCC
The DNA here is from genome assembly GCF_044766385.1 of Streptomyces sp. NPDC102274. Classification (NCBI taxonomy): domain Bacteria; kingdom Bacillati; phylum Actinomycetota; class Actinomycetes; order Kitasatosporales; family Streptomycetaceae; genus Streptomyces; species Streptomyces sp. NPDC102274. The sequence continues at coordinate 5,927 of NZ_JBIWLW010000077.1, read as the reverse complement.
CTCTCAGCCCTGGGACGCTACGCGCCCAACGGCACACCGTCCCCGATGGTGCTGACGTGCCGGGCCGATACCTACCGTGACCTACGCGATGTCCATGTCGAGCTGGACTTCGCCGCATGCGTCGAGATCGCTGCACTGTCACCTGAGCAGGTGCGCCAGTTCATCGCCGAGAGGTCCACCCAACTCACCCGCTGGGACGGCGTGCTGGACCAAATCGACCACCACGCCTCCGGCTCCCTGGCCCAACACTTGTCCGCCCCCTGGCGGCTGGCGATCGCAACGCAGGTGTACGAGTTCCGCGATCGACAGGGACGCTTTCTGCACGATCCCAACGAGTTGTTGCGACTCACGTTGGCTGACCCTCGTGGATGGGTCGGCCATCTGCACCGTCTGTTCGTGGAGCGTGCGCTGGCCGATCCGGTGTGGCGAAACCGTGGGGATGCCCAGCGGATAGGCCTATGGCTGGGCAATATTGCGCGCTACCTGCTCGACAATGCCACCACCGCCCGAACCCTGGGCGAACGAGTACTGCCGACCAGCGACATCGTGCCGCACGAGCTGTGGCCCATGGGGGATGCCGCGAAAATCATGCGATGGCACCGCGTTCTCGCGTTCGTGTCGGTGCTGGCGGTGTCCGCAGCCACGGCGGTCACGGTGGGGCCAGCTCCGGCGTGGCAGGCCGCGTTGGTGGTCGGGCCGCTGTTCTGGTTGGCGCTCGGCAGGCTCGGGTCCCGGGTCTGGCCGATCGTGGTGCTGACGCATCGAAGATCAGTACGGCACATGATCGCGGGCGTCCTGTTCGCTGGCGTCACCGGTGCCGTTCCCTACATTGTGTTCGGGTTCGATCCCGTGGTGGCCGTAGCCCTCCTCGGTGGCGTCGCGCTATGGGTCGGAGGCCGCACTCGGATTCTGGACGCCGAAACTGTTGTCTCGCCGACTGGTGTGATCAGCCGCTCGATTTCCCACGCCGTGACTAGCGCGGCGTTCAGCGGAGCGCTTCTCGGTCTCGTCTGTGGATGGGCGTACGGCTTCTACCGCGGAACCACGATGGTCTACGCATTCGGGGGCGTGTTCGGGTTCGCGACCTTCATGGCTTCAGCCGATCTCGGAATCCGGCGCCTGGCCCTGCACGCCACCACGCGCATGCTGCCGTGGCGGGTGAGTAGTGACCTGAGTCGGGCCGAGCTCTGCGGCCTTCTCCGCATCGCTGGTGACGTCTACCAGTTCCGCCACCGCGAGCTCCAGGACTGGTTCGCCGATCAGCACAACACACTCTGACCCGAACACCCGAGGCGTCACGGTCGTCCCGGCGCAGCGCAAGTCCCGCCACGAGTACGAGAACCGGGTCAGCACACGTCGGCGACTCTACTCAAGCGGCTCCGGTCGGGGTCGAGGAAGAACGCCACCTACGCCGCCTTCCGCGAGGTCGGCCGCGTGATCCGCACCGTGCAGCTGCTGCGCTACCTCTCGGATGCGCCGCTGCGCCGACGGGGGACGGCGGCGACGAACAAGGTCGAGGAGGTCGTTCCAGTGGCGCTGACCGAGCTGCCCGCCGCCCACGATCGCGACCACGACGAACAGCGTGGCGGGCGGCAGCCGCCGCAGGAACCAGCCGTCGAGTATGCGCTTTTGGAGTTCGACGAGCAGTTCCACCGTCCTCAGCCCTCCACGTGGCGCATCGGAGGACCGACCAGGTCGCACATCGGCGTTTTTTGGGGCCGGGGGGTGCGTCGATGAGGGTGGTCACGCTCCTCGCCTTCGCCGCCACCGGCGGCGAGCCTTTCAGTGAGGGCCCGCCGCTGCACCACCTTCACCGCCACCGCTCGCCCGCCCGGCGACCGGCCCAGAAACACCTCTCCCATCCCGCCCGCACACAGCCGGCCATGCAGCACGAAGTCCCCGACCCGCACCGGATCCCCAGTTGCCGGCGGCTCCATACCGCCCTCCTCCCCCGCCAGAACACACACCCTCCGGCTACTGCTCCTACCCAACCACCAGGACTCCCGTCCCGGTTCAGAAACGCCGTCCTGCAGAGCGATCGAGCCGCATAGTCCACTCAGCGATCGAGTCGTCGCGGGGCTCCGGGCGGTCAAGTTTCTGAAGCCATCAGAAAGCGAGGCACCCAGAGCCATACCCGGAACCCCCGGGCCCGACGATCTTGCGAATGACCGCCGGACTCCCAAGCTGAACGCGTTCAAGAAGAAGGGCTACGCTGATGTCGAGCGAAGCCGAGGGGGTTCGATGAAGGTAGTGCTGCCCGGGGGAACCGGACAGGTGGGCACGATTCTCGACCGTGCGCTGACGGCTGCCGGCCACAAGGTCACGGTAGTGACCCGGCGTCCCGTGCGGGCGCACGACATCGGATGGGACGGGGCCACGCTCGGCCGCTGGGCCGCGGCGATCGACGGCTGCGATGTCGTGATCAATCTGGCCGGGCGCAGCGTCTCCTGCCGTTACACCGCCGAGAACCTGCAAGCCATGATGGACTCCCGGGTGGATTCGGCGCGTGTGGTCGGCGAGGCGATCGCCGCCGCCGCGCGGCCGCCGCGCGTCTGGCTGCAGATGAGTACGGCGACGGTCTACGCCCACCGCTTCGACGCGGCACACGACGAGACGACCGGGGTGATCGGAGGCTCGGAGGCCGGGGTGCCGGACTACTGGGCGTACAGCGTTGAGATCGCGGAGAACTGGGAGCGCGCGCAGGCCGAGGCACCGACTCCCGCGACCCGCAAGGTGGCGCTGCGCTCGGCGATGGTCATGAGCCCGGATCGGGGCGGTGTCTTCGACGTACTGTCGCGGCTGGCGCGGCTCGGGCTGGGCGGTCCGGTGGCCGGCGGCGCGCAGTACGTCTCCTGGATCCATGACGAGGACTTCGTGCGAGCAGTAGAGTTCCTGATCGCCCGGGACGACCTCGAGGGGCCGGTGAACCTCGCCTCGCCCGGCCCCCTTCCGCACCGCGACTTCATGCGGGCGCTGCGCACGGCCTGGGGCGTCCCGGTGGGGCTGCCAGCGACGCGCTGGATGGCCGAGTTGGGGGCGTTCGCGCTGCGGTCGGACACGGAACTGCTGCTCAAGAGCCGTCGGGTGGTGCCGGGTCGGCTGCGCGCAGCCGGGTTCGCTTTCGCGTATCCCAAGTGGGACAGGGCCGCTACGTCCCTCGTACAGCGGGCCAGACTGGTTCGTACGGCATCGAGGCGGGCCCGTGAATCGAGCCACGCTGTGTAGACGACCACAAAAAGCGGACCAGAGCCTTCTCGGGGGTGTCGTTCGACGTGACTTCGGGAGTCACTACGCACGTGTTGGCGTGATCAATATCGATGAGAAGCGGGTTCTGGCACAGATCTTGGGGAGTCGTCGCGGAGTGTCACTGAAGCAGGATCATTTTGCGGATTCTCTGAACTAGCGATCTTGGTTCGGAGACGACTCTTGTGACCTCGGTGACGGGATCCCGAGATCGACCGGTGTGGTGGTGGAATGTCGGTCGATCTGTGCGAGCTTGTCGCTGGCGCCTGCGAGGCTGATCTGTAGTCCTTCGACTTCCCCGAGCCAGCCCTCGCGTTCGGCCTCGGCGATGCGGGCGACGAGGTTGTCGCGGATCTCGACGATGCGGGAGCGTTGGGCGGGGTCCGGCCAGTGCATGGAGCATCGCAGGCAGGCTTCATGGATGCAGGGGGTGGAGTAGGCCCGGCCGCAGAGGCCGGTGGAGACTTTGCGGCGTTCGAAGTGGCCGAGGAAGTCCTCCCATTCCTCGTCGGTGGGCGCCCGGTACTCCTCGGTGGGGCGCCGGCTGCGGCGCCGGGCGAGGAATGCCAGGTGGGCCCGGATGGCCTCGTCGGGATAGACGGCCTTGTAGCCGAGGGTGACGTTGATGTCCTGGTGGCCGACGATCACCTGGGCGATGTGAGGGGGCAGCCCGTTCATGATGGCGTCGGTGATGAACATCCTGCGGAAGTCGTGAGGGGTGTAGTTCAGGGGGCGGCCGTCGCCGGGGTCGACGAGGCCGGTCCCGGCCAGAGCGGCCTGGAGCATTTTGCGGATGGTGCCGTGGTTGATGGCGCGGTTCTCGGTGCGGAAGCGGCGCTGGAACAGCAGCGGGGCTGGCGGCATCCACACGCATTCGTGCCAGTCGTAGGCGGGGATCAGCGGGACGGGTCCGGAGGGTTCCCGGATTCTGCTGATGATGGTGGACAGCACCTCGGCCAGTTCGGGGCTGACGACCAGCAGCCGTTCCACGTCCGTCTTGGACGGCGCGATCTGCAGTAGGGGTACGATTTCGCCCGTGGTCGCCAGCCGGTATCGGACCAGGCTGTGGTGGCTGAGCTCCAGCAACTCCTCGATACGGACGCCGGTGAGGCGGAGGACTTCCACCGTGGCCCAGGCCCAGAACGCGTACTCCTCTTCCTGCCGTAGGTCACGGCGCTTGCCGCTGTTCGGGTCGTCCGCCCAGACGGTGGTCACGGACGTGCCGGTGCGGAGGACGGAGCGGACCAGGGTCTGGTCGCCGGCGGTGAATGCGGTTCCGGGCCCGGCTTGACGGGCGGCGTGGAGGAGTGTCTCGGCGGTCCTGCGTCGCTGGTCAACGGTGCGGACGAGTACGGGCAGGACGGGGAGACGCTCGCGGGTGCGGGCATCCATGCGGGACTTGTGCTGTCGTTTGTATTTGCGGGTCTCGATGTCCTGCTGACTGACGGGGCAGGGGGCGACCCAGTGCGCCCAGCGTCCGGGATCTTCGATGGCCCACTGGGAGAGATCCAGGTAGAGGGCCCGTACTTTGATCAGGCACTCGCGGAAGCTGATCCGGGCGACCGGGACGACGGCCTTCTCGCCGTCCTGGTCGGTGACCGTCTCCGGCCGGGTCAGCAGGCGCTGGCGCCAGGCGGTGGCTGCCTCGGCGGGCAGGTGGAGGCTGTCGAGGCCAGGGTGGTGGAGCTCAAGGTCCTTCCAGAAGCGGCAGCCGAGGAAGTACGCAAGGTCGCGCAGGCTGTTGTAGTCCAGTCCCGGCTGGCGTTCTCGCAGGTAGTCCACGAGCAGGTCTCTGACGGGCCGGGACTCGATCTCGTAGCGGTCGATGAGTTCCTCGGGGGTTCGTTGTCCGCCGGTGCGCAACTCGCGCCAGCCGGTGGGGGCTTGAGGGCCGAGGATGTCCAGGTCTCGCAGTGTGCGGTAGAAGACGGGCAGGTCCTTCGGCCAGGACGTGAGCACTGCGGTCTCGGTCTCGGCGAGTTCCAGGACGTCGCCGAGGGCGATGTCGTCGACCAGGCCGCCCTTGGTCGCCAGGATCACGGAGGTCCGCTGCAGGATGAGCCGGCGGGAAGATGCCGACAGGTCGGTGCGGTTGTCACAGTGCACCCGCAGTCGTGCGTATCCGTGCGGGTCGCGCACGAGAGCGAGTCCGGGAGCAAGGTCGCTCTTCAAGGAAGGCACGGACACCAGCCACTCGAGCGAGGGGCGGATGACATCGGCGCAGATCAAGGCCTTCATCCCGTTGGACAGTTCGGACGGCAGCCACTGAGAACACCGGCCACGTTCGCGAAGCCACTCCAGGGGCGCCCGCCGCCACTGGGCGCCGAGTGCCTCGGCGCCGCTGGCCAGCCACCGCTGCTGCCAGGACTCGCCCGGAGCGTCGTGCAGCCAGTCCAGCAGGTGCGCCAGACCGCGGACCCGCTTGCCCTGAACGACAGGGTTCGCGAGGACGAACGGCGTTGCGGTCGTCCTCTCCCACACATCCACGCGGCCGAGTTCGGTGGCGGGCCAGTCGCTGGAGGCCGGGCGCGAGGGGAACCGGTCACGCGGCAGCTTCAGTGCCGCCGCTGTACTCGCCGCCTTCAGCGTGCGGGGCGTCAGGGTCGTGGCCGTCACGGCTGACCTGCGAAGAGGACGTTGAGCGTCTCGGCGCGGTAACCGGCGGCCGGTGTCGGAGCGGTCCG
>NZ_JBIWLW010000076.1:0-14459 GCF_044766385.1 Streptomyces sp. NPDC102274 | reverse complement strand
ACTGCGTCCCCTGACCCGGGAACACCCACACCAGCTTCCCCGGCACACCCACTCGACCGGAAACCACACCGGCCACGCTCTCACCACGCGCCAACAATTCGAGGTCCGCTATCGCCTCGTCGCTGGAGCCCGCGATCAGCACGTCACGCTCACTCAGCGCGGCCCGGTTCGACACCAACGCACTCGCGACTTCCGCCAGTTGCGCCTCGCCCCCGATGAACGCAGCCAACCGACCGGCCTGCCCCGCCAACGAACCAGCACTCCGCGCCGACACCACCAACGGCACCACACCCGACACCGGCATCTCCTCAGCGGCGACCGACTCCTCGACAGGCGCCTCCTCCAGTATCAGGTGCGCATTCGTCCCACTGACACCGAACGCGGACACCCCGGCTCGACGCGGGCGGCCGTCGCGCGACCATTCCCGGGATTCCGTCAGCAACTCGACCGCGCCCGCCGACCAGTCCACCTCGGGAGTGGGCGCGTCCACATGCAGGGTTGCCGGGAGTGTCCCGTGCCGCAGCGCCTGCACCATCTTGATCACGCTCGCCACACCCGCGGCCGCCTGTGCGTGGCCGATGTTCGACTTCAACGAGCCGAGCCACAAGGGACGTTCGGGGTCCCTGTCCTGCCCGTAGGTGGCCAGGAGCGCCTGCGCCTCGATCGGGTCGCCCAGGGAGGTGCCCGTCCCGTGGGCCTCCACCACATCCACATCCGCAGAGAGCAATCCGGCGTTCAGCAGGGCCCGGCGGATCACCCGCTGCTGCGAGGGACCGTTCGGCGCCGTCAGCCCGTTGGAGGCGCCGTCCTGGTTCACGGCGCTGCCGCGCAGCACCGCCAGGATCCGGTGTCCGCGCTCCCGCGCCACCGACAGCCGTTCGAGCACCACGACGCCGACGCCCTCGGCCCAGCCGGTGCCGTCGGCCGCGGCGGCGAACGCCTTGCAGCGCCCGTCGACGGCGAGGCCCCGCTGCCGGGAGAACTCCACGAAGGCGCCGGGGTTCGCCATGACCGTTACGCCACCGGCCAGCGCCATCGAGCACTCACCCTGCCGCAATGCCTGCGCGGCAAGGTGCATCGCCACCAGCGACGACGAACACGCCGTGTCGATAGTGACCGCCGGTCCCTCGAAACCGAACACATAGGACACCCGGCCGGACGCCACGCTCGACGACCCGCCGGTGCCGGCGAAACCCTCCAGCTCCGGCGTGACGACACTGGCTCCCGGTGCGACGTAGCCCTGGCCGAAGGCCCCTGTGAACACACCGACGTCGGTGCCCTTCAACGAGATCGGGTCGATGTCCGCGCCTTCCAGCGCCTCCCACGAGGTCTCCAGCAGCAACCGCTGCTGCGGATCCATCGCCAACGCCTCACGCGGCGAAATCCCGAAGAACCCCGCGTCGAAGAGCCCCGCCTCATGCAGGAAACCGCCCCGACCGGTGTACGACGTCCCCGGGCGATCCGGGTCCGGATCGAACAGACCCTCCAGATCCCAGCCCCGGTCCTCAGGGAACCCCGACACCGCGTCCCGACGCTCGGCCACCAACCGCCACAAGTCCTCCGGCCCCGCCACACCACCCGGCAACCGGCACGCCATACCCACGATCGCGACCGGCTCCCCCGCATCCGCCACGACCACCGCCGGCACCACCGGCACCCGCACCACCTCACCGAACTCGTCGCGCAGATGACGGGCGAGCGCCTGTGGATTCGGGTGGTCGAAGACCACTGTCGCGGGCAGCTTCAGGCCGGTGGCCTCACGCAACTTGTTACGCAGTTCCACCGACGTCAACGAGTCGAACCCGGCATCCTTGAACGCCAGGTCCGCTCGCACAGCCCCCGCTCCGGCATGCCCGAGCACGGCCGCGACCTGACCACGAACCAGGTCCAGAAGCAGTGTCAGCTGGTCTGCCGGAGCGAGCCCCGTCAGCTGGTCGGACAACCGGCCACGCTTGTCGCTGATGCCGGCAGTGTGTGCGTGCTGCCTGCCCGCCCGGACCAGGCGGCGCAACATGTGCGGCACCGCACCACCTGCCGCGGCATCGGTGCGCACCCCTCGCAGGTCCAGCTTGGCAGGCACCAGCAGCGCCTGCTCGGACCGCACGGCGGCGTCGAACAGGTCCATGCCCTCCGCCTGTGTCATCAGCTGCAGACCGCCGCGGCGGTTCATCCGGGCCCTGGTGAGGTCGTCGGTGCCGGCCGCCATGCCCGTGGTCTGTTCCCACAGGCCCCACGCCAGGGACAAACCTGGCAGGCCCGCCGCCCGGCGGTTGGCCATCAGTCCGTCAAGGAAGGCGTTCGCCGCCGCGTAGCTGCCGCTGCCGGCGCCCATGAACACAGCCGAGACGGAGGAGTAGACGACGAAGGCGTCGAGGTCCATGTCGCGGGTCAGCTCGTCGAGGTGCCGCACCGCGTCGACCTTGGGCGCGAACACCGCGGCGAGCCGCTCCGGGGTCAGCGTCTCGATCACGCCGGCATCCAGGACCCCGGCCGTGTGCACCACACCGGTCAGCCGATGCTCGTCCGGCACCGTCGCGAGCAGCGCGGCCACCTGGTCGCGATCGGAGACGTCGCAGGCGACGACCGAAACCTCGGCGCCCTGCCCGGTGAGCTCGGCGACCAACTCCGCCATACCCTCGGCGTCCGGACCTCGCCTGCTGGCCAGGACCAGACGCCGCACACCGTGGCGCGTGACCAAATGCCCGGCCACCAGACCACCCAACGCCCCTGCACCCGAGACCAGAACCGTCCCTCGCGCACCGAACACGGCCGGCGAATCCGAGGTCTGAGCAGCGCGAGCCAGGCGCGGTACGGACAAGGTCGTGCCGCGCACCGCGAGCTGCGGCTCATCGCAGGCCAGCACCGGCCCCAGCACGGGTTCCACTCCGTCGACAGAGGCCGCGTCGAGGTCCAGCAGAACGATCCGGTCCGGGTTCTCCGCCTGAGCGGCACGGACCAGACCCCACACGGCCGCCGCGGCCGGGTCAGTCACCGCGCCCTCACCGGCGGCCACCGCGCCGCGGGTCACGACCACGAGGCGCGACTCCTCCAGCCCTGCTCCGGCGAGCCATGCCTGCACAACGGCCAACACCCTCGAAGTCAAGGTCAGCGTCGTGTCCTCGGCGTCGTCGCTTACTGCCTCCAGCACCACCGCCGCGGGCACGCCGTCGGCAAGTGCTGCCACGTCGTCAGCGGTGGTCACCGCCACCCAGGAGGGCGATGGCTCCCCCTCAGCCGGGGCCAGTTCGGTCCACTCCACTTGGAACAGCGAGTCGGCGCGCACCGTGCCGGCATCCGCAGCGCCCAACTGCTCGGCGGACACCGCACGAAGCGCCAGCGAATCCACGGTCACGACCGGGTTGCCTGCCTCGTCCGCCGCCGCCAGCGACAGGGCACCGGAGCCGCCGGGCGCCAGCCGTACCCGCAGCACCGACGCGCCGACGGCGTGCAGTGCCAGCCCGCTCCAGTCCAGCGGTTGCCGCGGCTCCTGCCCGTGTTCGGCGGCGTCCAGCAAGGCCGGGTGCAGTGCCGCGTCCAGCAACGCCGGGTGGATACCGAACCCGCCCGCGTCCGTGCCCTGATGCTCGGGCAGGGCGACCTCGGCGAAGAGTTCCTCGCCGCGCCGCCACACCGCCCGGACACCTTGGAACACGGGCCCGTACACGTACCCGCGTTCGGCCAGGTCGGTGTAGAGGTCATCCACGTCGGCCTTCCGCGCGCCGGGCGGCGGCCAGGCAGCGAAGTCGAATTCCGTGCCGTATGCCGCCGACACCGCCGACAGCATGCCGGTGGCATGTCGCGTCCACACATCCACACCGTCCCCGCGCAGGGAGTAGACATCGACGGAGCGCGAGCCGTTCTCGCCCGGTCCGCCCAGCGCGATCTGCACACGCACGCCACCGTGCTCGGGCAACACGAGCGGGGATTCGATCACCAGCTCGTCGAGGACTGAACACCCGGCTTCGTCGCCGGCGCGTACGGCGAGTTCCACCAGTCCGGCGCTCGGGACGACCACGACACCACCGACCGCGTGATCGGCCAGCCAGGGGTGCGACCTCAACGACAGCCGTGAGGTGAACACCAGGCCGTCCGACTGCGGCAACTGCACCACCGCACCGAGCAGCGGGTGATCGGCACCGGCCAGCCCCAGCGACGGCGCGTCCGTCGCCGCCTCGGTCGGATGGAGCCAGTAGTGCCGGTGGTCGAAGGCGTACGTCGGCAGGTCGACACGTGCGGTCGGGGCGGAAGGCAGCACGCCGCTCCAGTCGAGCGCGACACCTCGCACGAACACCTCGGCCATCGAGGTCATCAGTCGCCGCGGACCACCGTCCTCACGGCGCAACGAGCCGACGACGACCGTGTCGTCGACGTCCGTGTCGTCGACGATCTCGGTGATCGGCTGAACCAGCACCGGGTGGGCACTGACCTCGACGAATACCCCGTGCCCCTGGCTGAGCAGGTCCACCACCGCCGGGCCGAACCGGACCTGCTGCCGCAGGTTCCGGTACCAGTACCCGGCGTCCACGACCCCGGCGTCCCGCACCCAGTCGCCGGTGACGGTCGAGTAGAACGGCACCACCGGCGCCTGCGCACTGATCCCGGCCAGCACCTCGGCCAGCCTGTCACGGATGTCCTCCACGTGCCGGGTGTGCGACGCGTAGTCCACCGCCACCCGCCGTCCGGAGAGCACCTCTACCGCCTCGTCCAGCGCTGCGGCGTCCCCGGCGATCACCACCGAGGAGGGGCCGTTGACCGCGGCCACTTCGACACGGCCCTCCCACGGCGCCAACCGGGCGACCGCGTCGGCCTCACTCAGGGCGACCGACGCCATACCGCCACGTCCGGACAACTCCGCCGCGATGACCTGACTACGCAACGCCACCACCCGAACCGCATCCTCCAACGACAACGCCCCCGCCACACACGCAGCAGCGATCTCACCCTGCGAATGCCCCACCACCGCATCCGGCACCACCCCCACCGAACCCCACACCGCAGCCAGACCCACCATCACCGCGAAGCCCGCGGGCTGGAGGACATCAACCCGATTCATCACCTCGGGGTCGGTCTCGCCACGCAGCACGTCCACCAGCGACCAGTCACACCACCGCTCCAAGGCAGACGCGCACTCCCCGATACGCTCCGCGAACACCAAGGACGAGTCCAGCAACTCGCGCCCCATGCCAACCCATTGCGTCCCCTGACCCGGGAACACCCACACCAGCTTCCCCGGCACACCCACTCGACCGGAGACCACACCGGCCACGCTCTCACCACGCGCCAGCGCACCGAGCCGCGCCACAGCTTCCTCGCCGGACCCCGCCACCACCACCGCACGATCGCCCAGCACCGCCCGGGTCGACAGCAGGGCACCGGCCATGCGCGTCAGCGACACCTCATCAGCACGCTCGATGAAGTCCGCCAGCCGTCGGGCCTGACCCGCCAGGGAACCGGCGCTCCGCGCGGACACCACCAGTGGCACCACATCGTCAGGCAGTGCCTCATCGGGGACCGCCCCCGTCTCCTCGGCAGGTGCTTCCTCGATGATCAAGTGTGCGTTGGTCCCACTGATACCGAACGAGGACACACCGGCCCTGCGCGGGTGGCCGTTCTTCTCCCAATCCCGGGCCTCGGCCAGCAACTCGACCGCGCCCGCCGTCCAATCCACCTGTGCCGTGGGCTCCTGTACGTGGAGCGTGGGAGGCATGACGCCGTGCCGCAGCGCCTGCACCATCTTGATCACACTGGCCACACCCGCGGCCGCCTGCGTGTGGCCAATGTTCGACTTCAACGTGCCGAGCCACACGGGACGCGCCGGGTCCCGGTCCTTCCCGTACGTGGCCAGCAACGCCTGCGCCTCGATCGGATCCCCCAGCGCCGTCCCGGTCCCATGGGCCTCCACGACATCCACATCGGACGGTGTCAGACCCGCGCCGGCCAACGCGCTGCGGATCACCCGTTGCTGCGAAGGACCGTTCGGAGCGGTCAACCCGTTGGAAGCGCCGTCCTGGTTCACCGCACTGCCACGGATCACCGCCAGCACCCGATGCCCGCGCTCGCGCGCCACCGACAACCGCTCCAGCACCACCACGCCGACGCCCTCGGACAGCACGGTCCCATCCGCGCCATCCGCGAACGCCTTGCACCGCCCGTCCTCGGCCAGGCCCCGCTGCCGCGACATGCCGAGAACGCCGATCGGCGATCCCATCACGGCGACACCGCCGGCCAGCGCCATCGAGCATTCGCCCTGCCGCAGTGCTTGCGCGGCGAGGTGAATCGCCACCAGCGACGACGAACACGCCGTGTCCACGGTGACCGCGGGGCCCTCGAAACCGAACACGTAGGACACCCGCCCCGACGCCACACTTCCCGCTGTGGCCGTCGTGACAAAGCCTTCGAGCTCCGCGGGCATATTGCTGAGGGACTCGAGGTAGTCGTGGATGGAGACACCGGAGAAGACGCCGATGTTGTCGCCGCGCGCCGCTGTCGGATCGATGCCGGCCCGCTCCAGCGCCTCCCACGAAGCCTCCAGCAGCAACCGCTGCTGCGGGTCCATCGCCAACGCCTCGCGCGGCGAGATCCCGAAGAACCCCGCGTCGAAGAGCCCCGCCCCGTGCAGGAAACCGCCCCGACTGGTGTACGACGTCCCCGGGCGATCCGGGTCCGGATCGAACAGACCGTCCAGATCCCAGCCCCGGTCCTCAGGGAAGGACGACGTCCCCTCCCGGCCCTCGTGCACCATCCGCCACAAGTCCTCGGGATCCGCCACGCCACCCGGCAATCGGCACGCCATCCCCACGATCGCGATCGGCTCGTCAGGATCCGCGGCGACCGCAGCAACGGCGGCGGGGACGCCCGCCATCGTGCCGCCCAGTTCCTCGCGCAGATGACGGGCGAGCGCCGCCGGGGTGGGGTAGTCGAAGACCAGCGTGGCAGGCAGCTTCACTCCGGTCGCCGCGCTCAGCCGATTCCGCAGCTCGACCGCGGTCAAGGAGTCGAACCCGATGTCGCTGAACCCACGGGTGCCCTGCGCCAACTCGGGCCCGCTGAAGCCCAGCACGGCGCCCGCCTCGCCTTGGACGACGGTCAGCAGGACGCTCTCCTGCTCGTCAGGGGACAGCCCGGCGAGCCTGCGGAACAGCCCGCTGCCGTCCCCGGTACCCGCGCGCGCCAGACGCCGCCCCGCGCGAACCATGCCACGCAGCAGGTGCGGGACCTCTCCGCCTGCCGCGGCCTGGGTGCGCAGCGCCCGCAGGTCGAGCTTGATCGGTACCAGCAGCGCCTGGCCCGCGCGCAGACCGATGTCGAACATCGCCAGGCCCTCGGCAGGCGACATCGCCAGGACACCGCCTCGGCTCATCCGTGCCCGGTCGGTGGCGCTGAGGTGGGCGGTCAGGCCGGTGGCCTGCTCCCACAGGCCCCACGCGAACGACACCCCTGGCAGGCCCGCCGCCCGACGGCCGGCCATCACCCCGTCCAGGAACGCGTTCGCCGCGGCGTAATTACCCTGCCCAGCGGACCCCAGGAGCGCGGCGGCCGACGAGAACACGACGAACGCGTCGAGATCCATGCCGCGGGTCAGCGCATCCAGGTGCCGTACCGCGTCCACCTTCGGGCCGAACACCCCCGCCAACCGCTCAGGGGTCAGCGCCGAGATCACGCCGTCGTCCAGCACACCGGCCATGTGCACCACACCCGCCAAGGGGTGCTCATCGGGCATCGACGCCAGCAGCTCCGCCACCTGGTCCCGTTCGGAGACATCGCAGGCGACCACCGAGACCACCGCGCCCAGCCCGGTGAGCTCGGCGGCCAATTCCTCCGCACCGGTGGCGGCCGGACCCCGCCGACTGGCCAGCACCAGACGCCGCGCACCGTGCCGGGACACCAGATGCCGGGCGACCACGCCGCCCAGCGACCCGGTGCCACCCGTGAGCAGAACCGTCCCTTCCGGGCGGAACACGGAGGGACCGTCCGGGGGCTGACCGGCACGGGCGAGCCGAGGCACGAAGAGGGTCGTGCCGCGTAGGGCGATCTGCGGTTCACCGCCGGCCAGTACCGAACCCAGCACCGGCTCCACACCGGCCGGATCCGCGGGATCGGCATCGAGAAGGATGATCCGGTCGGGGTACTCGGCCTGCGCGGCCCGGACCAAACCCCAGACCGCTGCCGCGGCCGGGTCGGTCACCGTGTCCTCACCACCGGCGGGCACCGCGCCGCAGGTCATCACCAGCAGCCGCGAGTCCGCCGACGCGGCGCCGGTCGGCCAGGCTTGCAAGACCCCCAGCACCCGCGAGGCCAATGCCAGCCCCGCGTCCTCGTCATCACCGCCGACTGCTCGCAGGAGCGCCACCGCCGGCACCATGCTGCAGTGTTCCAGGTCTGCCACGTCATCTCCTGTGGCAACCTCCGTCCACGACGGCACGTCCACCCGCTGGGCCGGGGGCAGCTCGGTCCACTCCACCCGGAACAACGAGTCGCGGCTCTCCTCCGCCGCCGTCTCCAGCTGCTCGGCGGACACCGGCAGCGACACGAGCGAGTCCATCGTCACGACCAGGCCGCCGGTCTCGTCGGCGGCCTGGAACGACAGTGCGTCCGGACCACGGGGTGCGACCCGCACGCGCAGCGCGGAAGCACCAACGGCGTGCAACAGCAGCCCGTTCCACGCGAAGGGCAGCACCTTGCGGTCGTCGTCCGGGTCGGCGAAGGCGTTCGTGTGGAGGGCGGCGTCCAGCAGCGCCGGGTGGATGCCGAACCTTCCGGCGTCCTCCCGCTGCTCCTCGGGCAGGGCGACCTCGGCGAAGACCTCCTCGCCTCGCCGCCATACCGCCCGCAGGCCCTGGAAGGCGGGCCCGTACGCGTACCCGCGCTCGACCAGGTCGTCGTAGAAGTCCCCGACCTCGACCCGCTGCGCACCCGGCGGCGGCCAGGCGGTGAAGTCGAATCCCGCGGCCCGCGCCGTCGGCGCGGCCGACAGGAGTCCCGTGGCGTGCCGCGTCCACACATCCGCGTCGCCATCGCCGACGGCGTCCTCGCGCAGGGAGTAGACGCCCACCGTGCGCGAGCCGTTCTCCCCCGCGCCGCCCACCGCGACCTGCAGTCGCACCCCGCCCTGCTCGGGCAGCACCAACGGCGCCTCGATCACGAGTTCTTCGAGAACGCCGTAGCCGAACTCGTCGCCCGCCCGCACGGCGAGATCGACGTACACCGTGCCGGGGACGAGCACGACACCACCGATCGCATGATCGGCCAACCAGGGGTGCGAGCGCAACGACAAGCGCGAGGTGAACACCAGCCCGTCGGACTGCGGCAGCCGCACCACCGCACCCAGCAACGGGTGATCGGCGGAGGCCAGTCCCAGCGACGCCGCGTCGGTCGCCGAATCAGCCAACTGGAGCCAGTAGTGCCGGCGGTCGAAGGCGTACGTCGGCAGGTCCACGCGCCCGGCCGTCGCCCCACTGGGCACAATCCCGGCCCAGTCCAGCGCGCAACCCCGCACGAACAGCTCACCCATCGAGGCAAGCAGGCGCCGCAGGCCACCCTCATCGCGCCGCAACGATCCCGTCACCACCGCCTCGGAGTCGGCGCGGTCGACGATCTCGGTGATCGGCTGGACCAGCACCGGGTGGGCACTGATCTCCACGAACACTCCGTGGCCCTGCTCGAGCAAGTCCTGCACCGCCGGGCCGAACCGGACCTGCTGCCGCAGGTTCCGGTACCAGTACCCACCATCCACGACCCCGGCGTCCCGCACCCACTCGCCGGTGACGGTCGAGTAGAACGGCACCGTCGGCGCCTGCGCACTGATCCCGGCGAGCGCTTCGGCGAGCGTGTCACGGATGTCCTCCACGTGCCGGGTGTGGGAGGCGTAGTCCACCGCCACCCGCCGTACACGGACACCTTGCTCGTCCAGTGCCTCCAACGCTTCGTCGAGTGCCCGGGCATCGCCGGCGATCACCACCGAGGAGGGGCCGTTCACGGCGGCCACCTCGACCCGGCCCGCCCACGGCTCCAACCGCGCGACCGCCTCGTCCTCGGGTAACGCTACGGAGGCCATACCGCCACGCCCGGACAACGCCGTGGCGATGGCCTGGCTGCGCAGCGCCACCACCCGCGCCGCGTCCTCCAGCGACAAAGAGCCTGCCACACACGCAGCCGCGATCTCACCCTGCGAGTGGCCCACCACAGCGTCAGGCTGCACGCCCACCGAGGACCACACCGCCGCGAGGCCGAGCATGACCGCGAAACTGGCCGGCTGCAGTACATCGACCCGATCCAGGAGCGCGGGGTCGGTGTCACCGCGCAGCACCTCCACCAGTGACCAGTCCACCCACCGCTCCAACGCGGTGGCACACTGCCCGATCCGTTCGGCGAAGACCGGTGAGGAATCGAGCAGATCCCGGCCCATGCCGAACCACTGCGACCCTTGGCCCGGAAACACCCACACGACCTTGCCCGGCACACCCGAACCGGCCACCACGCCGACCGCGTTCTCACCCCGAGCCAGCGCGCCCAACCCGGCCAGCGCCTCCTCGTCCGAACCCGCGACCACTACCGCACGCTCGTTCAGCACAGCTCGGCCCGACACCAACGCCCCGGCCACGTCCGCCAGCGACACCTCGTCGGCGCCCTCGATGAACGCCGCCAGGCGCTCCGCCTGGGCCGCCAGGGACGCGGCGGTGCCCGCCGACACGACCAACGGCACCACTCCCGTGGGCGCCGCCTTCACCGAGGCGGGCCGCGTCTCCTCGGCGGGCGCCTCCTCCAGGATCAGGTGGGCGTTCGTCCCACTGGCCCCGAACGAGGACACCCCGGCCCGGCGCGGATGACCGCTGCGCGACCAGTCCCGAGCCGCGGTCAGCAGCTCGACAGCTCCCGAAGACCAGTCCACCTGAGGAGTGGGCGCGTCCACGTGCCGAGTCGCCGGGAGCACCTCGTGCCGCAGCGCCTGCACCATCTTGATCACACCGGCCACACCGGACGCCGCCTGCGTGTGGCCGATCACGGACTTGACCGATCCGAGCCACAGTGGCTGTTTCGGGTCCCTGCCCTGCCCGTAAGTGGCCAGCAGCGCCTGCGCCTCGATCGGATCGCCCAGCACCGTGCCCGTGCCGTGGCCCTCCACCGCGTCCACATCGGACGGTGAGAGCCCGGCACCGGCCAACGCCTTGCGAATCACCCGCTGCTGCGACGGACCGTTCGGCGCCGTCAGGCCGTTGGAGGCGCCATCCTGGTTCACCGCACTGCCACGGATCACCGCCAGCACATGGTGCCCACGCTCCTGAGCCACCGACAGCCGTTCGAGCAGCAGCACTCCAACACCCTCAGCCCAGCTGGAGCCGTCGGCGCCCGCGGCGTAGGACTTGCAGCGCCCGTCGAAGGCGAGTGCTCGCTGACGCGCGAAGCCGACGAACCCGCCCGGCGTCGCCATCACCGTCGAACCGCCCGCGAGCGCCATCGAACACTCGCCCCGGCGAAGCGCCTGCGCGGCGAGGTGCATCGCCACCAACGAGGAGGAGCACATGGTGTCGACGCTCACCGCGGGACCTTCGAGGCCGAGGGTGTAGGCGACCCTTCCGGAGGCGACGCCGCCCGCGGTGCCCAGTGCGCGCTCCAGGCTGAGGTACCCCTCGAACCCGCTGAGGTCGGGCGCGTAGTCCTGGTGCACTATCCCGGCGAACACCCCGATGTCGGTGCCCCGCACCGAGTAGGGGTCGATGCCGGCCCGCTCGAAGGTCTCCCAGGACACCTCGAGCAGTTGCCGCTGCTGAGGGTCCATCGCCAGGGCCTCACGCGGCGAGATGCCGAAGAAACCGGCGTCGAACTGCGCGGCGTCGTGCAGGAAGGCGCCCTCCCGCACGTAGGTCGTACCGGGGTTGTCGGGGTCCGGGTGGTAGAGGCCCTCGAGATCCCACCCGCGGTCCTCGGGGAAGCCCGTGTAGACGTCGGTACCCTCGGACACCACCCGCCAGAGGTCCTCCGGACCGCGGATTCCACCGGCGTACCGGCAGGCCATGGAGACGATCGCGATGGGCTCCGCGGCTGCGGCGACGAGTGTGCTGTTCTCCTGCTGAAGCCTGGCGTTCTCCTTCAGCGAGGTTCGCAGTGCCTGAACGATCTGCTCGTCTGGCGCCGACATAACCATCCTCCACGGTTCGTTCACCATCTGTGGTCAGCTCGTCTTGCCCAAAGCCCGTTGCACGAGATCGGCGACGTCCATCGCGTCGATCAGTTCCACGTCCGCGGAGTCCGGCGCTCCGGCACCCCGCGCTTCCCCGTCCTCTGTGTCGGCGAGGCCGAGGAGGGTGTCGAGCACACCGGCTTCCTTGAACCGGGCGAACGAAACGGACGCCAGGACCCGCCTGAGCTCGTCCTCCCGCCCTTCCAGACCGTCGTCGGCCTCCCGGAGAAGCTCCGAGCGCAGGTAGCCGACCAGCGCCTCCGGGGTGGGGTAGTCGAAGATCAGCGTCGCCGGCAGGCGCAGTCCGGTCGCCGCGTGCAAGCTGTTGCGAAGGTTGACCGCGGCCAGCGAGTCGAAGCCGACGTCCTGGAACGCCTGGCGTGGGCCGATGCCCTCCGCGCCGCTGTGGCCCAGGACGGTCGAGGCATGGCCGCGGACCAGCCGCAGCAGGATGCGGTTCTGCTCGACCTCCGAAGCCGCCCGCAGGGAGTCGGCGAGGGACGAGGCGGTATCGCTGTTCGCACTGTCTCCCTGCGATGCCTGGAGCACCGCCTTCGCCTCAGGCAGGTCGGCGAACAGCGGACTGGCCCGGACCGAGGTGTACGCGGGGATGAACGCCCCCCAGTCCATGTCGGCCACCGTCACGAACTTCTCGTTGCCCTGGACCGCCTGCACCATCGCGGTCACCGCCAGCTGAGGGGCCATGGGAAGGACACCGCGGCGGCGGAGTTGGGTGAGGGCGGCCTCGTCCATACCCACGCCGATCTGGTCGAGGGCTCCCCACGCCATCGACGTCGCACGGAGGCCCCGGGCCCTGCGTGACTCGACCAGGGCGTCGAGGACGGCGTTCGCCGCTCCGGACGTGCCCTGGCCGCCGCCACCCCACACACCCGCGATCGAGGAGAAGACGACGAACGCTTCGAGCGGCGTGTCCTCGAACAGTTCGTCCAGCCATACGGCGGTGTCCACTTTGGCGGCGAACACCTCGGCGAGGTCACTCACGCGGGTGTCGTCGACGGAACTGGTCTGCGTGATGTCGGCCGCGTGCACCACCGCCGTGAGCGGCTGTTCCGGGGCGGTCGCGGAGACCAGTTGCGCGATCGCGTCCCGATCGGAGTCGGCACAGGACTCCACCGCGGTGCCGAGGCCGAGCCCGGCCAGTTCGGCACGCAGTTCCGGCACGCACTGGTCCGGTGCGTGCGCGGTGGTGGTGACGATGAGCCGGTCGGCGCCGGTGAGCGCGAGCCAGAGCGCCGCGTGCCTGCCGAGTCCTTCGGCTCCGCCGGTCACCAGGATCGCGCCCCGGGGCTGCCAGCGGCCGTCGCCGGCGGGCTCCGGCACGGGTTTGCGGACCAGCCGCCGGGTGTACACGCCCGAGCGCCGTACCGCGAGCTGGTCTTCGCCGGCGGCGCCGTTCAGCACTCCGAGCAGGTGCTGAGCCGTGCGCGGGTCGGCCACGGCGGGCAGGTCGACCAGACCGCCCCACCGGTCGGGGCGTTCCAGCGCGGTGGCACGTCCCAGGCCCCACAGCGACGCCTGGGCCGGTGCGGTGAGGGTGTCCTGGACCCCGATGTTCACCGCGCCTCTGGTGACGCACCACAGGGGCTGGGTGACGTGGCTGTCCCCCAGGGCTTGGACCAGTGCGAGCGTCGAGGCCGCGGTCGCGGTCGCGTCCTGCGGGCCGCCTCCCGCCTGTTGGGCCAGGGCGAGCAGGGACAGAACACCGGTCAGGTCGTGTTCGGCCACGACGGCGGTCAGGCGCTCGGCGAGCCGTTCCCTGGTGCCGTCATGGTCACCGACCGCCAGCAAGACCGTGCCGAGTCCCTGACCGGTCAGCTCCTCCAGGAGGGCGTCGGTCGCACCGTGGTGCGCACGTTCGGACGGTACGACGACCAGCCAACGGCCACGTGGTACGCCCGTGGCTTCGCGTTCGAGCGGCTGCCAGGTGACGTGGTAGCGCAGCTTCTCCACCGCCGACCTCCGGCGGTACTTTCCTCGCCACTCCGCCAGCACGGGAACGACCGTGTCCAGGGCGCTGCGTTGGTCGGTCGACGCCATCTCCAGCAAGTCGCCGAGGGAGTCCAGATCTGCTTGCTCGACCGCGGCCCAGAAGTCGGAGTCCGCGCCTTCGGCCGCGTCTGTGGCGTCGAGGTCTGATTCCGCCTCATGCAGCCAGAAGTGCTGGCGGTCGAAGGCATACGTGGGCAGATCCACCCGTCCGGACGTCCGCGGCAGGACACCGCTCCAGTCGACCGCGATGCCCCGCACGAACAACTCGGCC
>NZ_JBIWLW010000075.1:0-14615 GCF_044766385.1 Streptomyces sp. NPDC102274 | reverse complement strand
GGCTCAAGCCGGGCCCACTGGTCGTTCGTCAGATCTCCACGTCCCACAAAACACGATCATGAACGAACAAGATCCACTTTTGCAACAGGCCCTAGCCAGAGTATGCCGCCGCGCCGTGCGCCACATCCCTCGGTTTGGTAGTCGCCGGCCCTTCACCCCGGACCGAAGAAAGGCGGTTCGAGCCCAGGTGCCCGTCGGCCATGTGGATTCCACAACAGACGCGGCCAAGTGACGCCGCCGCACGAAGAAGTCGCGTTTCACGGGGTTCCACAACGATGTCGGCGGATCCCGCCGGTCGACGGCCCGTGACATCCGTATCCGCATCGGCGTACCGGATGGACGGCGCGGGCCCCAGTGGGCTCCCCCGCGTGGTGCCCCGTGGGGCGGGCGGACCGAGGACCTGGTTCGTCGCGGCATCGACGACGGACTCTCCGCGGGGGAACCCGTGGTGCGGTCACCGCTCGGGCGGTCTCATGCGACCTTCGTCGCGCACAGAATGCCGTGTGCGATAAGGCTACCCGGCGTTGTGGTGAGATCCTGGGCAACCATCTTCGTGACCGTGAACCCGCATTCTTCCACCCAGCTCCGGTAGGTCGACAGCTTCTGCGGGCCGCCCTGACCCATGGTGCAGGCGAGGAAGTAGGCGGGGAAGATGTCGACGCCGGCGCTGCTGGGCTCCTTGACGTCCTCGGGGTACACCGGCACCAGGATGTTGACCTGCCCACCGACGTCCAGCGCCTCGTTGACACCACTGAGGATCCTGACCACATCTTTCTTGTCGAACATGTCCAAGAAGTGCTTGATCAGGACAACGTCGAAGCCTTTGGGAACGCTTTCGAAGACATCGCCACCGAGGAACGAGCAGTGTTCCTCCACACCGTGGGATCGAAAGTTCTCCAGGCATTCGTCCTTCTTCTCCGGCAGATCGAAAGTCGTCACGCGGAGCCCGGGAGACGCCTTCAGCTGATAGGCCAGAATCGCGCCGAGACCGGTGTTCCCTGCGAGATCGAGCACCTGCGAGCCGGACGGAACGTGGATGTTCCTGAAGAACCAGGGATCCAACTGGGTGGTGACGCCGTCCATCATCGTCGCCCAGGAGTCGCGAAGGTCCTTGTGTTCGGCCACGGCCTCGTACAGGTTTCCCTCGAACCCGTAGAGCTCCTTGAGGCCGACGAGCGTGCCGTTCCGAACGCTGTCGGTGAGATAGAACATCTGCCTGAGCATGACGACCTTGATCATGTTCAAGACGGTGAGCACTTGCTGGAGGTGGGACGGGGCGACGCCCGCGAACGCGTCAAGGGAGTAGCGGCCGGAACCCTCGTCGTAGGAAACGAAACCCTCCTTGACCGGCAGATGGAGGAGTTGTTCCACGGCGTCCGGCGCGGCGCCGACGGCGTCGCCGAGCTGGGCCGCGGTCATGCGCGGGTTCTTCCGGAGCGCATCGATTATGCCGAGTTCGAAACAGGACAGCAGGATCATGAACCTCGACGGCCCCACCATGTATTCGCGAAGTCGCATGAACGTGTCTACTGCGGTCATTCCGCTCGTCCCTTCGGGTCGGTTGTGACCACCACGGCGCCGGGTGCTCGTGATCGTTGATCTGGCGCACGAGGTACAAGAGAGCACGTCGGGTGCGCGGGCCGACGCCGTGCGTGCGGTGTGCGTCCCGGACGCCGCGACCGTCCACGTCCGGATGGTGGGCGAGGCGGAGACGCCGCGCCGCCGGCCGTGGTGCCGGCGGCGCGGTGTCAAGGCTTCGAGCAGGCCCCGCCCGATCCCCGCGGACCCCCGGACGCGCCGCACGACGGCACGGCTCCACTACCGCGGGACCCGGTGCGGCGCTCCCTCCGCCGGCCGGGCCGACCCGCGGGGGGGGAGCCGAGTCGCAGCGGGACCGCGCGGAACTGGCCCAGCGTGCGCGGATCGTGTTGCTGACCGCCGACTGCCAGAATATGCCGCCACGGCCTGCCCCCACATCCCTTGATCTGGTAGTCGTCGGGCTGATCAACCCAGACCGAAGAAGGCGCGGTACGAGTCCAGTTGCCCACCGAGCATGTGGATCCCGTGGTGGACGCGATGACCACGAGCCGCCGCTTCCCGAAGAAGACGCGTTTCACGGGGTTTCATGATGATGTCGGCCACCACACATCCCGCCGGGAGCAGGTGCGGCTCGAATGGCAGCGGATCATCCCAACGCAGCCCGAGCGGCGTGGCGTTCACGACGATGTCGGCCTTGTCCAAGTCCGGTTCGGCCGCGGTGAAGGTTCTGCCCGGCCAGTGCGCGTCCAGGCGCGAGTGGAGTCCGCCGAGCTTCGCGGCATCCAGGTCACACACCGACAGCCGCGCGGCGTCAGCCGCCAGCAGCGCGGCCGCGATGGCGCTCCCGGCGCCACCCGCGCCGACCAGTGCGACCTGCCGGTCTTCCGGATCGAAGCCGGCCTCCACAAGGCCGGTCACGAAGCCGATGCCGTCGAAGTTCTCGGCGTACCACTTGCCGTCTGCTTCCCGTCTGAGCGCGTTGGCACTGCCCGTGACCTCCACCATCGGGCTGCACCGGTCGGCGAGTCGGCGCGCTGCCGCCTTGTGCGGCACCGTGACGAATATGCCGTCGACGTTGCTGATGCGCCGCAGTCCGTCGAAGATCTGATCGAAGTGCTCCGGCCCGGCATGCACGGGGACCAGCACTGCGTCCAGTTCCCGCCGCGCGAAGAGCGGATTCATCAGGGCGGGAGACTGGACCTGGGCGACGGGATCACCCAGGACGACGTACAGGCGCGTGGTGCCGCTGATGGGGATTGCGGGAGGTGTGCTGGTCATCGCGACCTTTCCTGGATTGTCCGTGCCCGCTGGCCACGCAGCATCTGGGCGACGGAGAAGGCGACTTCCACCGACTGTTCGGCGTTGAGGCGCGGATCGCAGGCGGTCCGGTAGCGGGCGGGCAGGTCCGCCTCGGCAATGTCCGAGGGACCACCGAGACATTCCGTGACGTCCTCGCCGGTCACCTCGACGTGAATGCCGCCTGGATGAGTGCCGAGCTGCCGGTGTACTTCGAAGAAGCCCGCGATCTCGTCGACCACGTGGTCGAAGTGACGGGTCTTGTACCCGCTGCTCGACGTCCGGGTGTTGCCGTGCATCGGGTCGCACTGCCAGATCACTTGGTGGCCGGAGGCGGTGACCTTCTCGACGATCGGCGGGAGGGCGTCGCGGACCCGGCCGTGCCCCATGCGGCTGACCAGCGTCAGCCTCCCCGGTGTGCCCTGCGGGTCGAGGCGCCGTACGTAGTCGACCGCCTGCTCCGGGGTGACGCCCGGACCGATCTTGAGGCCGATCGGGTTGGACAGGAGCTCCGCGAGGGCGATGTGAGCTCCGTCGAGCTGGCGGGTGCGTTCACCGATCCACAGGAAGTGCGCCAGCCCGCTCGACAGCCGGGGCTCCGGACCACTGGTGTCCACCCACAGTCCGGCCCGCTCGTAGTCGAGCAGGAGCATCTCGTGGCTGACGTAGACCTCGGTCGGAAGCGTCGCCCCGCCGCCGTCCATGGCACACGACTCCTGGCCGGCGTGCCGGGCGCCGACGGGCAAGGAGCAGACGAGGTTGCGGTGCGGCTCGACCACGCCGCCGGCGCAGAGTGTGCGCACCAGGTCCATCGCTCTGGCGGCGTGGGTGTGGGCCCGCAGCATCCGATGCGGGTCGGGCGTCCGCGCGGCGACCGTGGGCTCCGGGGAGTTCACGATGTCGCCCCGGTAGACCGGCAGCCCCAGCTCGTCCATGGCGTTGGACCGCGGTTTGGCGTACTGCCCGGCCATGCGGGCGACCTTGACCACCGGCAGGCCCGCCGCGTCGGCGAGCGCGCCGGCCATCTGCAGCAGCACCCGCAGATTGGCCCGCAGATGGGGCCCGGTGTTGTCGGCGAAGGTCTCGGCGCAGTCACCGCCCTGGAGCAGGAACGCCTCGCCGCGGGCGACCGACGCGAGCCTGTCCGACAGCCGCGCCGTCTCGTGCGGGGCCACGATCGGCTCGGCCCGGTGCAGCAGTTCGACGACGGCGCTCGCCCGCTCCGGGTCCGGCCACCGCGGCTGCTGCGCGGCCGGCCGGGCCAGCGCCGAGCTCAACCCGCGTGCCAACAGCCGGTCCCCCAGGCGGGTGTGGGCCGGGCCCACCGGTTCGGCGGGCCCGTGATGGAACCGCCTCATGTCATAGCCGCATCGGCCATCGGGTCCGGGACCGCGGCACCACCGACGAGCGCGTCCAGGCGTTCACGGGGCATCTGGTCGAGGACGCGCGTGACCAGGTCCGATGGCACATCGCTCACCAGCTCCGCACCCGCGTCCCCGTCCAGGACGAAGGCGAGTCCGGTGATCGCCTTCTTGTCCCGCCGCATCTGGCGGACGAGGACCGCCGGTTCGACGTCGGCGGGCAGGGCGGCGGGCAGGCCGTAGTGCTGAACGACCGCCAGGTGTTCGTCCACCCTCGCGCGGTCGATGCGGCCCAACGCGCTCGCCAGCCTGCCCGCGAAGACCGTGCCGATGGCCACCGCCTCGCCGTGGCGCAGGGCGAAGTCGGTCGCTGTCTCCAGCGCGTGCCCCAGCGTATGGCCGTAGTTGAGCAAGTGGCGCTTCCCGGCGTCCCGCTCGTCCACCTCCACGATGCCCGCCTTGAGGGTCACACTCGCGGTGATCTGTTCCGCCAGCGACAGCCCGCGCAGGTCCACCGCCCCGATGAAGTGGCAACGGGCGATCTCCCCGAGGCCGTTGAGTATCTCCCGCCGCGGCAGGGTCGACAAGTAGTCCGTGTCACACAGCACCGCGCTGGGCTGCCAGTACGCGCCCACCAGGTTCTTGCCCGCCGGCAGGTTCACCGCCGTCTTCCCCCCGACGCTGGCGTCGACCTGGGCCAGCAGCGACGTCGGCAGGTGGACCACCGCCACGCCCCGGTGGTACAGCGCGGCCGCCAGCCCGACCACATCCGTGGTTGTTCCGCCACCGCAGGAGACGACGACGTCCGACCTGGTGAGCCCGAACCGGGCGAACTCACCGCACAACGCCTGCACCGTGGAAAGGGTCTTGTCCTGCTCGCCGTCCCGGGCCGGCAGCAGCAGGGTCTCCACACCTGTCTCGGGCACCCATTCCGCCGGACGGGCCGACACGACGACGGCCCGCCTGGCGCTCAGCCGTTGGACCACCTCGGCGAGCGACGTACGCACCCCCGGGCCGATGACCACATCGTAGGAACGATCTCCGAGGCGCACCGGAACTGTACGTTTCACGCCGCCTTCGACCTCGCACCCGTCAGGCCGACCGAGTCGGCCGCTCCTCGGCCGATCACGATCACGTCAGCCGTGTCTTTTGTCATCATTCTTCCTTCCGATTCCAACTTGTTAATGATCAGCTCGGGATGAATCGCGCCACGTGGTGACGGAGTTCGGATTCAGCTCGACGTGCCGGACAGAATGCGGGAGATCAGCATCCGGTGTTCGCCGTCGTCCGTGATCGTGCGTACCTCCTCTCGGCCGTCACGGACCGTCAGGTACCGTCGCCCCTTCATGACGACCTGACCGTTCTCGAAGGTCCGGCCGAACAGGATTTCCTTGCCGTCGTCCCGCCCCGCGTCCGACAGGATCTTCCGGACGCGGTCCTCCAGCTCCTTCCAGTCGCTCCACTGTCGGGATTTCATCGTGAAGGAGTAGACGACACTCCACCGGCTGACCACTCCCCGGCGTTGCAGAGTGATCTCGGATTCACGGTCGATCAGCCGGTACTGGCACCCGTACTGGGTCTGTACCGTGTCGGAGATCAGCAACGGCTCCACATAGGAAGGGCCCGGGTAGCCGACGTCGACAAGCCATTCGTCACCGTCCAGTGCGACACGGCTGAACATGTGCTCGACCTCGACCCCGATGTTCTCCCGGCCTTCGACGGTGACGCCTGCCATCAGAGTGACGTCGTAGCCCAGTTCACGGAGGAGACGGAAGAACAGACGGTTCAGCTGAAAGCACGAACCGCCCTGCCCGTTGACGACGGTCGTCTCGAACATGACGCTCTCGTCGGGGTCGACGAAGTGCACTCCGTCGCTGAGGTCCTCGCCGGCACCGTTGTACGGAATCGCCATGAGGTGGTTCTTGTGCAGCCTCCGCAACGTCGCGATGTCCACCCGGGTCTCTCCTCCGCAGCCGATTCGCCGGAGATACTCGCCCACGTCGAACACGTCATCACCCTCTTTCAGACAGAAATCGCTGGTGGATTGGCGGCCTGTTCGCCGCACATCAGCTCTCGCAGGTGCGCGGCGAGCATTCCTGGCGTCGGAAAGGCGAAGACGAGCTTGGGAGAGAGCTTCTTTTCGGTGATGTTGCGGAGCCGGTTACGCAGCTCGATGGCGGTGAGGGAGTCGAAGCCGATCTCGAAGAGCCCCTGGTCCGTGTCGATGTGGTGTGTCGGGCTGTAGCCCAGAACA
The DNA here is from genome assembly GCF_044766385.1 of Streptomyces sp. NPDC102274. Taxonomy (NCBI): domain Bacteria; kingdom Bacillati; phylum Actinomycetota; class Actinomycetes; order Kitasatosporales; family Streptomycetaceae; genus Streptomyces; species Streptomyces sp. NPDC102274. Next base: position 8,165 of record NZ_JBIWLW010000075.1, on the reverse strand, counting down.
GCGGCCACCTGAGCCCGCACCAGGTCGAGCAGGACGGTCGCCTGCTCGGCGGCGGACAGTCCGGCCAGGCGGTCGGCCAGTCGCCGCTCATGGCCGGTTCCCCCCGCGTGCGCCAACTGCCGGCCCGACCGGACCAGGCCACGCAGCACATGCGGCACTTCACCACGGGCCGACGCACCGGCACGCAGCCCCTGCAAATCCAGCTTGATCGGCACCAACAGGGCCTGCCCAGACCCCACAGCGGCGTCGAACAACTCCATACCCTCCACCGCCGAGATCGCCAGCACACCACCACGGCTCATACGAGCCTGGTCAACCTCGCCCAGGTGGGCGGTCAGGCCGGTGATCTGCTCCCACAGACCCCACGCCAGCGACACACCCGGTAGCCCTGCCGCCCGACGACTGGCCATCAACCCGTCGAGAAAGGCGTTCGCCGCCGCGTAATTGCCCTGACCAGCACCCCCGAACACGCCCGCGACAGACGAGAACACCACGAACGCGTCGAGATCCATACCGCGGGTCAGTTCGTCCAGGTGCCGCACCGCGTCCACCTTCGGCGCGAACACGCCTGCCAGCCGATCCGGGGTCAACGCCCCGATCACCCCGTCATCCAACGCGCCCGCTGTATGCACGACTCCCGTCAGAGGATGCTGCTCCGGCACCGACGCCAGCAGAGCCGCCACCTGGGCACGATCGGACACATCACAGGCGACGACCGAAACCTCCGCTCCCTGGTCCGTCAGCTCGGCGACCACATCCTCCACACCCTCGGCAGCCGCACCCCGTCGACTGGCCAACACCAAATGCCGCACACCATGACGAGCGACCAAATGCTTCGCCACCAGACCACCCAACGACCCCGCGCCCGAGACCAGAACCGTCCCCTCCGCGTCGAAGGGCTTGGGAACGCTCAACACGACCTTGCCGACGTGCCGGGCCTGACTCATGTACCGGAACGCCTCCGGTGCGCAGCGCACGTCCCACGTCGTACGCGGCAGCGCAGTGAGTACGCCCGCGTCGAACAGAGCCACCAGTTCGGTGAGCATCTGCTGGATCCGGTCAGGACCGGCCTCGGTCAGGTCGAATGCCTGGTAGTCGACTCCGGAGTGCGCCCTGGCGACGGCGTCGGCATCCCGGATGTCGGTCTTGCCCATTTCCATGAATCGGCCGCCACGGGGCAGCAGCCGCAACGAGGCGTCCACCAGTTCCCCGGCCAAGGAGTTCAGCACGACATCCACCCCGGCACCGGAAGTCGCGGTGAGGAAACGCTCCTCGAACTCCGCCGTACGCGACGAGGCGATGCGCTCATCGGCGAAGCCCAACTCCCGCAGCACCGCCCACTTGCTCTCGCTGGCCGTGCCGAGCACCCTCGCGCCCAGATGCCGGGCTATCTGAGTCGCAGCCATGCCCACACCGCCGGCGGCAGCATGGACGAGCACCGACTCCCCGGCCCGCAGGCCGGCCAGATCACACAGACCGTAATAGGCGGTCAAGAACACCACCGGGACCGAGGCGGCCTGTTGGAAAGACCATCCCGCCGGCATCCGGACCAGATACCGATGATCGGTGACGGTGACCGACCCGAACCTGTCACCGGTCAGTCCCATCACGCGGTCACCGACGGCCAGGCCGGTCACGCCCTCGCCGACCTCCAGCACCACACCCGCGCCCTCGCCGCCTACCTCCGCCTCCTCCTCGAACATGCCCAGCGTGAGGAGTACGTCTCGGAAGTTGATCCCCAAAGCCCGCAGCCCGACACGGACCTGACCGGCAGCCAGCGGCGCGGCGGCCCCCGGATCGGGCAACAGCGCCAAGCTGTCCGGCGTACCGCCGCCCGTAGCAACCAATCGCCACTCCGACGTATCCGCGGGCATCCGCAGAACCCCCTCGGCGGCAGGGGTGAGCCGAGGGGCCGACAGTGCCGTGCCACGGACCGCGATCTGCGGCTCGCCGCTGGCCAGCACCGGTCCCAGCACCGCCTCCGCACCACCGTCGGCGGCGGGATCGAGGTCCAGCAGGATGATCCGGCCCGGATTCTCGGCCTGAGCGGCACGCACCAGACCCCACACCGCCGCAGCGGAGGGATCGGTCACCGTACTGTCACCGCCGGCGGGAACCGCGCCCCGGGTCACAACCGCCAGCCGTGACTCTTCCAGTCCGGCCCCAGCCAGCCAGCACTGCACGACCTCCAACACCCGCGAGGTCAGAGCCAGTGCCACGTCTTCGTCGTCGCCGCTGCTCAAGGCTTCCATGAACGCGACCGCCGGCGGTTGCGCACCGGACAGCACATCGTCGGCCAAAGTCGCCACATGTTCCGCGGTGGCCACCACTACCCACGACGGCGCGGGCTCCGCCCCCTGAACCGAGGTCAACTCGGTCCACTCCACCCCGAACAACGAACTGGCGACCGCCATGTCCGCTGCCATCTCCAAGTGCCCGGCCGGCACCGCCCGCGACACGAGCGAGTCCATCGTGACCACGAGGCCACCGGCCTCATCCCCCGCCTCCAGGGACAAGCTGTCACGCTCGAACTGCGCGACACGCACCCGCAACACCGAGGCACCGGCCGCGTGCAGTTCCAGCCCGTTCCAAGCAAACGGCAGCCACAGCTCCTGCCCGTCTGGTTCACCTTCGACGTCAGCATCAGCCAGCCTCGCCGCTGCGGCACCGGCCGTCGCGGCTTGCAGGGCCGCGTCCAGCAACGCCGGATGAACACCGAACCTGCCTGCCTCCTTGCCCAGGTCCTCGGGCAGGGCAACCTCGGCGAAAACCTCCTCGCCGCGCCGCCACACCGCCCGCAACCCTTGGAACGCAGGCCCATACACGTAGCCACGCTCGACCAAGTCGTCGTAGAAGTCCCCGACCTCGACCGGCTGCGCACCCAGCGGCGGCCAAGCCGTGAAATCGAACCCGGTACCACTGCCACTGCCACTACTACTCGGCGCCGACGACAGCACACCGGTGGCGTGCCGCGTCCACACATCCGTGCCGTCCTCACGCAGCGAGTACACATCCACCGTGCGTGAACCGTTGTCATCCGGTCCGCTCAACGCGACCTGCACACGGACCCCGCCATGCCCGGGCAGCACCAGCGGCGCCTCGATCACCAACTCGTCCAGGACCGAGCACCCGGCCTCATCACCGGCCCGCACCGCCAACTCCACCAGCCCAGTGCCAGGAAAAAGCACCACACCACCGACCGCGTGATCAGCCAGCCACGGATGCGACCGCAACGACAACCTCGAGGTGAACACCAAACCGTCCGACTGCGGCAACTGCACCACCGCACCCAACAGCGGATGATCCGCACCCGCCTGCCCCAACGACTCCGCGTCAGTCACCGACCCGGCCGACTGAAGCCAGTAATGCCGATGATCGAAAGCATACGTCGGCAGATCGACCCGACCGGACACCTGCGGCAGAGCACCACTCAAGTCGACTGCCACACCCCGCACGAACAACTCCGCCACAGAAACCAGCAGACGTCGCAGGCCACCGTCGTCACGCCGCAACGACCCGACCACCACAGCATCGACATCCGTGCCGTCGACGATCTCACTGATCGGCTGCACCAGCACCGGATGAGCACTGACCTCCACAAACACCGTGTGTCCCTGCCCCAGCAGGTCCACCACCGCCGGGCCGAAACCCACCTGCTGCCGCAGGTTGCGATACCAGTACCCGCCATCCAGAATCCCGGCGTCCCGCACCCAACAGCCGGTGACGGTGGAGTAGAACGGCACCGTCGGTGCCTGCGCGACGATCCCGGCCAGTGTCTTGGCGAGGGTGTCGCGGATGTCCTCCACGTGCCGGGTGTGCGAGGCATAGTCCACCGCCACCCGCCGCACCCGGATCCCCTCACCGGACAACACTTCCAACGCCTCGTCCAACGTTTCGGCATCACCAGCGATCACCACCGAAGACGGCCCGTTGACCGCAGCCACCTCCACCCGCTCCGCCCACCGAACCAAACGCCCGACCACCTCGTCCCCACCCAGAGCGACCGAGGCCATACCGCCATGCCCGGACAACTCCGCAGCGATGGCCCGACTGCGCAACACCACCACCCGAACCGCATCCTCCAACGACAACGCACCCGCCACACACGCAGCCGCGATCTCACCCTGGGAATGACCCAGCACCGCATCCGGCCGAACCCCCACCGACTCCCACATCGCAGCCAGACCCACCATCACGGCAAAGCTCGCCGGCTGCACCACATCCACCCGATCCACCAACCCCGAGTCGGCCTCACCACGCAACACATCGACCAACGACCACCCCACCCACCGCTCCAACGCGGTGGCGCACTCCCTGATCCGCTCAGCAAAGACAGGCGACGAGTCCAGCAACTCCCGCCCCATCCCCACCCACTGCGAACCCTGACCCGGAAACACCCACACGACCTTGCCCGGCACACCCGAACCGGCACTGCCGACCACCACACCAGGCGCGCTCTCCCCACACGCCAACGCCCGCAGCCCAGCCAACGCCTCCTCACCAGAACCAGCCACCACCACCGCACGCTCACCCAACACCGCACGACCCGACACCAACGCACCAGCCACACGCGCCAACGAAACCTCGTCAGCACCTTCCACAAACTCCACCAGCCGACCAGCCTGAGCCGCCAACGAACCAGCACTCCGCGCCGACACCACCAACGGCACCACACCCGCCTCCTCCAGAGCGGGCAAAGCCTCCTCGTCGGGCGCCTCCTCCAGAATCAGATGGGCATTCGTCCCACTGATGCCAAACGAGGACACCCCAGCCCGACGCGGATGACCATTGCGCGGCCACTCACGCGCCTCCGTCAACAACTCCACCGCACCCGCCGACCAATCCACCTCAGTCGTGGGCTCCTGGACGTGCAACGTCGCGGGCATGACATCGTGCCGCAATGCCTGCACCATCTTGATCACGCCGCCCACGCCCGCGGCCGCCTGCGCATGACCGATGTTCGACTTCAAGGAACCAAGCCACAAGGGACGCTCCGGATCCCGGCCCTGCCCATACGTGGCCAGCAACGCCTGCGCCTCAATCGGATCACCCAGAGCGGTTCCGGTCCCGTGAGCCTCCACCACATCCACATCGGACGGAGACAGTCCAGCGTTGGTCAGCGCCTTGCGGATCACCCGCTGCTGCGACGGACCATTCGGCGCCGTCAGACCGTTCGACGCACCGTCCTGGTTCACCGCGCTGCCGCGGATCACCGCCAGCACCTGGTGCCCACGCTCACGCGCCACCGACAACCGCTCCAACGCCACCACGCCCACGCCCTCGGACAGCACCGTCCCATCCGCGCCGGAGGCGAACGCCTTGCAATGCCCATCCCCGGCCAGGCCACGCTGCCGGGAGAACGCCACAAAGGTGCCCGGTGTCCCCATCACCATCACACCGCCGGCCAGCGCCATCGAACACTCCCCCTGCCGCAAAGCCTGCGCAGCGAGGTGAATAGCCACCAACGACGACGAACACGCCGTGTCCACCGACACCGCCGGACCCTCAAATCCGAACGCGTAGGACACCCGCCCCGACGCCACACTCGACGCCATCCCCGTGCCCGCGAAACCCTCCACCTCCGGCCCAGCCACACCGGCCCCATACCCCTGCCCGGACAACCCGGAGAACACACCGACGTCGGTGCCCTTCAACGAGATTGGATCGATGTCCGCCCGTTCCAACGCCTCCCACGACGTCTCCAGCAGCAAACGCTGCTGCGGATCCATCGCCAACGCCTCACGCGGCGAAATCCCGAAGAACCCCGCGTCAAAAAGCCCTGCCTCATGCAGGAAACCGCCCCGACTGGTATACGACGTGCCCGGACGATCCGGGTCCGGGTCGAACAGACCCTCCACATCCCAGCCCCGGTCCTCGGGAAACCCCGACACCGCGTCCCGACCCTCAGCCACCAACCGCCACAGGTCCTCCGGTCCAGCCACACCACCCGGCAACCGGCACGCCATACCCACGATCGCGATGGGCTCCCCCACACCAGCCACAACGACCGTCGGTACCACTGGCACCTGCACCACATCACCGAACTCGTCGCGCAGGTGGCGGGCAAGCGCCAGCGGGTTCGGATAGTCAAAAACCAACGTGGCCGAAAGCTTCAAACCAGTCCCTTCACGCAACCGGTTACGCAGTTCCACCGACGTCAACGAATCAAAACCGGCATCCCTGAACGCCGCATCCGCCCGAACAGCCTCCGGCCCGGCATGCCCAAGCACCACCGCAGCCTGAGCACGCACCAGATCAAGCAACAAAGCCTCCTGCTCCGCCGCAGCAAGCCCTACCAGCCGGTCAGCCAACCGCCGGCGCTCATCTCCCGTGCCCGCCGCGTGCACCAACTGCCGACCCGACCGAACCAGACCACGCAGCAAATGCGGCACCTCACCACCAGCCGCCGCACCAGCACGCAACCCCCGCAGATCCAACTTCACCGGCACCAACAACGCCTGCCCAGACCCCACAGCGGCATCGAACAACTCCATACCCTCCACCGCCGAGATCGGCAGCACACCACCACGACTCGCACGCGCCTGGTCGACGCTGCTGAGGTGCGTGGCCATGCCGAGGGTTTCCTCCCACAAACCCCACGCCAGCGACAACCCGGGCAGACCCGCCGCCCGACGACCGGCCATCAACCCGTCCAAAAACGCGTTCGCCGCCGCATAGTTGCCCTGCCCAGCACCCCCGAACACGCCCGCGATCGACGAGAACACCACGAACGCATCGAGATCCAGACCACGGGTCAGCTCATCCAGATGCCGTACCGCGTCGACCTTCGGCGCGAACACGCCTGCCAACCGATCCGGGGTCAACGCCTCGATCACCCCGTCGTCGAAGACACCAGCCGTGTGCACCACGCCGGTCAGCCGGTGCCCCTCGGGTACGGTAGCCAGCAATTCCGCCACCTGAGCACGATCGGAGACGTCACACGCGACAACCGATACCTCGGCACCCTGCTCGGTCAGCTCGGCAACCAGGTCCGCCATACCGTCGGCGTCCCAGCCTCGTCGACTGGCCAGCATCAGACGCCGTACACCATGACGAGCGACCAAATGCTTGGCCACCAGACCACCCAGCGCCCCCGCGCCCGAGACCACAACCGTCCCCTCCGCACTGAACGCGACGGGCGAGTCCGAGATGTCATCGGCAATGCGTACAAGCCTCGGCACAGACAAGGCGGATCCGCGCACCGCGATCTGCGGCTCGCCGCCGGCCAGCACCGAACCCAGCACCGCCTCCGCACCACCGTCGGCGGCGGGATCGAGGTCCAGCAGGATGATCCGGCCCGGATTCTCGGCCTGAGCGGCACGCACCAGACCCCACACCGCCGCAGCGGAGGGATCGGTCACCGTACTGTCACCGCCGGCGGGAACCGCGCCCCGGGTCGCCACCACCAGCCGCGACTCCCCCGACCCGGCCTCGGCCAACCACGTCTGCACAACCCCCAGCACCCGCGAGGCCAAGGCAAGTGCCGTGTCATCGCCGCCGACCGCCGTCAGCACCGCCACCGCAGGCCCGCCGTCAGCCGGAGCCACCACCTCGTCAGCAGTCGTCACCGGCACCCACGACGGCGCGGACTCCCCCGCAACCGGCGACAGCTCGGTCCAGTCCACCCGGAACAACGAGTCGCCGACCGCCGTAGCCGGCTGCTCTGCGGACACCACTCGGAACACGAGCGAGTCCATCGTGACCACCAGGCCGCCGGCCTCGTCCCCTGCCTCCAGCGAAACGGTGCTGGGCCCGCCGGGCACCAACCGGACCCGCAACACCGACGCACCACCGGCGTGCAGCACCACTCCGTTCCACGCGAACGGCATCACCGGCTCCCCGGGTTCCTCCACCCCCGTGTCCGCGGCTCCGAGCGTCCCGGCTTGCAGGGCCGCGTCCAGCAAGGCGGGATGTATACCGAACCTGCCGGCATCCTGACGCTGCTCCTCAGGCAACACAACCTCGGCAAACACCTCCTCACCACGCCGCCACACCGCACGCACCCCCTGAAACGCAGGCCCATACCCATACCCGGCCCGCGCAAGCAACCCGTAACCCCCATCAATACCCACCGCTTCCGCACCGGGCGGCGGCCAAGCCGTGAAATCGAACCCGGTACCACTCCCGCCCGACATCACCGACAGCACACCAGAGGCATGCCGCGT
>NZ_JBIWLW010000074.1:0-15338 GCF_044766385.1 Streptomyces sp. NPDC102274 | reverse complement strand
AGGTACGACAAACTCGCCGTCCGCTACGAAGCCACAGTGCTGATCGCAGCCATCAACGAATGGCTCTGACCAGGCTTTCACAACAGGCCCTAGTAGCCGATTCGGGCCGGAGGCGAGAGGCTCAGGGCCGGCAGGTGAGCGGAGATCCGTCCACGATGTATCGGACCCGGTCGTCGAGCTCGCCGGCGGTCGAACATTCCACGGAGAATTTCCTCGAGCAACGGGCTCGGCGCGATGGTCACGGATGTGAATGGGGCGAGTATCGGAGGCCGGGGCTTCACCTGGCCGGCGCCGGCGCGGTTGATCGGTGTGCGGAGCTCCTTGATGTGTTCACGCGGCAGCTCTTGAACAAGCCTCTTGTCTGTCAGGGTCTTTGATCCGACCGCGTGTCATGCCGCACCGTCTTCCGCGGCGCGCCGTCCCGCTCGATCTTTTCCTCACATCAGATCCACCCGGAGATTCGGAGAGACATGAACGCACGACCGGCACCGGAGTTTCCCCAGTGGCCTCAGTACGACGACGCTGAGCGGGTCGGCCTGATCCGTGCACTGGACCAGGGCCAGTGGTGGCGCATGGGCGGCGACGAGGTGAACTCGTTCGAACGCGAGTTCGCTGAACATCATGGCGCCGCGCACGCGCTGGCGGTCACCAACGGCACGCACGCGCTGGAGCTCGCCCTCCAGTCCATGGGTGCCGGACCGGGCACCGAGGTCATCGTGCCGGCCTTCACCTTCATCTCCTCGTCCCAGGCGGCCCAGCGACTCGGCGCGGTCGCGGTTCCGGTGGACGTCGACCCGGACACCTACTGCATCGACCCGTCCTCGACCGCCGCCGCCGTCACACCGCGAACCAAGGTGATCATGCCTGTGCACATGGCCGGGCTCATGGCCGACATGGACGCGCTGGCGAAGATCTCCGCCGACACGGGCGTCGCGATTCTCCAGGATGCCGCGCACGCGCACGGCGCGCGCTGGCAAGGAAAGCGTGTCGGCGAACTGGGCTCGGTCGCGGCGTTCAGCTTCCAGAACGGCAAGCTGATGACCGCCGGTGAGGGCGGCGCCGTGCTGTTCCCGGAGACGGAGATGTACGAGACGGCGTTCCTGCGGCACACCTGCGGCCGCCCGCGCACCGACCGCCGGTACTTCCACCGGATCGCCGGATCCAACATGCGGCTCAACGAGTTCTCGGCGTCGGTGTTGCGGGCACAACTGCGCCGCCTGGACGGGCAGATAGCGGTGCGGGAAGAACGCTCGGCCCTGCTGTCCCGGCTGCTCGGGGCGATCGACGGTGTCGTTCCCCAGGGCGGTGACGTGCGCGCCGACCGCCACTCGCACTACATGGCGATGTTCCGCATCCCCGGGATCGGGGAAGACAACCGCAACGCCCTGGTCGACAGGCTCGTCGACGCCGGCCTGCCCGCATTCGCGGCGTTCCGCGCGATCTACCGTACCGAAGCCTTCTGGGAGATCGGCGCACCCGACGAGGACCGCGAGGGGATCGCGGAGCGCTGCCCGAACACGGACGCCATCAGCCAGGACTGCGTCTGGCTGCACCACCGGGTCCTGCTCGCCGACGAGCAGCAGATACACGCCACAGCCGAGATCATTGCCGAGACCGTGGCCGGCGTATGAGCGTCAGGGTGGCCGTGGTCGGGCTCGGGTGGGCGGGGCGAGAGCTGTGGCTTCCCCTCCTACGGGAACACGCCGACTTCGAGGTGGTCGCCGTCGTCGACCCGGACCAGGCTTCGCGTGCGGCGTTCGAGGAGGGGACGGACATCACCGTGCACTCCACGGTGGACGCGCTCACCGCCCAGGCGGTCGACCTCGCCGTCGTCGCCGTGCCCAACCACCTGCACGCCGACGTCGCCGCCGCCCTGCTCGCCAGTGGGATCTCGGTCTTCCTCGAGAAACCCGTGTGCCTGACCTCGGACCAGGTAGACACCCTGGCAGCAGCCGAACGCGGTGGGGGGATGCTGATGGCGGGCAGCGCGGCCCGGCACCGCGGTGACGTCCGGGCGTTGGCGCGGATCATGCCGGGCCTGGGCGACATCCGGCATGTCGACCTGGCCTGGGTCCGGGCGCGTGGCGTACCGCAGGCCGGCGGCTGGTTCACCCAGCGCGACAAGGCCGGCGGCGGGGTGCTGGTCGACCTCGGGTGGCACCTGCTCGACGCCCTCGCGTTCCTGCTCGGCCCGGTCCGCTTCCCCCAGGTGATCGGAGTGACGTCGGACGACTTCGTCAACGACCGTGCCTGGCATGCGGCTTGGCGGCAGGACCAGCCCGCCGGCGCCGCCGCCGACGTGGAGGACACCGCACGTGGCTTCCTGGTCCGTGACGACGGGGTCTCCGTGTCGCTGCAGGCCAGTTGGGCATCGCACGAGGCACTGGACCTCTCCCTCATCCGAGTGGAGGGCAGTTCCGGCACCGCGGAGTTGAGGTGCACGTTCGGCTTCAGCCCCAACCGGCAGCCCGAACCCGTACTGACGCTGACCCGCGAGGGCACGAACACCCGGCTCGCGGTGCCGACCGAGCCGGTCGGCTGCGAGTACCGGCGGCAGTTGGACGGTCTCGCCGGAATGCTGGCGGCCCCGGACAACCGTGGCAAAGCCATCGCCGACGCCCGCACGATCGTGCGCATCATCGAGAGCTTCTACGCGTCGGCCCGTTCGGTGCGCGCCCAGCGGGCGGTGCGCGCGTTCCAGTAGATCCGGCGTCCCGGCGGCGGGCGTCGGCCCAACCGAGCCATTGATCTGTGGAGAGGCCCCATGACGACCCCGTTGGTCCGACAATCAGCCACCGCGACCGACACGTCCGCACCGGCCAGGCTCGCCGTCATCTTCGACCTGGACGGGGTCATCGTCGACAGCTTCGCGGTAATGAGCGAGGCCTTCGCCGTCGCCTATGCCGAAGTCGTCGGCGACGGTCCCGCGCCGTTCGAGGAATACCGGCGCCATCTGGGCCGCTACTTCCCGGACATCATGCGGATCATGGGCCTGCCGCTGGAGATGGAGGAGCCGTTCGTCCGCGAGAGCTACCGTCTCGCGAACCAGGTGACGGTCTTCGACGGAGTGGTCGAACTGCTGCTGACACTGCGGGTGCGTGGCCTGCGGCTCGCGATTGCCACCGGCAAGAGCGGGCCGAGGGCGCGCGCACTGCTCGACGGGCTGGGCCTCCTCCCGTTCTTCGAGCATGTGATCGGCTCCGACGAGGTCGCCCGGCCCAAGCCCGCGCCGGACATGGTGCTGCAGGCGCTGAGCCTGCTGGACGTGCCCGCCGAGCAGGCCATCATGGTCGGCGACGCGCCGACCGACCTGGCCAGTGCCCAAGGGGCCGACGTGGCCGCGGCTGCCGCGCTGTGGGCCTCACCCGAGGAGGAGGAGCTGCTTGCCGCAGGACCCGACGTGGTGCTGCGGCGTCCGGCGGACCTCCTCGCCCTGTGTCCGTCGGTGCCCGGCCGCTGAGGCCGCGGCGAGCGGGAAATCGGCGGCGGACCGTGCGTGTACGCGACAGCTCACCGAATGCACTGGACTGTCCGGCGAAGGTTCACTACCTGGGCATCGACATCGGGGGCACCAAGGTGGCCTTCCGGGTCGAGACCGACACCGGGTGCGTCGACGAGACTGCTTTCGCCTGGGCACCGCGGCGCAGTGCCGCCCTGGATCTCGCCCAACTCGCCCGCCACGTGGACGAGTTGCGGGCCAGACTCGGAACGCCCTTCGCGGCGGTGGGCGTCGCGATGCCCGCGACGGTCGGACCGGCGGGCCGGATCACCGCGTGGCCCAGCCGGCCGGAGTGGACCGGGGTCGCCCTGGAGGCGTCGCTGCGTGCGATGTTTCCCGAAGCGGCCGTCGCGTGGGCGGATGACGGCGACCTCGGCGCGCTCGCCGAGGCCCAGGCATCGGACTGCGACGACCTGCTCTACCTCGGGGTGGGCACCGGCATCGGTGGCGGTCTCGTGCTGCGAGGCGTGCCGTGCCCCGGGCTCGGCCGCGGTTCCTTCGAGATCGGGCACGTGATCGTCGAGATGGGCGGAGTCCGGTGCGTATGCGGCCGCCAGGGATGCCTCCAGGCGATCGCCTCCGGACCGGCCACCCTGCGCCGCGCCGCTCTGCTGCGGGGAACGAAGGCCACCTTCGAGGAACTGCGGCAGGCGATGTGCGACGGACACCTGTGGGCCGTCGCCGCGGTCGAACAGACGTGCAGGGCACTAGCCGCAGCGGTGGCGGGCGTCCAGGAACTGGTCCATCCGCGACTCGTGCTGATCGGCGGCGGGTTCGCGACCGGCATCCCCGGGCTCGCCGGGTTGGTGTCCGACCACCTTGCCGAGCTCGCCCGCCCCGGCCAACTCCCGCTGCCGGTACAGCCGGCAGCGTTGGGAGGCCTGTCCTCGTTGCGCGGTGCCGTGTCGCTGGCCCGGTTGATCGCGCCCTGATCAGCCCGTGCTGTCCCTGTTGAACCAGGTACGGGCGTGACACCGGCGAGCGACGCTGGACGGCACGGGGTTCCCGGCCGAGCCCGCCGAGAGCCCCGCCGAGCCGGTCGAACCGCCCTCGCGGGAGCTGGACGCCGACGTCAGCCGGCCGGGTGCGGCGTGGTGATCGGCTCCGCCGCGTACAACTGGTGACGCAGGCCGTCCACCAGCGCCCGGATGCCGTCCGGGCTGCCCGCGGCACCGAAGACGTGATGGTCCGGACGCACCAGCAGAGCCGTCGCCGTGAACCGGGCCAGATACGCTCGGTAGACGTCGTCGGTGTCGACCACACTGATCACGTCGGTCCCGCTGTCGGTCACGTCGGGTACGTGCCCGGAGGGGAGCAGCCGCACCACGCGGGCGCCCAGACCGGTGAGGAAGGAAAGCCGGTCCTCGTCGAGAGAGGCGTGCGGCTCGTCGGTGATCAGCAGCACGAAACCACGGCCCACGACATCGTCGAACAGCCCAGTGCTTCCCTGTCGGCCCACTCGCCCCTGCGGTACGACCTCACCCGCGGGCGGTTCGGTCGCTTCCGCTCCGCAACGCCGGAAAAGCAGCCCGCCCGAGAGCGGCTTCGCCGGCTCCGGCCGCGTCGGCGGCCGGCCCCGTCGGTTGGCCAGCACCGTGGCATCCCGCTCGGCGGCGGCCACCGGGTCCGTCACGCAGATCACCCGTCCCAGCTGGACCGACGTCAGGATCGCCTCTCTTACCTTGGCTCGGCGTTCCTCGGTGTAGGTGTCCAGCAGGGTCTCGGCCGTGAGGCCACGGAGCGTCAGATCCAGCTTCCACGCCAGGTTGACGACGTCCCGGATGCCCGAGCACATGCCCTGACCGGCGAACGGCGGCATGAGATGGGCCGCGTCACCGGCCAGCAGGACATGGCCCACTCGCCACTGGTCGGCCCACCTGGCCTGGAAGATGTATGTGGTGCTGCGCAGCAGGGTCGCCGTGTCGGGGGTGACGCCGAACGGCGCCAGCAGCCGCCAGGCCGTCTCGTCCCTGTTGAGCTCGGCAGTGCTCTCGCCCGGCAGACGCATGAACTCCCAGCGCCTGCGCCCCTGGCCGCTGCCCACCAGGGTCGTGGGCCTGGCCGGATCACAGATCTGCACATTGGTGGGGACGAACTCGCGTGGCCGGCGCAGTTCGACGTCGCAGAGTAGCCACTCGTAGGAGAACCCGAGGTCTGTGACGGAGATACCGAGGTGCTCGCGCACAAAGCTGTTGGCACCGTCGCACCCCACGACCCACCGCGCGGACAGGCTGTGTGTCTCGCCGCCGTCAGTGGTGGCGGCCACCTCCACCCGCTGCTCGCCGTCGACGATCCCCACGACCTCGTGCCCGCGCAGCACCGTGATACCGGGAAGGGCCGCCACCCTGGCCGCGATCAACTCCTCCAGAGTCGGCTGGTGCATCGTGTTGGCGTCCGGCCAGCCGTAGGGACCGGACGTGGTGAACGCGATGTCCAACAGCGCCGCGCCGGCGGCGGTCTGCCACTGGTAACCGTTGGCCGGCTCGGTGATCCGGCCCAGATCAGGGCCGATCCCGGTGGCGGCCAGGAGCCGGGCGGTCTCCCCGTCGAAACTGGTCGCACGCGGAAGCCGGTAGGGCCGGGCACGCCGTTCGAGTACGGTCACCCGCCAGCCGCGCTGGGCGAGCAGTACCGACAGCGTGGCACCGATCGGGCCGTTGCCCACAATGACGACGTCCGCGTCCGTCGGGTTCGCATACGTATCGTGCAGTCGCATAGTTGGCATCGTGACCCTACTCGCGTGCTGCCGCCGGATCAGTGGGCACTTCGAAAACCGGCGTTGACGAAATCCTCGCAGGTACGTGGGTTCGCAGGGCAGAGTTCCGTCAACTGGAGATCGGTGGAACAGTATTCCGCCGCCCAAAAGGTGTCAAGGGTCGGAAAACTTATCAGGTTGAGGGATGTTCGGCCTGTCATTCCTGTACTAGCCTGCCGAATTCGGCCCTTGTGCGGGACCACGAAGCCCGCCTTCGATCGTCGGTCGACTTCTCTGAACGGCAGCGCGCCTGAGGGGCACGAATCTGCCACCGGACCCGGGCGGGCAGTTCGGGAAAGCCGGAGCCCTGCGAGCAATTGCGGAAAGAGAGGACGCGCGCCGGCGATCTCATCGCCACGGAAATGCCCGGCGCACCCGCTACCGCCGGATACCGATCGGGTGGTTTCGCGGCTCGGCGGATACGGCAGCCGCAACCGCGGATCCTGGAAATCGTCACCGCGACGCTCGACGAGATGCTCGGCGCGGCACCGATCCGGTAGGGGACTTCGCCCTGCCGGTTCCGTTCCCGGTGATCCGAGAACCGCTCGGGGTCGCCTGCGACGACGAGGCGGTCGGCATGGCGGACCTGCTGCCGCCGGCGGGTACGGGACGATCACGAGCATGCTCGTCCCTGTCGGGGACCAACGGGGAATCGCGCCACTGCGACAAGCCCACCGTGTTCGACGTGAGCCGTCCCCGGCAGGCACATCACGCCCCTCGGGCGCGGTTCCCACCAGTGCCCCGGCCGGCCGGCGGCCGACCCGGGTGGAGACGCCCTCTGGTGCTCCTGACTGCCGCGACGGCCGCCGGGGCCGCGCCCCGTGGTCCCGGCCGACGAAGTTCCGCCGTGCGACAAGACGGCCGTTAACCGTATGCGCAGCTTGCCCGTGACCTGGGAGGCCATCGCGTAGGTGACCCTCGGTCCGACGGGCGCGTCTCGTTCTCGGGGAGCGGACCGGTTCACTGGCCGCTGCGCAACTATCAGTCCTGGGGATGGCGCCTCGTGAGCGGCCTCGACAGCATGGATGTGCCAGAGGCTGGTGGTCGGGTGAACGGTGAGGTATGCCTTGAGTGTCGTGCTTCTCTTGAATGGTCCGAACCTGAGCGTTCTCGGTCAACGTGAGCCGGAGATATACGGTACTGACACACTGGCCGACATCGAAAAGGCGGTCGCCGACGAGGTGAGTGTCCGGCGGTGGAACGTCGTCTCAATCCAGAGTGATGCCGAGGGAGACCTGGTTGGTGCGATCCATAAGCACCGCGGCACCACTGTCGGCGCGATTGTCAATCCCGGCGCTCTGATGATCGCCGGATGGAGTCTGCGCGATGCGTTGGCAAGCTATTCGCCCCCTTGGGTCGAGGTGCACCTCAGCAACGTGTGGGCCCGCGAACAATTCCGGCATGAGTCGGTCATCGCCCCTCTGGCGAGCGGTGTGGTGGTCGGCCTCGGAGCCTTCGGCTATCGCCTGGCGGCCCGGGCGTTGTTGCATTTGTGTGCCGAAGACGCCACGTAGCCTGAGTTGTTGCGCAGCACAGGCGAAAGGTAGGACCCCTGACTGAGGTTGTTCGCCGGTGGGTACATAGATCGCATGGCAACGCAGAAGTCGGAACGCATCGGTGCCGTGGCTCAGCGGTACAGGGGACCATCGACAATTGGCCGCACGGTGTGAGCAATGTCACTTTCCGCGAGGACGCCTGCCCGATCCGGACTGGTCCGGGCCTCCGTAGTGCGGCGATCAGCCTGCCGAGCGCCACCACCTTCACCACTATGTGCCGAAGGCTCCGGTACATGTCCTACGACGCATTCACCCCCCCCCGCAATCGTCGTTAGGTGAACCAAACATGCGATTTCCTCAAAATTTCCCTGGGTTCTTCGACGATCTGATACAAGGGTCGGGTGAGACTGCTTGGTTCCTTCGGCGTTCCGCTTCGTCATGGTTCGACGGACGACTGGACCTGGGACTGCAGTACGCCGTCGCGGCAACTGCAGTGAGATGTCAAGAGGCCTACGAATTCTGCCAGCTGGCTCAATTTTGGTACGTCGAGTTACTCATCAAGGCGAGGGAACTTGAGGCAGGGCGGTTGGTGCTCGATACCACCCAGGTACGAAGGGGTGAACCGGAGTCGCAGCGGATGGCCGCCATGTCGCACGCCGTCCGGGGTGAGTTGCTCTTCGCCATGGGCAATATTGACGACGCTATTGCCGAGATCGACGTGGGGCTACGGATTGCCGAGCGGTGCGGTGTCAGGTCCATGCGGCCCCCCAGTTATGTCGTGATGGCGCTCGGCGCACTCCGCCGGGCGGATATGAGAGCCTGTTTCCATTTCGTGGACAAACTGGCAGACGAAGCCTTACTCGGCTACGGGCAGGCGGCCGGGGCCTGGGTGACTGCTCAAGCCATGGAGGCTCGAAGCGGGGTGACGAGCGCGGCGAGTCTCATCGCCGGGATTATCACGAACCCCCACGTGCTCCGCCAGCTTCTCGTGTCAGAGCCGGCGGCGGCCTCATGGCTGGTCCGCGCCTCCAGCAAGCTGGGCGCCCACGACCTGGCGAAGATGTCGGTGGCGGCGGCCTCCGACACTTCGGTCAAGCACCCGAAGTTCAGCGTGATACAAGGATCGGCGCTGCATGCCGCTGGACTGTTGGAGAGGGACTCCGGCAAATTGCACGAAGCGGCCAGCATCTATCCCGATCGGTGGTGTGCGGCATCTGCGCGGGAAGACATGGCTAGCTTGCTGGCCAAGCGAAAACCCGAAAGAGACAAGACAATACGCATCTTCGAATCGGTTCTGGAAACATACAACGAGGTCGGTGCGACGCGAGATGCTTCTCGCGTTGTGAACAAGCTCCGAGAATTCGGGGTGCGACGTGGTGCGATCCGTACCGTGGAACGTGAAGGCCCTTTACTGCACGGACTCACCGACGCGGAGTTTGCGATCGCCGAGCTCGTGAGCCAGGGGCACACCAACAACGAGGTCGGCAGGCAGCTGTTCATCTCCCAACACACTGTGGCCTTCCATCTGAAAAAGGTGTATCAGAAAATGAATGTCGCCTCGCGTGTTGAATTGGCCGCCACCTGGAAAGGAAAAGCGTCAAATTTATTTGCGAACGAACGGAAATCCGGAATACTTTAGCCTCGATCCACCGGCTCGACGCTTGTGGATAACTCTGAGGGAAACGAGGAAGTGCCCTGGGACCTGCGACGATGGGAGTTCTTCATGCTTCCAGCACGCACAATCAGCAAGGCACTTCCGATATGCAAGTTTCCCATACGGCGGCGGCGGTCTCCGCCGCGTCCGATGACCCGAATCTGATCGCGTATGCCGGGCTGGTCCCGGTGATGCGGCTGGCCGAACGGTGCGGTCTTTCGCGGCTGGTGGTGTGCCGCTCGAAAATACGATTTGGTGCCGTGAGCTGTGGCGATGCCGTTCGGTCAGGCAGCTTGGTGGCACTCGTTGATCAGGCCGCCGATGATGGGATGTCGTCGGATTCGGTGGGCTTGGAGGTCGGTGGCGGTGACTGGGGTGGGCTGAGCAGGACTTCCACCTCGTCGGCCTCGAAGGCCGCGTCGAAGGAGCGGGTGTACTTGGTGTCCCGGTCCCGGATGAGGAGGCGCAGCGAGTCCATGCGGCACTCCGTCATGGCGAGATTCCTTGCCTGCTGGGCAGTCCACTGGGCGGTGGGGTGGGCGGTGACGCCGGCGAGGTGGAGGCGTCGAGTGCCGTGTTCGATGAAGACCAGGGCGTAGAGGCGCTTGAGTGAGACGGTGCCGGGGTGGAGGAAGTCGACGGCGATGATGCCGTGGGCCTGGGCGGTGAGGAACTGGCGCGAGGTCGGCCCTGAGCGTTGCGGGGCGGGATGGATGCCGGCGGCGTGCGGGATTTCCCACACGGTGGAGGGGCCGATCGGGTGGCCGAGGCGGGCGAGTTCGCCCTGTATCTGGCGGTGGCCCCACGTGCGGTTCTCCCGGGCCAGGCGCAGGATGAGTTGTTTGACGCTGGGTGCGGTGGAAGGTCTGCCGGGACGGTTCCTCTGTGCGAATGTCCACTTTCGGACGATGAGTTGACGATGCCGGCACAGCAGGGTGGTGGGGGTGACCGCGAAGGCCTGGCGCCAGCGGTCGCGAGGGATCAGCCGGGAGAGGGCGGCTAGGGCGTGTCTGATAAATAGCGCCGTCCGCCCGGAGGGCGGGGCTCACGGCGTCTGGTGCGTGCGATCGCAAGGCGGAGGGTCGTCCTCGTAGCGGAGCTACGTGGACGGGCCCGACAACGCAGCGAGCGCGCGTGCCAGACGCCGTGAGCCAGGAGGGATTTGTCAGACACGCCCTAGCGCCCCTCCCGGCAACGTTTGCCCCGTCGCGGCGTCCAGCACGCGCGCTCGCGGCGTTGGCCAAAAGCCCAGGTAGCTCCGCTACAAGGGCTTCCGGCCGCCTTGTGATCACACGCACTGGACGCCGCTTCTTGACGCGCAAACGTTTCCGGTCGCAGGACACTGGAGCCTGTCTCCTCGATCACACGCCGGGTTCTCAAACTTACCCAAGCACGGTTGCTGTAGGTGGCATCAGGGTGCGGAGCGGCCCATTGAATTGAAAAGCTGTAGTTCCTCCTCTGCCAGTCGGAGTGCGCCCGCTGCCACGTTGTCAAGGAGGTGGTCTGGGTTGCCCGTTCCGGGGATGGCCAGCACGTGGGCGCCCTGCTGCAGGGTCCACGCGAGCCGTACCTGTGCCGGTGAGACCCCGTGATCGCGGGCGACAGCGAGGACCGTGTCGTGCTCGGCCCGGACGGCGCCGGCCTCGCGCCCTTCTCCGGCGATGGAGAAGAAGGGCACGAACGCTATGCCGCGTGCCGCGCACGCACGGAGCATCACCTCCCCGTTGGGCGCGTCGAGACCGAATCGGTTTTGAACGCACACCACTGGTGCGATCGCCTGGGCCTGTGCCAGGTGCTCCAGGCGGGCGCCGGGGTACCGAGGTGGCGGACGAGTGCGGCCTCGCGCAGCTCGGCGAGGGCCCCGAAGTGCTCGCTGATGGAGTCCTGCCCCATGACGCGCAGGTTCACCACGTCGAGGTGGTCGCGGCCGAGTTGGCGCAAGTTCTCCTCGACCTGGCCGCGCAGTTGGTCGGGCCGCGCCGGATCGGCCCATCCGCCGGAGGCGTCCCGGGCCGGGCCGACCTTGGTGGCGATGACGAGGTCGTCCGCATAAGGCGCCAGCGCCGAGTTGATCAGCTCATTGGCGGAACGCAGCCGGGAGAAGTAGAACGCCGCGGTGTCGATGTGGTTGACGTCGAGATCGACCGCGCGGCGCAATACGGCGATTGCCGGGTCGGAATGCCCGAGACGACGGTCCGCGACCGGCTGGCAGGGGTCTGGCCTGCCGGGCCTCTGCGGCAGGCTGAGGTCGTCCGGCAACTGGATGCCCTGCTGCGCGCCCTCGGCGTCCCGGACACCGCGACCTATCTCTGGCATGGTCCGGTCCAGAAGGCACTCAGCCGCCAGTGGTGGCGCGCTCCTCGGCGTCGGCGTTGGCCGCGCTGAGCTTGTGTTTTATGGTCTGGTCACGTTCGGTGTCGTCTCGGGTCTTTTGGCGGTTTTGCCCACGTCGTAGCGGGTGGCGGGCCGCCGGTTCTTGGAACCGAGGGGTCTGCCGGGGCCTGGCCGTGTGGGTTTGGGTGCACGTGCGGGGCAGGACAGAGGCTGTCGCGTAACTGCTGTCCGGTAGTGGTCAAGAGCTTCTTCTGGCCTTGTGGTCGAAGAGTTTGCTGAGGTTGTGGACCGCCCCGAGGAGTTTGATCTCGGTGTCCACGCCGTCGTGTCCGCGGTAGTTGAGCCGGCGTCCAAAACGTTGGAAGAGCTGGGCGAATCCGGGCTCCACCAGGGCACTTCGTTGTCGGTACTGCTGCCGGCCCAGAGGTGTGGCGAGGCGGGCTGCCATCTCGTGTTGGCCGCCGCGAGGGCCTTCGCGTTTCGCTTCGAAGCCTGCCTGGTGGGCCTCACTGGTCACCGAGACCAGGAGTGGGAGATCAGCGAGGGCCTCGAATGCCGAGGTAGAGGCGTATCCGCTGTCGGCGAGCCAGAGCAGGATGGGATGCTCTATCCCGGCGGCAAGGCGGTTGACCTGTGTCTTGTTCACCATGGGGACGAGGGCTGTCATGTCGGACGGGTTGTCCTGAACCTCGATCGCCAGGAGGAGCTGGCGGCGGGCACAAGCTATCTGGATGTTGTAGCCCTGAAGTTGCCCCGGTGTGGCAGACACCGATGGAGCCGGATCTCCCCAGCCGAGGGAAGAGCCCGCTCGAACAGCCTCTGTCTGGCCACGACTGCCCGGTTGCGCCGGTCGAGTAACCGCGAAAGCCGTGGCCACTCATTCGGCGCCACGTCGCTGTCCGCGTCTGGTTCCCCGTAGCGCCTCACAGGACCTGGTGAGTTCCAGTGAGGCGTCCACCATCGAGTCGATCTCGGCTTCGCATTCCGAGATGACGCTCTCAAGCCGCTGCAGGCGCTGGTTGGAGTCGCGTGAGGCGTTTGCCTCCATGGGAGAGCCGTCTACCGCAACAGCCGCCAGGTTCACCAGACCCTGTTGGCGACCGCACACCGTCAGGACCTGCACAAACAGTAGCTTCAAAGCCGCCCGATGACGTCTGATGAACCGAGCGAGCGTGGAATGGTCGACTCTTCGGTTCGCGGTAATGATCCGGCAGCCCACGTCATCGAAGCACGCCTGCTCAATCTTGCGAGAAGACCGGATTCCCTTGCTGTAGCAGTACAGAAGCAACGCGATCAGAGTCTGTGGAGGATGGGCCGCCCGCCCCTGACGGTCATCGCGGTAGCTGTGCACGAACGCCGTCAGATCAAGTTGATCAACAACGTCGAGCACCTTCCAGCACAGGTGGTCGGGCGGCAGACACTCCCGCACGTCCTGCGGCATCTCAAGAACACGGTCACGGTCGCACGGGAGAAAGTTCCGCCCCACAGAGCAAGACTCCGAGGCGGCGCAGAAGACCGGAACCGAACGTCGACTCGTACTTGACGGCCAGCGAGCAGCAGTTACGCGACAGCCTCGACAAGGCCGGGCGGAGGTTCCTGAATCCTCTGCGGACCAGGGCCGGGGTGAGCCGGCCGCGCTGGGCGGGCCGTTCCCAGGGGCGGGCGGAGGTCCTCGGCGATCGGGCGGCCGAGCCGCAGTTGGGTGTGGGCGTCCCGCCGATCATGGTTGGTAGCCTCCCGGGATGACTGCGGCCTTCGACGAAGCCGTCCGCGCCCGGCAGCAAGCCCCCAACGTCTGGTATGTCGGCACCGTGTTCGCCGACGGAGCGCCGCAGGTCAGCCCGATGTGGGTGGATCTGGAGGGAGAGGGTGAGCTGACGTTCAACACCTCGGTGGGCCGGGTGAAGGAGGAAAACCTGCGCCGCGACCCCCGCGTCTATCTCTCGCACGCGGACGCCGCCAATCCCTTCGACCGAGTGCAGATCAGTGGCGAGGTGGCCCGCTTTGTCGACGGCCAGGAGGCGCATGACCGAATGGACCGGCTGGCCCGGAAGTACCTGGGCAGTTCACGGTTCGAGTGGATCATGCCGGGGGGTGCCCCTATGGGGTTCGTCAAGGATATTGGGCTGCGTTGTGATGGGACCTGGGGGAGCATGGCGTGATGCCTGACCTGTTGTGGGATGACGTCAAGAGCCTCTTCGACCCGGAACTGATGGGGTCGCTGCCGGACGTGTTTGTTCCCGGGACCTCGGTGAAGGACTGGCAGGCGGTTCTCGACCTCGTGGGCGCGAGTGACTGGGAGTACCAGTACTCGGAAGGCGAGACGTTGCTCCCGATGCCTCGGGCAGAGGCCGTGTTTTCCCGCCCGGCTGACGCTGAGTGCCCGGAGTTGCGAGTCTGGCCGACTGCCGAGGTGCTGGCGATCTTCCGCTTCTATTCGGTGGAGGAGGTCGACTTCGATGTTGACCTGCGGGAACTCCAGGGCCAGGAGCGACTCGACATGTTCCGTCGCTTCCTGAGGGAGATCGGGCAGCGGTTGGGGAAGAGGGTGCTGATGTATTCCGAGGGTGGTGACCACCGTTGTCCGGTGCTCGGGTTCGATGCTGGGACCGATCAGATGGTGCTTTTGGCGAAGCAGTTGGTCACGTAGCGGCTGCGGGTCGCGATTCGTAGAGGGTGCCGTCGCGGAGCATGGCGAACAGGACATCGATGCGGCGTCGGGCGAGGCAGAGGAGCGCCTGGGTGTGGGTCTTGCCTTGGGCGCGTTTGCGGTCGTAGTAGGTGCGGGAGGCCGGGTCGGCGAGGGAGGCGAACGCGGCGAGGAAGAAGGCCCGTTTGAGCTGCTTGTTTCCGCGGCGGGAGGGTTGTTCGCCGCGGATGGAGGAGCCGGAGATGCGAGAGGCCGGGGCAAGGCCGGCGTAGGCGGCGAGGTGGCCGGAGGTGGCGAAGGTGCTGGCGTCGCCGACGTCGATGAGGATGCGGGTGCCGGTCCTGACGCCTATCCCCGGCATCGACGTCAGGAGCTTGGAAAGAGGGTGGGCCTCCAGCAAGGCGGCTATCTGCCGTTCCAGGGTGGCGCGTTGGGACAGGTGCGCGCGTAGTTGGGCGGCGAGGCTGGGCACGACGGTGGTGGCCGCTCCGGTGCCCGCGACGATCACAGTCTGCTCGTCGAGGGCGGTGAAGATGTCCTCGACCAGGCGCTCGGCCATCCGGGGTGCCTCGGGCCGGATCAGGGTGATCAGGCGGCGGCGGCCGGCTTTGCGGATCAGTGCCGGGGAGCCGTAGCGCTCCAGGATGGTGAGTACGGCGGGGTGCTGGATGCGCGGTCCCAGGACGCGTTCCAGCGAGGGGTGGATCTGGGTGAGCAGGCCGCGCAGCCGGTTGGCGGTGCGGGTGACTTCACCGGCGAGGTCGTCGTCGAATCCGGCGAGCATGTCCAGCTCGGCGACGGTTTCGTCGGTGGCGGCCAGAGCGCGCAGGGTGTGGGGCATGGTGGGGGTGGCGTCGGCGATGATGAACGCGTCACGGGCGTCGGTCTTGGCCTCGCCGGGGTAAAGGTCGGCGATGCGGCGCATGGTCAGGCGGGCAGGTAGGCGACCA
>NZ_JBIWLW010000073.1:0-15371 GCF_044766385.1 Streptomyces sp. NPDC102274 | reverse complement strand
GAGGTACGACAAACTCGCCGTCCGCTACGAAGCCACAGTGCTGATCGCAGCCATCAACGAATGGCTCTGACCAGGCTTTCACAACAGGCCCTAGTTGCCATGAAGTCTTCACTGGGGTTCCCTACGAGTATGCCAAGGCATCTGCTAGCCGTTGAGCACACCAAGATCAGGGCGCTGCGGGAGCAGGCTGGGCTTACTCCGCAGGAGCTTGCTGGCCGCGTGGGGGTCACGTACCGCGTGGTCGTGTACTGGGAGGAGGGCAGGTATGTGCCTGAAGCCAGGAACGTGCGGCGGCTCGCCGATGCTCTGGGATGCGCCACCACCGACCTCACGGGAACGCCGAGCGGGTCCGAGACGCTGGTTGACCTCCGCTATGCCGCTGGTCTCACCGCAGAAGAGGTCGCCACCCGCCTTCGCGCGACTGCCGTCGGCCGTGATCTGTTCGTGGACGCACACAAAGTCCGCAGCCTGGAGCGGGGCCGTCAGGTGTCCGGCTGGAACTGGAGGAAGCCTGGGCACACGGGCCGGCTCGTGCAGCAGCTGGCGACCGTGTACGAGGTGCCGGTCCGGATGGTGATGGATGCCTGGATGCGTACTCGGCCGGTCGATGAGCCCCCGCACCTGCCCGAGCGGGAGCGGCACGGTCCGCCGGCGTCAGCGGTCGAGGGCTGGGAGGGGCTGAATGATCGGCAGCGGGTCTATCTGGGTGAAATCCTGCGCGATGACCAGATGACCGAAACTGAGATGTGGATGCGCCGGCAGAACCAGGTCAGGGTGCCGCCGGCCAAGCAGTGGCGGAAGTTGCCGTTCACTCTCGACGCACCGGCCGAAGTAGTCGGCCACACGCGTCTTCAGCAGCGCCTGCGGAGCGCTGGTGTCCACGATCAAGGGGCCGGGGCCACCCTCCACTCCCTGGAGCGGCTGGGACTGATCAAAGTGACCAAGGACCGCGTAGAGGTTCCGGGGGTGGGTGAGGTAGACCGGACCCTCGTGGAGATTACGCGCCGCGGCCGTGCCTGTGCCCGCGCTGGGCTGGGAGAGTCCGCAGAGTCGGCACCTCCCGCGCATCTGCTGTCTGAATGGTTGTGGGGCGTTCTGCTGCGTGTTGCCGCGGCCGGCCCGGAGGGTCTCCACGAGAGCGAGCTGACGGGTAAGTCCCTGTTCTACTTGGCTGTGGGTTATCGGCCGAAACGCCAGGCGCATCCCAGCAGAGGCTTCATCGAACTGCGTCCCCGGATGGCGCCGGGTGATACGCACGTCCTCGAGTACCGGTGGCACACCACCGGTCTCGGGCGGCAGCACATTGCCTCCTACCTGCACGTCTATACGGAGATGTACCCAGCTGCGGCGTCTCCAGCGTAATGATCATTTAGGGCGGTCCGAGGCCGTTCCGGGGGCATTGTCAGACCCGTGCTCTACCGTCGTCTCCCGTGACGACCCATGTCGATGATGACGGCCTGACGTTCTCGCATTTCGAGGCGTTCCGCCTGATCAACTTCACCTTCATCAAAGCCTGTCAGACGATCACCGCCCCGGACCTGAGCCCGAGGGACCGGGCCGAGAAGCTGATGCGGTACCACGGGGACTTGCTCGCCGCGTACGGCCCCGGAGTGCCGCTGTCGTTCGGCGAGTTCCGCCGAAGGCTGCGCGGTCCCATCGACGGCCTGCTCCCGCCGTGGCTTGACCGGTCCGGCTTCGGCGATCTCGACTTTCCCGTTGTCGACGCCGAGGGCTGCGTCACCGGCAACGCCTTCGATCTGCAGTGGGAGACCTCCCAGCTGCACCGGATTTTGAAGCGGCTTCGGCGGATCGGCCGGATGCGGTTCACCGAGGAGCAGCTTCAGGACGAGATCGACCAGGATCAGATGTACGAGATCCTCAAGGGCCGCGGTGATGCCCAGTACGTCAAGGACCGCACCACGCTGGTGGAATGCCCGGCCGGCACGGCCGCGGAGCTGAACAAGCGCGGCCTGCCCCTCAACGCGATCGGCTTCTACGAGCCGATCCCCTACCACGCCGTCTACCGCACCTGGTGGTTCCCCTGCACGGTGTGCAAGTGGCCCATGAAGATCAGCAAGCGGATGAGTGCGGGCCGCGAGTACTACCGCGTCGCCTGCCTCTACGGCCGTCACGCCGATACCGGTGCCAGCTTCATGTTCCGGCCCACGTCCGGAGACGCGCCGCAGCTGCATCCGGACAGCCCCGACACCCCGCCTCCGCACGAGGCAGCGCTCGCGCTGGGCACGACCGGTGCCGTGCCGGAGGCGAAGCCGGTTGAGGGGCATCTGGCCCTCAAGCGCGGCGTGTGGCGCTACACCTGCGTGCCCGGCCTGCACGAGCTGCGTCTGCACACCGTTCTGCGGGAGCGGCTGGCTTCCGCACTGGCTGATGTGGACGAGGCCGTCAAGCTCTGGCCGATGAGCGATGCCTACGACCATCGCATCGAGGTCAAGGGCCCTGACGGAAGCACCCACGTCTTCACCGTGGATGTGAAGGACTACACCCACGGCCGTGTCCTGGCCGAGAGCCTGCACCGCAACGAGGGCGACAAGGGCGGCGCCGAATGGCTCGTCGTTCCCGACCACCGCGCCGACCAGATCCCCCTGCTGACCGTGACCTGCCACAAGTACGGAATGAAGGCCGCGACCATGACCGACTTCGCCAAGATGGTCTGCCAGAGCGCCGGGGTGATGTGGGCATGAGCCAGATGACTGTCAGGGACGCCTTCGTCCGCGCCGCGCTGGCCCTGGCCGCCCACTACTTCCCGCAGCACGATGACGACGGCAAGCCGCTGGCCTCCTTCCGCCACGCGGCGTTCTTCGCCAGCTGCAAACCCCAGGCATGGGAGAGATGGAATGAGCTGGGCAGTGAGGAACGCCTGCTCGTGGCCGAGGTGATGAAGCTCAGCAACCCCGACCTCGCCGACGAAAAGCGGTTCGCCTCCGCCGCGCGGATCCTCCTGGGCGCCATGGACAGCGCCGACGAGGAGGACGAGGAGACCGCCCTCCAGCTGTTCACCCTGGCCGGCGATCCTCTCACCGCCACCGCGGCCTACCCCCTGCTGGGAGGGGACTACCTCGGCTACGCCAAGAGCCTTCTCGCGCCCTACCGGCGGCCGAGCAGCAGACGCAAGCCCCACGAGTTCGCAGCGCCAGGCCAGACGTACGAGACCAGCGAACGCACCGACGGCAACGAGATCGTCCACGGCCGCGTGACCATCCCCCGCTTCCCCGCCTTCACCCAGCCCCTCGGCCATGACACGCTTCCCGCCCTCACCACCCGGCCCAGCCTCGGCACCGTCCGGGTCACCGTCCAGGAACTCAAGGACATCGCGCAACTCCTGGACACCCAATACGAGGACACAGAGGCGGGCCCCTGGCTGTACAAGGTGCTGACGGGCCTGCTCGACCGGGTGAAGGCCCGCGACACCGACACCGTCGACGTACTGGATCTCCTGGCCGGCCGGACCCAAATTTTCCACGCGCCGACCGGAACCGGTAAGTCCGTGCTGGTTCGGCTCCTGGGCTCGTGGGCCGCGCTCAACGACTACCGCGTCACCCTCCTCGTCCCCGACGTCAAGGCCACACTCGCCTCCGTCTGGGACATCAGCCATGACCTCGAGATCCTGCACGAGGCGGGCAAGACCGAGCACCTGGCGACGTGTGCTCCGCTGATGTCGCCGTCTTCGCGGCACGAGCGCGCCCTCAAGCACGCGGCCCTCGTCAAGGAGGATCCCGACGCCCCCGGGGAATGGGGCAAGCGAGGCCGCCGCGACGTCGACCACCTCGCCTACGGGTGCGCACAGCAGCACTGGCTCGACTCCGCCGGCGTCTACCGTCCCGGTAAGGAGAACTGCCTGAACCTGCGCGGCGGCGGAGAGATGCTGGCCTGCCCCTGGATCCCGACCTGCGGCAAGTTCACCCCCGCCTACCGGGCCGCTGACGCCACGGTGATCGTCACCAACCACCACAACTTCATCCAGGGCACCATGCGGGTGGGCATCCAGATCGACGGCCGCCCGGTCCGGTCCGTCACCGTCCGCGAGTTCGTGCTCCGCGCCAGTGATTTCGTCATCATCGACGAGATCGACGCCTTCCAGGCCGTCGCCGTCGACCGCTGCGCCACCACGGTCGACCTGCACTCCCGGCGCCCGTGGACGGCAGAACCGCAGGTCCTGGACACCGCGGCCAAGCACCTTCCTCTGCGCTTCGAGGATCAGCTCATTGAACCGGTCAGCCACGTCCGGCTCATGGCCGAGTCCCTGCTGACCGGACTGTGCACCAGGGCATTCCGCCTCAACCACCACGACGACGCCCGAGTCCCGCGGCTGAGGCACGAATACGACTACGAGGGTTGGCGCCTGCCACGCTCCAAGGACCGAGAGCTCATCGGCCTCCTGTTCCCCGAATACCAGGTCAGTGACGGACAGCCGCTTCCCGCCGAGGCAATCCACCGGCTCAACGCCCTGGTACCGGCACCCGACCTCGGCGAAGACGACGAGACGGCTCCTGCACCCATGCTCTTGGACCCCGAGTGGGAACGGGTAAGCAGCGTCCTCGGGGCCGTCGTGTCGCCGCGCGGCATCAACCAGCGTGACGCGCTCAAACTCAGGCTCCACGAGGCCCTCGCCCCGATACTCAGCGACGGCCGCGCTCGCAACCGGGCCATCGACCACCTCCTCATCCGCACGCTGATGAGCGAACTGGACGTGTCGCTCGCCGTTCTGCGCGACACCGCCCAGTCCCTGCGTCACTCCGGGCTGCTTAGCGCCAACCGCATCATCGACTCGATGCGCTCAGGCGGCATCGCCGACGTACTTCCGCACGGAACAATCGGCAGGCCGATCAACGGCTACCGGGTCACTGGCATGAAGAATCCGGAGAAGGACGCCAAGCTCTCCACGCAGCAGATGGCCGGCGACCCGCACACCTACGTGTCGGAACTCGGCGGACTCGTCTCACTGATCACCGCCGGCGTGGAGCGTCCCATCTTCGGGCTCTCCGCCACGGCTTACTTCCCCCAGGCGGTCAAGGAACACGTCCACGCGCCCGTGATGTGGTGGATGACCGACGCCCAGGAAGAATCCATCCTGGTCGAGTCGTCGGCCGTCACCTTCGGCAACGGCCACCGAAAGGCCGGAGAACGCATCCCGATCGCTGGCCAGTTTCCCTCCGACAAGCCCGAAGCCCTGCGCGAAATCGGTGAACGCCTGTACGAGACAAAGTTGTCGAGGAAACTTACGCGCCTGGCCAAATCGGAATCGACCCGCACCCGCGCCCGCGTGATCCTCACCGCCAACAGCTACGAGCAGTGCGGCCACATCGCGACCGGCCTCGCCAAGGCGAAAGGGCTCTCCCACCGCGTGTGCGTCCTCGTCCGGGAAGAGGACCGCCTCAGCAACGTCCGCCACCTCCCCGATCCCTCACTGGTGCGCCGCATCACCGTCGAAGAGGTCGAGGAATTCCCCCAATTCGGCGACATCCTGATCGCTCCCCTGGCTAACATCGCCAGAGGACTCAACATCGTCGTCAATCTCCGCTCAGCCATCCACTCCATCTACCTGTGTGTGAGGCCCCCGCTGATCATCGACGATCCCACCTGGATGTACGGGAGCGTCAACGCCGCGGGCATCAACTCGTTGCCCGCGTCCGGCACATCGGATCCCGTCCAGGCTCTACAGGCGGCCCAAACCGCCGCACGCGACCACCTGAGCACCATCCTGCGCTCCTCCCCACAGCTGTCGACGATGGACCTCGTCCTGCAGGAGCAGATGGTCGCCGGAATGCTGGTGTCCCTCATCCAGCTCGCCGGCCGGGCACGACGCGGCGGTACCAACATGGAACTGCACTTCGTGGACTACGCCTTCCACGACGAGACATGGAGCTCCGACCTGGCCAGCATCATCGAACGCATGGCCTCCCGGTGGCTGCCGGAAGAACGTCGGCAGATGGCCGAACTGTACGGCGAAGCGGTCAATGCCTTCCTGACTTACGCAGGCGTCGACCTCGCCCTGTCCGCATAGCCCAGCGCTTCTTCCCGAAAGAGATCCAGCATTGAGCGACACCACCGCGACTCTCCCTAGCACCCTCACCCTGCGCTGCACCCCCGAACTCGTGCAAGGGCAGAAGGTGTACGTACGGATTTTCCCGCGCAGTGTGCGGGATGAATGGGAGAAGCTGAAGGGCGACGGAGACGACGAGCAGAAAAGCCAGCAGCATCCGGACGAGAAGAAGAACCTGCCGTACTCAACCGCCCTCACCTACCTGAAGTTCAAGACCGGCGGATACGTCCACCTCGACCGGTACCTCAACTTCCTGGTCTCACTGGAGAAGATTGACGACGAGACCCTGCGCCACGTCTTCCGGTGCGTCGTCGGCTACAGCAAGGGACTGGACACCGACCAGGCCGTCCTCCTCGACGTACCGCCGGTGGCCGAAGCCATCGCGAAGACTCCCGAGCAGGAATTCGACATGGCGCGGCTCCTTAAGCCGGTGCCGGGCAGGCAGCCGAAGTGTCCCGACTGGATGTACGTGGCCGTGCCCTGGGTGATCTCCAAGAAGCTCGCCCAAGAGAAGTTCACCATCTACGACCTCGTCCCAATCACCAAGAAGGTCGCCGACAAGGAGAAGGACGGCTCCCCCAAGCTCGACGCCAACGGCGAACAGGTCTACAAGAACCGCACGATCGGCTGGAAGGCCAACCCGAACAAGAGGGAAGTCACCTACCTTACCGACAGCCGGGGCGGCCTCATCGCCTGGGATCACCCCTTCGGACGCAAGTACAACCTCCGTGACGACGCAAGCGAGGTCAACGAGGCCGCCAAGGCCCAGTACGCGATGTCCAGGCTCTCGGTGGTCATGAAGACCGAACCCAACGTCGTCCACCCCGTCATCTTCCTGGACGCCCACGTCACCCGCGTCCACAGCAACATGGTCTATGCCAAGTCCACGCACATCTACCAGGGCAGCGACGGCCTTCCGCTCTTGCACACCGAGCTGGTACGCAACGGCGTCGTCCGCGCAGTCAACCAGCGCGCCCTGGAACTGCTCGCACGCGACGAGATGGACATCAGCGTCCTGCAAGCACTACAGACGCGCGTCACTGAAGAGCGGGGCCTGCTGGAAAAGGCCGCCGAGAAGGGGGAATTCCCCTCGTTCATCACCCCTGACGCCGGCGTCATCCGCCCGCTCATGCCGCAGAACGACAACTTCGCTGTCGGCACGGGACCTGGCACCCTCCACCTGCGACTCTTGGCCGAACACGTCTCCAAGGTGCTGGGCGAGAAGGCCACCTGGGTCGACTTCACGGTGGAACCGATGACCTTCGAGCCGCGCCCCACGGACAAACAGAAGATGGCCCCGCAGGAGCGTGCCAGCCGCATCGAGGCCGGCGAACTCCTCCACACCATCGGCTTTCCCCCGCCCGAAGAGATCACCGCTTCCGTGAAGGCCCAGGGCTTCAAGCACCTGCGGATCGTATGCCTGTGGTACCGCTGGAACACCCGCCTTCGCATGATCAACGCGTTGTCCCTGGCCTTCCCGGACGGCTCGCCCATCGGCGATCCTGAGCCAGGTGAGGAGGTCTTCCTCGCTCCCGGCATCAGCGTGGTGTTCCGTCAGGCTGAGCGCTTCCTGTCACACGGCGACGACATCAATCGGACCGTGGAGTTCAAATCGCTCGAAGACGACTTCGCCGACAGCGAGTCGCGGGTAATGGTCGGCGTCTGGTGCGAAACCGAGATCCCGGCGTTGAAGAAGAAGGATAGAGAGAAGCGAAACGCCTTCCTTCTCCGCAGGGAGCGCTATGACGGAAAGTTCCAAGTCCGCCGCTTCCTAGCCAAGAAGGACTTCGTCTGCCAGTTCACCACGGGAATGAAACCGGGATCCTTCGGAAAACCCGCAACAGAAATCAGTCCTCCGAAGCCGGGGAAAGACCACGCCGCTTACATGGCGCTCCTCGACCTGTACCGCTCACTCGGGATCATCGACCAGCGCCTCGCGCGGGCCATCGCGAAGGACAGGAAGGGCCACGAGGCGGGGAAACTCGTCTACTGCGGGATCCACGCCCGCCGGCAGGCCAAGACCGCCGACGGCAAGCACACCAAACGCATCATCGTTGCCACAGCCCTGTTTCCGCCGGAGGAGGAGGGCGACGCCTGGACGATGCGAGCGTGGACGCCCCAAATCGGGGCCTGGGTGCCCTACCGGGAGGCAATCGCCGCCTTCCACGCCAGTGACTACGCACTCCACGTCGACGGCAAGGGCGAGACGGACAAGGAACGCTGGGCGGAAGCAGCAGCACACGTCGAAGACGCCCTCTCCAGCCTCGTCCGCGACGATCTGGAACCCGGCATGGGCTATGTCGTCATGGTCGACGGGCACGCCTGCCGACGGATGTGGACGGGCCTGCACAACGAGAATCAGAGCTACCAGGAAGAGGACATCACCGATCCGCGCACCTGGCTGCCGGGGTACGGCAAAGGCAAGAACGCACCGCGCAAGAAGCCAAGCGCGGTCATCCGCATGAACATCGCCGATGACGAGGTACCTCAGTACGTCCCTGTCCCCCGCGAGAGCGACCCGGAAACCGAAAAAGAGTCCATCACGTTCGCATCGGCCAAGCTGCACCGCGCCGACGTCGACTTCGGTAACCCCTTCTGGGTCCTCTTCAATATCCCGCGCAACTACCAGGCCAAGGGTGGAGACCTGGGTAAAACCATCACCCGCTGGGACGCCGACCCGGGCAAGGGTGGGGAGGAGGGGGAGCGGGAGACGAACGAGCTCAAGACGCCGTGGTGGGCGATCACGGCGACCGAGATCTACCCGGTCGGTGTGGCCGATGGGGTCGACCGGACGATGCTCGTACGGGCGACCGCGCGCTTGTGCCACCAGACCATCGCCTGGTCCGACCGCTCGCGCTATCCCGTGCCCCTGCACGCAGCCAAACAGTTCGACCTCGACCACCCTCAGTACCGGCGGTCGGCGCCGCCCGAAGAGCAGGGTGACGAAGCCGCCGACGACTAACGGAGGACGCGTTGTCGGGAGGGATGCCCGAGAAGGCGCGTCCCCTCGACGACCGACGGTGAAGAGCGGCCAGCTGTGGTTCGCTCGCTCGTGGTCCAAGTCGTGTGTCTAGCCGCCCGTGTTGCGAACCGCCTCCGCTCGCAGCCTATTCAGTCACCAGGCACACCGACCAGCGACCTACGAGAGCCAGGCAACATAGCGCGGGGTCGCCGGTTGGCCAAACCGGCGACCCCGCGCACCATAGATAGTCCACCGCCCCGCCCTCCCGTACGTCGAAGGGTTCCACCTACGACCGCAGACACGACACGAGCGCAGCCCGCCAGGAGGCAGGCAACAGCAGGCGATCACGCCGCCGCGTAGCTCGCCCGGAACAGATCCTGCGCCCACTCCACGTCCCTCGGCGTACGGAGCTGGACCTCCAAGTCGCCCGTCCCGTGGTGACCGAGACCAGACACGTCCCGGGTGAAGCCCGGAACGAGGTCGACGTCCTTCGGGTCGACCTTCAGGTAGACCAGCAGCTTGCTCCGCTGCGGCGGGCACAGGCAGGCGAAGTTCCGCAGCCGCTGATACGCCCGGTAGGTCTTGCGCTCGACGCGGTTCACACCGTCCCCGAGCCCGAGCAGAGCCTCGTCGACCACGCTCGCCAGCTCCGCCATCGACGCGCCCTGGACGTCGGCCGCCACCCAGGCAACCCGGCGCCGTGCCCGACGGCCCACCTGCAGGCCGTAGCCCACGGAGGCCACTGTCTCAAGCCCGAGCAGATCGCTACCGAAGAGTCGGTAGCGGACCAGGTCGATCGACCTCCGGTGCTCGCGCACAGCATGCACGTCGTAGCGGGTGAAGTCGCCAGCGATACAGATCAGACGCGGGCCGCTCCACAGGACCTGGGACGCGGCCGTCACCCCGAGCCGGTCGCGGACCAGGTGCTCGAACTCGGCGCGATGGTCCATCAGCCACGCCAGGTAGAAGAGACCCTGGTTGATGACGCCTTCTCTGAACTGGCGGAACCCCAAGATCAGATTTCGTGACCGACTTGTTATCAACCTGGCGGCGCACTCCAGTCCACTCTGCGGATTCGTGCAGAAAACCCGACAGGAACCGGCGAGAAACCTGACAAGGGAATCCAATAGGGCTGCCTGGCGACGTCTGGCGCTTGGCCCCGGAGATATCGCAGGTCACCGTGGTGCAGCATGACATGCCGTCCGGTTTCCTTGTCAGAAACAAGCCGATTTCGTCAGTAAAGAACGGGAAGCCCTGTCGCGTAGCCCTGTTTTCAGGCTTGTTAGACGTCCCGCCCCCGCCCAGGCGTATCCATTTTTTGGCCGCCTGAACTAAGAAACCCCTATCGGAAAATGCGCCTTAGCATGTCGCGAGATCGAAGTTTCCGCAGGTCAGCGGGGGTGCCTGCCTGTATCGCCTGCAATTTGCGGCCCTCTCCCGCCTTCTGCTCTCATATCCCTCAACGAGAGTTGGGCATGAATTACAAGGGAGGGTCATTCATGGAGTGGGTGCAAGTCATTTCGCCGTTTGTCATCGCTGGCGGCTCCATTGCCGCCGCAGTGATCACCCGCCGAGGCCAGGATGAGAAGGGTGAGGGGGACGAGGAGAAGGGGGAGTCCTTCGACAAATAGAGCCCGGCAGTCCGGGTGGTCCACGTGCCAATTTGCGGGCCACCCGGACGTATCGAGATCCGCGCCATCACGTTGCCGCAGATCTCGACAGGCCGGTGACATGGCGTCCTGCGACGTCGGGGTAGACGGGCATGCCGAGCTCGACAGCCTTCTCTGAACTTGGTGGCAGGGCCGACATGTTGGTGCGACATCGGGATCACGCTCGCTCCCCCGGCCGGTGTTGGCGCGGGACAGTGGGCGTGGTGATCGTTGGGAGGCCGAGGTCGACGGGGCTGCGGCTGGCGGGGCGTCGGTCGAGTTGGGCAAGTTTCTCCTGCGCTCCGGCAAGGCTCACCTGCAGCCCTTCCATCTCGCCGAGCCATCCTTCGCGGTTGGCCTCGGCAATGCGGGCGAGGAGGTTGTCGCGGATTTCGACGAGCCGGTCACGCTGGGCGGGATCGGGCCAGAGCATCGGGCAGCGGACGCAGGCGTGCTCGTGAATGCACGGAGTACCGAACGCGCGTCCGCACGCTCCGATGGAGACCTTTCGCCGCTCGAAGTGGCCGAGGAACTCCTGCCATTCCTCGTCGGTGGGAACGCGGTATTCCTCGCTCGGGCGAAGCGACCTGCGACGGGCGAGGAAGGCCATGTGCGCCTGGGTTGCTTCTTCGGGGTAGACGGCCTTGTAGCCGAGGGTCACATTGATGTCCTGGTGGCCAGCAATCACCTGGGCGATGTGCGGCGGCAGCCCGTTCAGGATGGCATCGGTGATGAACAGCCGTCGGAAGTCGTGCGGTGTGTAGCGGAGCGGGGCTCCCGTGACGTCGGTCAGTCCGGTGTCGATGAGGGCCTGGTCCAGCATGGTGCGGACGGTTTCGTCGGTAAACGCGCGGTCCTCTCCGCAGATGCGCCGTTGGAACAGCAGCGGGGTGGGCTCCTGCCACTCGCATTCGCCGCGGTCGTAGGAGCGGACCAGGGGAACGGCGCCGACGGTGTTCCGGACTCGGCAGATGATCGCGCTGAGAACGTCGGCGAGCTCGGGGCTGACCAGCAGCAGCCGCTCGGTGTCCGTCTTGGACGGGACGATCTGCAGGAGGGGGACGACTTCGCCAGTGGTGGGCAGCCGGTATTGGACCAGGCTGTGATGGCTGAGTTCCAGCAGTTCCTCGATGCGAACGCCAGTGGCTCGGAGGACCTCGACCACGGCCCAGGTCCAGAAGGAGCGCTCGTCCTCGAGTCCCAGATCGCGGCGCTTTCGGGTATGTGGGTCCTCGGCCCAGATCCGGCCAGCCGTTCCGTTCGGAACCACGGCGCGTACGAGTTGCTGACCGGCAGCGGTGAACACCTCGCCGGGATCGGCATGCCGGGCTGCTTCCAAGGCCCCGGCGGCGCTTCTGCGTCGCTCGTCGACCGAGCGGACGAGGATAGGCAGGACCGGCAGGCGCTCGCGGGTGCGGGCATCCATCCTGGCCTTGCGCCGCCGTTGTACTTTTCGGTTCTCCAGCTCGTCAGCTCTCACCGGGCTGGGTGCCACCCACGGGCCCCAGCGGCCGGGGTCCTCCAGGGCCCACTGGGCGATATCGAGGTAGAAGGCCCGCACCTGGGTGAGCGTGTGCCGGTGGTTGAGCCTCTCGACCTTGGTGGTCGTCCGGTGGCCGTCGGGGGTGGTGACGGTCTTGTCCTTGGTGTGGATCCTCTGCTTCCACTGGCCGATGACGTCCGGGGCGAGGCGGAGGCTGTCCGCGTCGGGATGGTGGTGCTCGATGTCCTGCCAAAAGCGTTTGCCGAGGTGGTAGGAGAGGGACTTCAAGCTGTTGTAGTCCAGCGCAGGCTGACGTTCACGGAGATAGTCCACCAGCAGATCACGGACAGTACGGCAGCGCAGGCCGTAGCGGTCGATGAGTTCCTCCGGGGTCCGTCGTCCCAGGTAGCGGACCTCGCGCAGATTCTGCGGAGCGTCCTCTCCGAGGGCTCCGAACTGATGCAGCAGGCGGTAGAACACCTCGGTCCCTGCCATTGCCCGCTTGAGCACGACGGCTTGGGTCTCAAGCAGTTCCAGGACGTCGCCGACGGTGATGTCGGCGATCGTGCCGCCCTTCGCCGCGAGGACGAGGGCGCTGCGGCAGAGCGTTGTGGAGACAGCGCCCGGCCGCACGCCCTGGGCTTGAGCACCCAGCTCTCGCAGACGCTCAAATCCGTCCGGGTCCCGGCTGTGCGCCATGGAGCGGACCAGCACTCCTTGGCGGCTGGCCCCGGCGGCCAGCCAGTCCACGGAAGGCCGCAGCAGCTCAGCGCTGATCAACGTCGTCAGGGCCCGGCCCACCACCGGCATGCGCCAGGCCGCCTTCAGGCCGTGCTCGTGCAGCCATTGCTTGATCACCGGCCGCCAGGCGGCGCCGGCCTGCTCGATGCCGCTGGCCTTCCACCGTTCCTGCCAGGTCTGCCCGGGCTGATCTTCCAGCCAGTCCAGCACCATGACGATGCCGTGCTTATGGTGCAGTTCGCTGCCGGGGTTCTCCAGCGTGTAAGGCGGACGGGACAGCAAGCGGACCACCTCGGCGCGCGAGCGCTCGATGCCCGGCCAGTCGTCGGGAACACTGCGAGCGGGGAAGCGCTGCCGGGCGACCGTCGCGCGCGTGAGATGCGGATCCAGTCCAGCGGCCGGTGTGCGGCAGCCGCTACTCGCCGACGAGGTGATGGTCACCGGGCATCGGTTCCGAACAGCACATCGAGGCTTTCCGGCCGGTAGTCGGCGGCGGCAGGTGGAGCGATACGGGCGGCTGCCTGCCGTGTCTGCTCAGCGTGGTGGGCCAGCAGCCGCCGGATCACCACCTCTTTGCGAGGCGTGAGGTAGAGCTGTGTCGTGGTCAATTGAGCGTGTCCCAGGACGAATTGGACATCGGTGAGGGGGAGTCTCGGGTCCTCCGCCATCCGGTAGGCGGCGGTGTGCCGCAGCGCGTGCAGTGTCGCGGACGTCCCCGCTTGGGCATTCGCCCGCTCGAACATGCGATGAACCGCGTGGTAGGTCAGCGGCATCGACGGAGAACGCAGGGTCCACCACAACGGCAGGCGTCGCCCCCGCGGGATCGCGTCGTCCATCTCCAGCTGGTAGAGCCGAAGCCAGACGAACGCATCGGTCGAAGCAGGTAGTTCTTGGACCTCGCCGGTTCCCTTGCGGACCACCGAGATCAGTTGACGCCCCGGATCGGCACCGGCTTGCCAGGTGCTGAGCAGTTCGCTGGCACGCGCGCCGGTGGAGACGTAGAAGGCGACCAGGGCCCGGTCTCGGTGCGACGGGAGCCGGGCGAAGATCTCGTTGAACTCCTCGTCGGGGACGCTGCGGGGCACTCGCTTGGGCACTCTCGGCCGGTAGAGCCCGGTGCGTTCGTTGCCGGGCGGGTCCATCGGGTTGTGGTGGGCGTGGGCCCGCCGACCACGACGTGCTCGGTCCAGCGGGAACGGGTTGAGGACGGGTCCGGTGCCGATGTCGCGGTGGAAGTCGTAGAAACTCCGCAGCACTGTCTCACTGTGCGCTCGCACCGACGGTGCGTACGGCTTGCCACCTGCAGCCCACTGGCCCGCCTCGTTCGGGCGTCGCCAGTGCGGGCGCCTCGGCTGGCCGGCGACTTGAAGCCAGCGGGAGAAGTCTTTCGCCTCGAGTCGGCTCGCTCGGTCCCACGGCACCTCGACAGCCCAAAGGAAACGGAACCAGCGCAGCAGATCCATCCCGTAGGAACGGGCCGTCGCCGGCGAGCGACCGGCGCCTTGCAGGTCCCGCAGGAATGCGCGCGCTCCTTCAACCGACTCCCCGGCGGGGTCGAAGAGCCGGTAGGGATCCCACGGATCATCCATGGCCACCAGTTCCCCGACCAGAGGGACAGACAGGGCCGCCAGGTCTCGCGATGCCTCCATGGCCAACTCAACGACGCTTCCACCATCAGGTCACTGACCTGCGGAAACTCCGCCGCTAGTTCAGTCAACAGGTCGGCGTCGACGCCACGCTTGTACTCGATGATGACCGGCGATCCGTTCTCGTCCAGCCCGAGCGAATCGATCCGGCCC
Source organism: Streptomyces sp. NPDC102274 (assembly GCF_044766385.1). Taxonomy (NCBI): domain Bacteria; kingdom Bacillati; phylum Actinomycetota; class Actinomycetes; order Kitasatosporales; family Streptomycetaceae; genus Streptomyces; species Streptomyces sp. NPDC102274. Next base: position 676 of record NZ_JBIWLW010000073.1, on the reverse strand, counting down.
CCGTGCAACGGCCCGGTGCTGTACTCGCTCGCCACGAACCGGACACCCAGCAGTGTCTCCATGTGCGCCTCGACGAGTCCCTGCACATCTGCCTCGACCCCAGCAAGACGCGGCGCGACCTCGGTCATGCCGCTACTCGTCGTATCCGTGCGGAACAGCTTCAGGCCCGACACCTTCCCCTCCTCGGCTCAGAGATCACCAACGCCGATGAGGTGCGGGATTGTTTCCGCGAGAGGCTACGGAGGCGTGAAGATAGTGTTTACGCACGACCCGTCCGGAGAGCGCTCGCGTCTCCCGGCCACCGGGAATCTACGATTCACCCGTAGGTCCCCCGCGCCCCGGGGGATAGCGCCCGGAAGCTGCGTTTACGCAGGTCAGCCCCCGTAGCTCAGAGGATAGGACACGTGCCTTCTAAGCGCTTGGCCGCCCGTCCACTTTAGCTGAAGAACGGGCGGCCTCCAGCGGCTCCCCCTCCTCCCCTATTCCGCCTGCGGTTCGAAGCCGTAGCGAGAGGAAGAAGCCGCCGGCCATCTCGGTTGACCATGTTCTCGCTCGGCCGCAGGCAGGCCATGCTCTCGGACCTAGGGCGTGTATTGGGTCGTGATCAATCTGTGGGTTTCGCTCTCGTGGAGCGGGAGGATCGGGTAGGCCGGTGTGTATGACACGGCGGCAACTG
>NZ_JBIWLW010000072.1:0-16703 GCF_044766385.1 Streptomyces sp. NPDC102274 | reverse complement strand
CGGTGCGCTGAGCCCCGACCCCGGCCGGTACCCGCGTTCGCCGCACCAGGCCACGGTGCCGGATCGGGGCGCCGGGCCACGGTGCCGGGTCGGGGCGCGAGGTGCAGTGGATCGGCACCATCGGCCAGGGCTTTTCGAGAATGCGGTCCTGCGGCAGCCGGTCGACGCCCACGGGCAGTTCCTTGAGCAGCCTGTCCATCCAGAATGCGCCCACCGCAGCCGTGGTGGTGGCCGTGTTCCGGCTGACCAGCGGGTACGGGTTGGTGTTGCTCGGCCAGCTGCGGTGACGGTAGGCGAGGTAGTCGGTGATCGCCTCGGCGGTGCAGTCGTCCAAGGGATGTGTCGGCTGACGCTTCATGACTGACTCGGTGAGGTAAGGCATCGACCCGTACCTCGCGCAGTCGCCGACGTGGCAAGGGGTTTTGTACTTCCGCTGCCTGCCTGACGGGAGTGTCTAAAACAACGGCGGATCTGATGATCAAGGAGATGCGTCTGATGACAGAGACCTGGGGAACGAGCAGGCCGAGCAGGTTGCTCAGCACCTGACCTCCTGCACGGCCGGTGGGCGGGCGGCTCAGAGCACCTCGGTGAGCGGCAGGGCTGTCTCCGGGTGCCCGAGGTAGTGGACCGCCGCGTGCGGGTTCAGGTTCGGGTTCTTCACCTTCCGACTGATCTCGAAGACCCCTCTATCGCAGGGGAAGAGCCGCTCCAGATGGAGCTTCGCGACGATGAAGTCGTCACGGTCGACGACATTCACCCATCGTCCGAGACACGGCGGAACCCGCAGCGGGCTCGGCCGCAGCTTCTCGCGCACGATAGTGCGCATGCCCAACGGTGATCCGAAGGTGACCAGCAGCGGTAGCGGGTGGCTGACCCGGTGCAGCGCCTCATATGCCACGACGGTCCCCAGCGAGTGGGCGAACACCACTTTCGTCCGCGGAGTCACACACGCCAGCACCGACTCCACCGCCTGCTTGCGTACCGACTCGTCGCCCAGATAGCTGGCCACCTGGCCGAGGTGGAACATACCCCGGCTGCTCAGCGTCGCGAACCCCGACTGCGCGAGCGGCCCCACATGGGCCAGCCCTGCGACGGCGAGCCGGAAGATCTCCATGACTCCCTGCTCGGGTCCGGCGTCCTTGCCGAGCGCCGCCAACTCCCGGTCGGCGTCCGCCCGGTCGGTCGGGTCAGTGGCATGCCGCGCGACATTCCCAAGGATGTCCTGTGCGGCGTCGCCACCGATATGGGCCAGCTTCTCCGGCAGCGGACAGTCCCATTCATTCTTCGGCTCGAACGGCTTGAACAGGTGGCGGTAGTACGCCATCGAAACCGAGGCACGGCCCGTCTCCAGCCCCTCGGCGTGTGCCGTGCGACCGGCTTTCCTCAGCGTTCCGCTCAGCGCGCCGATCCAGTCGGCCCGCATCTCGTCGGGCGACTCGTCCAGCGGGCCGATGCCGTGCACCATCACCACGTCCGTCACGGACCCTCCTCACTCCTCGGCCGGCGCGCCGCGTCCTCGGCGCCGCGCGACACATCCAATGTGCGTGAAAGAACGCGTGAGGACGTCACCGGGGTTCCAAACTGCCTTCCACAGAAGCGGTTTCTTCCCATAATGATCGGGTGGACAAGCAGCGTTACGCGTTCGTCGTGGCCTCCCAGTGGGGTGTTCATCCGAATCTGGAGACGCTCCGGGCCGAGGCAGAAGAGTTGAGAGACCTGCTGCTGGACCCGGACCGTGGCCACTGTGCGTCGGCCTACGGGGACGGGCTGTTGTTCGATCCGGGCACGGTGACGCAGGTGCGTGCGGCGGTGAAGGCCGCCTTTGAGCGGGCCAATGCGGCCCGCTCGCCGATGGTGCTGGCCTTCCTCGGACATGGGCATGTCTCGGCCCAGAGCGACTTCGTCTTCCCCGTGACAACCAGCCCGGTCCGGCCGGACCCCACGACCGCCTTCGCCGTTCCGGCCCGCCTGCGGACCCTTCTGGCGGACCACGGCGCCGTCTCCGGCCTGACCGTCGTCATCGACGCCTGCTCGGCCGGGGCGGCGGCGCTGGCCGCGGCACAGGACTGGTTCCCGTCCGCGATGCACATCGGACGTGAGATCGAAGTTCTCGCCTCCACCGATGGCAGGCCCGCCTATGGGCTGAGATTCTCCCGGGCGCTGAACTGCGTAATCCGGCACGGGCATGCCCGGCTGGAGGGGCTGATGCACAGTCGGCCGCTGGCGCTGACGCTGGGAGACACCCTGGAGGATCAACGGCCCCAGGCCGTGACCTGGAGCGGCAGCCGCCACGCGGCTGAGGGCGGAACCGACGGCGTGAGCGGGGCCGGCATCAGGGTGCCGCACTGGGTTGCGCGGAATGTGGCACACAACGGCAGTCTCAGCGTCGTCGCGGCCACCCCTGGAGGCGGTTTGCTGCCCAGGCTGAAGCATTTCCAGCCGCCTCCCACACTCCCCGCGCTCACGAAGTCCGTCCTGGGCCACCGGGCGGTCGCCCTGCGAGGGCCGATGGGATCGGGGAAGACTACCCTCGTCGCCGCGCTCTCCCGTCCCGAACTCGTTCCGATGGGTGAGGACACGAGCGAGGGGTCACCGGTATGCGCTCTGGTCCAACTCCGGGAGAGCTGGACCGACGAGAGCACACTCGCGGCGATGGCCCGACAACTGGTCTTCTTCCTGCCGGGCTTCGCGCAGGCGCGGGACGAGTTCGAGCGGATCACACCGCTTGCCGAACGTCAGGGACTGCCGCCCGCGCGACGCTATGTCGGGGGACCGCTCGGCCTCATGCCGACCCGGCGGCCGGTCCGCGTCGTCATCGATGCCATCGACCAGCTGGATCGGAGCGCACGGCTGAAGGTGATCGAGCAGTTGACGCTGCTGCTCGACAGCGCGCCCGACTGGTTCGGCATCGTCGCCACCTCGCGGGACGGGGTGCGGCTGCCAGCGGAGTGGCACCCGGAGTCCGTGCAGGCCGCGCGGGAAGAGCAGATCAGTGGCTACCTGAACGCTCGTCACATCAGTACTGAGCAGTGGACGCCGATCGTCAGCCAGGCAGCCGGGAACTGGTATATGGCAGCGCTGCTGGCCGACTACGGGCCACGAGAGCCAGGCCGGCTGGTGACCTACGAACTGCTCTATCGGGACGTCCTGGACCAGGCGCGTCGACGCGCGCCGGACGGGCGGTCGACCTGGGTCGACGCCGTTGTCACGGTCCTCGCGGCGGCCGGCCAGGGGGCCGTACTGCCGAAGCCGCTGCTGGCTGCAGCGTCCGCCGCCATCGAGGGGCCGGACGCCGAAGACGTCGACCACATACTGGAGTTGCTCGCGGGGCTCGTCGAACGGGCGGTGCACCCGGTCGCTGGGGAACTCCTGGGAGCGCACCACCAGGCGTTGGTGGAGCATGTCGAGGAGGCGGAGTATCACCTGGAGGTGGGGACCGGCCACGAGGCGCTGATGACGGCACTTGAGAGCATGGCTCCCATGGACCGTCACGATCCCGACGACCCGCTGCACGCGTACGCCACCGACGCGGAACCCGTCCACCTCTGGCACATCGGCTCGTACGAGCGCCTCCTCGAAAGCCTGGACAGCCGCGGCTCTACGGATGCCGCGGCGAACCGGGACCGGTGGGCTGCCTGGGGCGACCGGCTGGCGCGACGCCCGGGACCGGAGGAGCGGCCCACCCTCAGGGCCTGGCAGAAGGCCGCCTACTGGGCGGGGCGGGCCGGCTCCTACCTCCGGTCCCGGGAGATGTACGAGAAGGTACTCGCGAGGCAGCTCCGCGCGCTTCCTGCCGACGACCCGGACATTCTGGAGAGCAGGCACCGCATCGCCTACGCCACCGGTGAGATGGGCGATTTCGGTACGGCGGTCGACCTGCACGCCACGCTCCTCGCCGACCAGACCCGCCTCATCGGCGCGGACGACCGGCGTACCCTCGCCACCCGTCACCACCTCGCCTACTGGACGGGCAGGGGCGGCCGCATGGAGGAAAGCCTGCGTCTACATGAGGAGTTGCTGCCCGACCAGACGCGCGTCCTCGGTCCGACCGACCGGGACGTCCTGGAAAGCCGACACTACATCGCCTACTGGTACGGGCGGCTCGGCCGGTACGAGGACGCCCTCGCCATGCATCACCGACTGCTGCGCGATCGCATCGAGGTGTTCGGCGAGGACCACGAGCAGATCATCTACAGCCTGATGAACATCTCCCGGTTCACCGGTGAGGCCGGGCGGCTCCGCGAGGTGCTCGACCAGCTTCGGGCCCTGCTGCCCAGAATGGAGAGGCAGAAGGGCCCGGACCACCCCACCACGCTGCTCGTCCGCCTCTACACCGCCCGGTTCACCTGGGAGTACGGTGACGCGGCGCGGTCGCTCGAACTACACCGAAAACTGGTCAGCGACCAGCGGCGCGTACTCGGCGACCACAACCATCCCGTCGTCATGATCACCCGCTTCAACATCGCCATGCTGAACGCAGAGCTGGGAGACGCCGAGGAGGCACTCGAAGAACTCGGTGAGCTCCTGGCGCGTCGACGCGCCCGCTATCCCGCCGACGACCATCCCGAGGTGCTGACCACGCGATTCGGGATCGCGATGCTCCGTGCGTTGACGGGGCACCTCGACGAGGCCACCGACTCGCTCCAGGCGGTGCTCGCCGACCGCGAGCGCGTACTGGGCGGCGGGCACCCTGAAGTGCTGCTCACCCGTTCCGCCCTCGGTGATCTGTGGGGCCGCGGACAGGCTCCCGGGGCGTCGGCCGGCCGAGCCGAGGACATGCTGCGCGACACACTGCGTCTGCAGCGCGCGGCGCTGGGCGACCGCCACCCTCAGACGATGACCACCCGGGCCCGGCTGGCGAGTCTGCTGATCCGTGCGGGCAGAGAGGAGGAAGCCGCAGAAGATCTGAGGGCACTGCTGCCGCTGCGGGTGGACGTGCTGGGGGACAAGCATCCGGACACAGTCAGCACACGGGAGACCCTGAGCATGCTGACAGCCAAGAGGGGATGATCCCGCAGGCCGGGACGTGGGCCAGGCGGTGTTGGGGCGGTTGGATGGCCGGGTGCCAGCGCCGGATTCGGCTCGTTGAGCGACACCCACCCTGGTCCAGCTGCTGGCCGGCCTCGCGACGAGACCCCCATCAATCCGGCCCCGTTCCTCATTTCGCTGTCAGCGTTTTGTTGTCAGCGCGGCTGCGGTCAGGGTGAGGTGCTGGGCCAGTACCTCGGCCGCGGTGTCGGCGTCGCGGGCCAGCGCCGCTTCCTCCAGCCGGCGGTGCTCGCCAACGCCGTCCCGGTCGGGGTGGCGGTGCGCCGACCAGCGGCGAGCCAGCTCGCTCGCGGTCCACATCCGGTCGAAGGTCTCCAGCAGTACGGGGTTGCCACAACTTTCCAGCAGCGTGCGGTGGAAGACCCGGTGGGCTTCGGACCACGCGCTGCTGTAGTACTCGCCTTCCTCCGGCACGTACGCCGGGGTGCGGGTCAGACGGTGGTGGGCGGCTCGTACGCGGGCCTCCCAGTCGACGTCGCCGCGCTCGATGGAGATGCGCAGCACGACCGGTTCGATGGTCCGGCGGGCCTCCGCGATCTCCTGCCAGCGGCGGTCGGAGAAGGCCGGGACGGCGAAGCCGCGGTTGGGCAGCCGGTCGGCAAGGCCCTCGCCGACCACCCGCACGAGCGCCTCGCGCACGACGGCCAGGCTCACACCCTGTTCCCCGGCGAGGTCATGCGGTTTGAGGGCGTCACCGGGGGCGTAGTCGCCGCGCATGATCGCGTCCCGCAGGTACGCGTAGACCTGCTCGGAGAGCATCTGTTTCCCCGACGAGGTCGAGGTGCGGGTCGTCTGAGTCACGCACCCAGCATAGACGATCTGGCAAATAATCGATTTTCCGTGTTATCGTCGATCTTGCGGTCGACGATAGGCGACGGCGGTGCCTCTGCGCGACGCTGCGGGCCCTCCGTCGGCCGCATCACCACCATCCCAACAGCACGCTCTGAAAAGGAACGACGCGATGAGCGCCAACGACCCCTTCGCCCGCCTCCCCGAGGTGGCCTCCTTCACCGCTACCAGCACCACCATCACCGACGGTGCCGCCTGGTCACCCGAGCAGTTCTCCGGCATCTTTGGCGTCCCCGGCGGGAAGGACATCTCCCCGCAGATGTCCTGGAGCGGCGCCCCGGAAGGCACCAAGAGCTACGCCGTCACCGTCTACGACCCCGACGCCCCCACCGGGTCCGGGTTCTGGCACTGGGCGGTCGCCGACATCCCCGCCACCGTCACCGAACTGTCCGAGGGTGCCGGTGACGACACCGGCTCGGGCCTGCCCGAGGGCGCCTTCCAGCTGCCCAACGACGCCCGCGCCGCCCGCTTCATCGGCGCTGCCCCGCCGGCCGGGCACGGCCCGCATCGCTACTTCGTCGTGGTGCACGCCCTCGACGTCGAGTCCATCGGCGTTGCTGCCGACGCCACCCCGGCCGTCCTCGGCTTCACCATGGCCGGCCACATCCTCGGCCGCGCGGTCCTGACCGCCACGGCCGAAACCCCCGCCTGAGGTACAGCATGTCCCGACTCATCGACATCACGGAGATGTATCTCCGCACCATCCTGGAGCTCGAGGAGGAAGGCGTGGTCCCCATGCACGCCCGCATCGCCGAGCGCCTGAACCAGAGCAGTCCCACTGTCAGTCAGACTGTCGCCCACATGGAGCGTGACGGTCTGCTGCACGTCGCCGGTGACAGGCACTTGGAGCTGACGGAGGAGGGCCGGCGGACCGCCACGAGCGTGATGCGCAAGCACCGGCTGGCGGAGTGTCTGCTCGTCGACGTGATCGGGCTGGAGTGGGAGCAGGCCCACGCCGAAGCCTGCCGCTGGGAGCACGTGATGAGCGAGGCCGTCGAACGCCGTCTCCTGGAGCTGCTGCGGCACCCGACGGAGTCGCCCTACGGCAACCCGATCCCGGGCCTGGAGCAACTCGGCGAGAGGAGCACCGTGGATCCGTTCCTCGACGAGGGCATGGTCAGCCTCAGCGACCTGGACCCCGGGCCGAACGGCGCGAGCGCGGTCGTACGGCGCATCGGGGAGTCGATCCAGACCGACCCCCAGCTGATGTACATCCTGCGGCACGCCGGGGTGCAGCCCGGCGCGGTCGTGAGCGCGACGTCGTCGCCCGGCGGCGTGATGGTCGGCAGCGGCGGGGAGGCTGCCAAACTTCCCACGCGGACCGCCGCGCACGTCTTCGTGGCCAGGCGCTGAGCCCAGCCGGGCGCCGGCCCGTCGCCGTGGTTCCGGCGCGCGACTTCGCGCGGCGGCAAGGGCACATCGCCGGAACGCACTACGCTGTTCGTGACGTCCCGTTGCCGGAACTGTGGGCTCCGTCATGGCTGTGCCGATCTCCTCCCGTGAGGGTCGGTAGATGCCGCCCCTGCTCATCCCGGCCGTACTGCGCCACACGCGAGGAGCTGACCTGCGACTACGCCATGCGCACCGGCGTCGAGTCCTGGCCGATGGTGTGATCGTGCCGCGGTGCCCCACTGCCGGGGCACGATCACCGGCGGCGACTGGCAGTGTTGGTGGTGTGGTCGGAGACGAGGCCGGCGATGGCCCGGTAGGTGTCGGGCAGGCGGTCGCGGTGATGGGTCCAGCGGGTCAGTTGCTTCCAGCGTTTGTGATCTGCCAGGGCGTGTTCGACGGTGATGCGGTCGGACGAGTGCCCGTGACGGTCACGTTCCCACTGTTCGGTTCTCCCGGGCAGTGCTCCGGGCCGCGGCTTTCCTGGCGGGGTGATGGCCTGGCCGGGGTGGTCACGGCGGAGGCCGGGGTAACCGTCGTCCGGGAGGACTTCCACTTCGGGGAAGTGCTGGAAGCAGATGGTGATGCCTTCGTTGCGGGCGGCGGTCGCGTCATGCATGCGTCCGGGCCGCGGGGCATCGGTCCATAACGTGCGGCCACGCCAGTCGGCGATGACGGTGGCCTTCATGGTGTTCTGTTTCTTCTTGCCGGAAACGAACGTTCTTTTTTCCCGGAAACGAACGCCCGCCGTCCACCGCGGCTGGCTGGTGGTCTGCGGACCCGGATCTCGGTGGCGTCCAGACGCAGCTCGATGCCCTCTGCCTGGGCATAGGCGAACACATCAGCCAGGGTCCGAAGACGCACGTCCGGGCGTTCGGGGAGCACGCACCCCCGCTCGGCCGGCAGGGTGCGTATCTCTCCGACGGCCCGAGTGGCAGTGGAGCGGTCGACGCCGAACAGCAGCCCCAGCACCGAGTGTGCGGCAGGCCGTGCCGCAGATGGATCAGTGTGGCCACCAGCCGGTCGACAAAGACCAGTTGGTGGCGGGCGCCGGCTCGCTCGGCCCGCTTCCTGACCCGCCTCGCGCAGCATGGCGGCGGCCCGTCGGCTGCGGCGCCTGGGGGAGATGTTGGCCATCGACTGGCGGGGCCTTACCTGTTCCGGTTCCTGTTGTCGTGGCGTTGCTGGGCCATGCTCCGGACAAACGTGGCCGCGAACCCGGCGGCCACGCCAATGCCGAGGGCAGTGAACCCTCGTGTGTCATTCGGCTGGGATGACGTCGTGTAGATGACGATGGCGACGCAGATCATGGTGATGAGGTAGAGCGGGATGAGCGGGATGCGGTACCACCACGGCGTGTTCCGGCCAGTATTCACGAGCCCCCTCGCTGATCGCTCAGTCGCGATGACGAGTCTACGGGCGCCCCCAGCGCGGTCGGCAGGAATCTTCCGCAACTCGGTCCTGTCCAGAGTCTTCTGCCGCCCCTAAAGGGCGGAGGGCAGAGCGCCCGGCGCCGGGTCCCACGCGCCGAGTCGACAGGAGATGGCGACGGACTGGATCAGCGTGGTGTACGAACTCGTGGAGGACCCGCTGGTCCGGTGGGCGGCCCGGGAGCGAAAGTTTTCAACCGGGTGAAGTAGAGCCAGTGGGCCCGAGTCTGGTGGGCGCTTTGGGCACCCTCCGCACGCAGCCGGGCCAGGACAGCAGACGCCGCCGCACCCGTGCCAAGGGATGGAGTCGGCGATCAGCTCTGGTCTTCGGCCGGACGGGGGCGGGAGCGCTCTTTGGCTTCAATGGCGGCAGGCGTAGACGCGGTCCCGCGCGGGATAGTCGGCGGGCATCGCCCGCCCACGTGATGCCGCCCGCGACCGGGTAGCGGACCGCGTCAGGCATCTGGCGGTGGCGGTACCCCTCAGGCTGCCCGCCCCGGCCCTCCGGCCATGCCGGCACCGGCACCGGCTCGCGCACCCGGGTCCGCTCGGCATCCGTCATGTCCGACGGGCAGCGCGGCTCCCGATCCGGTCGGCCCGCGGCGTTGTGGTGCACGGGGGCGAGGCAATCACACGACGGGGCAGGCGAGTTGGACTGCGCGGACACAAGCGCGTGCAACTGCGACAGCAGGGCCTCCCGGTGCACGGACGGAACCCAACACCCCCCCGAGCTGCCGAGAGACCCTGCCTCTGCGCCCCGCCTCCTCGAAGATCACCCGACCGGGACTCCGAGCCGGGACTGCCGTTCGATTGGCGAACATCAAGATCGATAACGCAACGGCTTCTTACCGACCCTGCGATTGGCCCCGGACCGCGGAGGCTGACCGCTCCGCTTGCGCCGCTCCGCCGACCGGAACCCGGGACGGGTGGCGTTACTTCTTGGCGAATCCCGCACGGACGTAGTTGACGCCCTGCCCCCAGGCGCCCATGTGGTCGGCGACGATGTCGTTGACGGCGTCGTAGGTGTCCGCGCGCGCCCAGTCACGCTGCAGTTCGGAGAGCACGCTCGCGGTGCTGACGGGAATGACGCCCTTCTGGGTCATCCGTATGATCGCCGCGTCGTGAGCCGCTGTGCTGGACCCTGCGGAGGCGTCGATGACGGCGAAGACCTCATATCCCGCCTCGGTCGCCGACAGTGCCGGGAAGGTCAGGCAGACCTCCGTCCACAGACCGGCGATGAGCAGGCGGCGTCGGCCGGTGGCCTCGACCGCGGAGCGCAGGGCTCCGTCCTGCCATGCGTTGATGTGGGAGCGGTCGATGACCTTGATGTCCGGCAGGGCGCGGGTGATCTCGGGGATCAGAGGGCCGGCGAAAGTGTCGGCGGCTATGGAGGTCAGCACGGTGGGGAGGTTGAACACCTTGGCCATTTTGGCGAGGGCGGTCACGTTGTTGACCAGGGACTGCGGGTCCGCGCTGCGGGCCCCGAAGATCATCTGGGGCTGGTGGTCGATGAGGACGAGAGCGACGTCCTCCGCGTTGAACAGGCTGTTGATGGCGCTGTCGGGCAGGTCCTGCGGGGTGCTGCTGATGGCCATGAGGTAGCCCTCCTTCGAGATAGTCACTTTCCTTTAGAAAGTCGCCCTGTATGCAAGCTAGCCTCCCCTCTCCCTGCATGCAAGCCGCTATCCATTGGTAAGCTGAAGCGTGGCCACCTACGAGCGTGATTTCTGCCCCCGCTACCACCATGCTGTTGAGATGATCGGCCGCCGTTGGTCCGGGGTGATCTTGCGCGAGCTGCTCCAGGGAGCGACGCGCTTCCGCCAGATCGCCGATGCCATCCCCGACATGAACGACAAGCAGCTCTCGGACCGACTCAAACGCTTCGAGAGCGAGGGCGTCGTCCAACGCTCCGTCCTTCCGACCACTCCCGTGACCATCGAGTACCGACTCACGGACAAGGGCCGTGCCCTGGAGGCAGCTGTTCGGGAGATCTCCGCGTGGGCTGAGGCATGGCTGCCCGCCGAGGGCGAACCGGACACAGCACAAACCGCCGGCGGGTCCTCCGACTGACATCCTCCGACTGACACAACGTGCCGACCCCCGCCGGAAAGCCACTTCTCCTTGATGATCAGACGGGGGTGGCGCCCCGCGTGTCGGCCGGTTCCCCGACGAACAGCGCGAGGTCAGGCATCGGCGCGAGGTCAGACTTCGGGCGGTTCATCGCGATCATGGTCGCGTTGACAGTCATCGCACGCGAGGCGCTCCAGAGGCCGGCGCCCTCGGGGACGGCCGCCCATCTCTTCCGGCAGTGCCCAGCTCGATCGCGGTGACGTCCAGCCCGGCCGGGGTGGGGAGCCGGACCTCTTCCGCGCCCCGGGTACCGCAGCCGTCCAGGGTGAGGTCGTGCCTGCGCAGACCGCTCACGGCACCGACACCATCCGGTTCGTGCCGTTCGAAGCCAGACCCGCAGGGCTGTCCCGAGACCACCATCGTCCGGACCGGCCGCGCCTACGCGGGCACGCTCGTGACCTGGGCCGAACAGAGCAATGCTCAATACCTGTGGATCGGCCTGGTGGGAGGAGGCGTACCTTCCCGGTGGATCGATCGATAGGTCATCGAGCAAGGCCGACGTTGGCGCGTCGGTCGGGAAGGCACGCCCGTGCTTACGGTAGTCAACGAGGACGGCACCACGTTAAGCGGCAGCTCGCTGCTGGACGAGATCGTCCGGGAAGGCGCCAGGCGGATGCTGGCCGCCGCACTGGAAGCCGAAGTCAACGCCTACATAGCCGAGTTGTCCCACGAACGGGACGGTGACGGGCGTCGGCTGGTGGTTCGTAACGGCTACCACCAGCCCAGAAAGGTCACCACCTCGGCCGGAGCCGTCCAGGTCAAGGCGCCGCGGGTCAACGACAAGCGCACCGACGAAGTCACCGGGGAGTGCAAGCGGTTCTCCTCGGCGATCCTGCCGCCGTGGTGCCGGAAGTCCCCGAAGATCAGTGAGGTGCTGCCGCTGCTCTACCTGCACGGCCTGTCCTCGGGCGACTTCGTGCCCGCGCTGTAACAGTTCCTCGGCTCCTCGGCCGGCCTCTCGCCCGCGACGGTGACCCGGCTGACCACGCAGTGGCAGGCCGACCACACCGCCTTCCAGGACCGTGACCTGTCCGCCACGGACTATGTGTATGTCTGGGCGGACGGCGTCCACCTGCGGATACGCCTGGAGGAAGCGAAAGCCGCGGTCCTGGTACTGATGGGCGTGCGCGCGGACGGCACGAAGGAACTGATCGCGATGACCGGCGGCTACCGCGAATCGTCCGAGGCGTGGGCGGGCCTGTTGCGGGACTGCGCCCGCCGCGGCATGCGCGCTCCGGTCCTGGCCGTCGGCGACGGCGCGCTCGGTTTCTGGAACGCCGTGAGCGAAGTGTTTCCCGACACCCGTCATCAGAGGTGCTGGGTTCACAAAACGGTCAATGTACTCGACGCGCTTCCGAAATCGGCCCAGCCCGCGGCCAAGCGCGCGGTCCAGGAGATCTACAACGCCGAGGACAAGGAGCACGCGGCCAGGGCCGTCCGCGACTTCGAGCGGGCCTACGGGGCGAAGTACCCCAAGGTCGTCAAGCGGATCACGGACGACGAGGACGAGCTGCTGGCGTTCTTCGACTTCCCCGCCGAGCACTGGATCCATCTGCGGACCACGAACCCGATCGAGTCGGCCTTCGCCACCGTGCGATTGCGGACCAAGGTCACCAAGGGCGCGGGCAGCCGCGCCGCCGCACTGGCCATGGTCTTCAAGCTGATCGAGTCCGCCCAGGCCCGCTGGCGAGCCGTGAACGCACCCCAACTCGTCGCCCTCGTCCGCGCCGGAGCCCACTTCGAACGAGGCCACCTCGTCGAACGCCCGGAGGCTCTTGCGGCATGATCAAGGTCAGCCGATCCTCTGGAGACCCCGCGTGACCTGGTCCGAGCGCATCGTGGTGCGAGACGGTGTCCGACTTGTCTGCCGGGACTGGGGCGGGACGGGGCAGCCAGTCGTGCTGCTGCACGGTCTGGCCGGCCACGCGGGTGAATGGGATGCGACAGCCCGGCGCTTAAGCCCGGGGTATCGGGTCGTCGCGGTCGACCAACGCGGGCACGGCGGCAGCGAACGCCGCCCGCGGGATGTCTCCCGCGCTGCCTACGTCGCCGACGTCATCACCGTGGTCGATCAGCTGGAGTTGCGACGGCCGGTCCTGCTCGGTCAGTCGCTGGGCGGACACACCGCCATGCTGACCGCCGCCGCACACCCCGAGCGAATCCACGCGCTCGTGCTCATCGAGGCCGGCCCAGGCGGTGCGAACCCCAACAGTCCCGCCAAGATCGGCGGATGGCTCGACTCGTGGCCGACACCGTTCGCCTCTCTCGATGTTGCTGCCCAGTTCCTGGGCGGCGGACCGGTCGGCGAAGGCTGGGCAGCCGGCCTGGAAGAACGCGACGGCGGCTGGTGGCCGCGCTTCGACCGGGACGTGATGGTCCGTTCACTGGCGGAAAACGCCCGGCGTTCCTTCTGGGACGAGTGGGAGCAGGTCACGTGCCCGACCCTGCTCACCCTGGCCCAGTCCAGCATCATCCCTCCGCAAGAAGCCGACGACATGCTCCGCCGACGCCCCGCCACCGTGGCCGTCAGCCTCCCCCGAACCGGCCACGACCTGCACCTGGAACAGCCCGGGACTCTGCGCACCCTGCTCTCGGACTTCCTCAACGAAATCGCCTGACAACCCCGTCGGCCACAACGACGGGGAAGTCAGATACCGCAGACCGCCATCGATCCACAGGTCTTGACAATTGCTCCGGGAGGGCCACGAGGAAAGCCTGCGGCGTACTCGTGGCGATGCTGCAGGGACTCAGTCGGGCTCCTACTCCGTCGAACGAACCACAGTGAACACGGGAACCGTCCCGAACCTTGCCTCGCCGTCTGTCTCCAACAGTTGCCGGGGCTGGGCGCATCGACCGCCGATCGGTCCGGGGCGGGGCGGAGCCGCCGTAGTACTCCGAGGTCGGGGTGCGACACGAAAGTCGCACGAGTTGAGTGAGCTTCATCGAAGGAGGTTCGGCTGATGCCGAAGGTGTAGTTACGGATCAGTGTTCGAGGATCTGTCCCCGGCCTGACGTGCGTTGCTGGTAACGGCAGGGTGCGAAGCTCAGGTTCCAGGCCCAAGGGCTCCCGTTCCATCCGGGAGTTACAGGCCACGGGGAAGGCCGACAGGGTGAACAACGTGAACCCCTGGTGATGCCTCGTGATCGGAAGCCCCGCAGATGGGTCGTGGCAGCGGGGTCAAGGACTGGCCGTTGAGAAACGGCAGGCGCCGACCGGAAGACTCTAAACCGGTCGGGAGAACACCGCCGTCCTCGGGGTATAGGGGGCACCCGACCCGGCCGCACCTCACTCGTGCGGAACGTGACAACCCCGTTGGAGTCCGAAGACGCATGGCGTCTTCGGCAAGCCGACCGCAAGGAAGGCCCGATTCTCCAGCGGGCGCAGGATGGCCTCAGAAGCCAATGCCGGCGGCCGAAAGGAAGCGGGAAAACGAGACACCATGACCGGCTCTCCGCTGGTCGTCTCGCATAACCGGCCGGATACGGGCTGATGCTCGGACCCGAAAGGGTGCTGACGGAGGCCAGGTGAGCCTGTGAAGAGACGAAGAGAATGACACCAGAACCGAAGGACAAGTTGGACGCCATGACGAACACGCAGGTGAAAGCCGACGCGGACGTGATAGCGAACGGACCGGAGGGCAACATCCCCGGCTGGCACGATATTGACTGGCGTGCCGTCGAGGACGAAGTACGGCGTCTGCGACAGAGAATCTTCACGGCATCGCAGGAAGGCGACCTCAAACGAGTTCGCAACTTGCAGAAACTGATGCTCCGTTCCCGCGCTAACACGCTCCTGAGCGTGCGGCGCGTGACGGAGATCAACGCTGGGCGCAAGACCGCCGGAGTGGACGGGCGAACGGCGCTGCTGCCCCAGTCGAAGACCAGACTGGTCGACTGGGCGCAATACCGCTCGAAAACCTGGACGCCCTTGCCGGTCAAGCGCGTGCATATTCCAAAAGCAGGCGGAAAGAAGCGCCCACTCGGTATCCCGGTCATCGCTGACCGGGCACTGCAAGCGCGGGTGGTCAACGCGCTGGAACCCGAGTGGGAGGCGCGGTTCGAGCCGAAGTCGTACGGCTTCCGGCCCGGCTGCGGCTGTCATGACGCGATCTCCGCCATCTACCTGACGCTGAAGGGCAAGAACCCCCAGCGGATGTGGGTACTGGACGCGGATCTGAAGGCGGCGTTCGACCGTATCGACCACGAGCATCTTCTCGCCCAGCTCGGCACGTTCCCCGCCAGGGAACTGGTCAGGCACTGGTTGAAGGCCGGAGTGGTCGACGGCGGCCGATTCGCCCCGACAGAGGAAGGCACCCCGCAAGGGGGTGTCGTCAGCCCTCTGCTGCTGAACGTCGCTCTACACGGAATGGAACAAGCCGCCGGAGTCCGATACCGCAAGCTCGGCACGAACGCCGCCGAGTCGGTTGAGGGTTCCCCGGCATTGATCAGATACGCGGACGATCTTGTCGCGCTATGTCACAGCCATGGCGAAGCCCAACAGGTCAAAGCTAAGCTCGCCGAGTGGCTGGCACCCAGAGGACTGGCGTTCAACGAGGACAAGACACGAATCGTCCACGCTGATTCCGGTTTCGACTTTCTGGAATTTAACGTCCGTCGCTATGACGGCAAGTTGCTGATCAAACCGAGCCCGGCGGCTCTGAGACGAATCCGGAAACGGCTACGCACCGAGATGCGGGCCTTGCGAGGCTCCAATGCCAGTGCGGTGCTGCACAAGATCGATCCGATCGTGCGCGGCTGGTCAGCCTACTACCGGACGGTGGTCTCTAGCGCAGCTTTCACGGCGCTGGATGACTATATGTGGAAGCTCACTTATAAGTGGGCCAAGCATGGCCACCAGAACAAATCGAGGCACTGGATCGTCAACCGGTACTTCGGTCAGTTCAACAAATCCAGTAAGAACCGCTGGGTATTCGGCAACCGGGAGACCGGTGCCCACCTGCGGAAGTTCTCCTGGACAAAGATTGTTCGACACCAGATGGTCCCGGGCACCTCGTCTCCGGACGATCCGGCCCTGGCCGAATACTGGGCCAAACGGCGACGCAAAGAGAAACCCCTGCCACTGGACGCGTTCGGACTGCGGCTGCTGACGTCGCAAGACGGCCGCTGCCCGCTGTGTCGGGGCTTTCTCCTGCACGCCGACCACCAACCGCAGAGCCCGGCTGAATGGGAACAGTGGATGGCGGTGGTCCGAAGGGCAATGACGAAGCAATACGTCATCCTCTCTCCGGACCAGGGCACGTCGAACGTGGTCCTTCGTTTCGTGCACACGACCTGCCGACGTCGGCGTTCTGCTGATATCGCGCCAGGTCCAGCAACCCTGCAAACCCGCGAGCCTTCAGGGCTTGCTTGAGCCGGATGCCGGGATGACTGGCACGTCCGGTTCTTAGGGGGCTCCGGCGCGGCAACGCGCCGGAGCTACCCGACAGAGCCGGTTACATGGGGAAGGGCGGCAGCGGTATCGAGAAGGGAAGGACGCTGCAATGCCGGAAGACGCCCTGTCGAATGGCGGAGCCCTCGGCCCTCGGGCCCGGGTACTGGAGATGCAGGCCAAGCTTCACCGTTGGGCGGTGGCCGGTCCCGGCCGCCGGTTCGTTGACCTGTTCAACTTCGTGCACGATCCGGCGACGCTGTTGGTGGCGTTCGACCGGGTCGCGGGCAACCGGGGAGCCCGGACTCCTGGCGTCGACGGCATGACCGCCACCGACGTCGAAGAGTCCATCGGAGGCTCTGGGAAGGTTCGCAAGCTCGGGATTCCGACGATCGCGGACCGTGTCGTTCAGGCGGCGCTGAAACTGGTGCTGGAACCGATCTTCGAGGCCGACTTCAAGCCGGTCT
>NZ_JBIWLW010000071.1:0-17146 GCF_044766385.1 Streptomyces sp. NPDC102274 | reverse complement strand
CGTTCGGGCAGATCCCGCCACGGCGCCCCCGTACGCAACCGCCACAGCACCCCGTTGACCACCTGCCGATGATCCCGCCACGGCCGCCCACACCCATCAGCCCGAGGAAGCAGCGGCTCTATCCGCTCCCACGCCCCATCCGTCAACTCACCACGACCCGTCACAAGATCGATTATCAGACACGACCTAACCCGGTACCAAGCTCCCTTGGCCTTGTCGGCGCGCACGTCGTCGCCCCGGTGGAGCTGACCGAGGGGCCTTCCCTCAAGGCCGGGAAGTTAGCGATTCCGCAGGTCACGCAAGCGTGTTGAGGGTTTGAGGGCAGAACGCAACGGAGCTCGTTGGTACAAGCAGTCGTCCAAGACAGCTTGTCCCGCAAGGAGCTCCGTTGCCCTTTCATTCTGTCCTGCCGTCTGCGCTGACGGCCATCACCCGTACGGTGACCGTGACCGCGGGCCGGTTCGCGCCGGGGCATCTGGGGGAGCTGACTGCCGTGGTGCCGTTCGAGCTCGTCGACGCGGTCCTGAAGGAGACGCGGACGGCGCAGCGCCGGCTGCGCGATCTGCCTTCCCGGGTCGGGGTGTACTTCCTGCTCGCGATGTGTCTGTTCCCCGAGGTCGGCTACCGGCTGGTCTGGGACAAGCTGACCGGCGGCCTGGCCGGGATGCCCGTGGCCTCGCCGAGCGCCAAGGCACTGCGGGACCTGCGCCGTCGGTTGGGAGCCGCGCCGGTGCGCTCGCTGTTCGAGGTACTCGCAGGTCCCCTGGCCCGCCCGACAACGCCGGGGGTGCGGTTCGGTGCGTACCGGACGGTGTCGTTCGACGGCTGCAGCTCACTGCGGGTACCCGATTCGCCGCGCAACCGGGCCTGGCTGGGGCGAACAGCTCATCATGGCTATCCCACGCTTAGTTGATGACGCTGGTCGAGACCGGCACCCGGGCCCTGATCGGCGCGGTGTCCGGCCCTACCGGCGTAGGCGAAACCGCCTACGCCGGCCGCCTGCTGCACTTGCTGAGGCCGGACATGCTGGTGCTGTGGGACAAGGGCTTCGACGCCAACGCCTTCCTCGCCCAGGTGAGTGCGACCGGCGCGCAGGTGCTGGGCTGGCTCCGCAGCAACCGACGCACCCCCGTCCTGGCCCGTCTCGCCGACGGCTCTTACCTGTCGGTGATCGGCACCGTCAAGGTCCGCATCATCGACGCCGAGATCGCGGTGACCTGCAGCGACGGAACCGTGTTCACCGGCTCCTACCGGCTGGTCACCGCCCTGACCGACGCCCGCCGCCACCCCGCTGCGGCGCTCACCGGTCTTTACCACGAACGCTGGGAACACGAGAGCGCCTATTACGCGCTCCGCCACACGATCACGGCCGGGCGAAACCTCCGCTCAGGAGATCCGGCCGGCCTGAAGCAGGAGATGTGGGCCCTGCTCACGCTCTATCAGGCCCTGCGGACCGTGATGCTGGAGGCCGCCGAGTCCGTCCCCGGCACCGACCCCGACCGCTGCTGCTTCACCGTCGCCGTCCAGACCGCCCGCGACCAGGTCGTCCAGGCCACCGGCATCGTCCCTGACGATCCCGGCCCCGTCGGGCTGATCGGCCGGCAGGTCCTGGCCCGTCTCCTCCCGCCCCGCCGTCACCGCGTCAGTACCCGCAAGGTCAAGTCCCCGATGTCCCGCTACAGCGAGCGACGCGACGACGGCCGCCTCGACCGCAGCCGTACCGTCACCCGCCTCGCGGTCACCGTCCTCGAACCCGGCCCCGGACAGCCGCCGCTGCCCGCGGTCTCGCGCGACGACCGGCACACCGTCCCTGCCCAGCGCCGCCGGCACCACATCCTCGCTCTCCTCCAGGACGACCCGACCCGCCTGTGGAGAGTCGCAGAAGTCGCCGCCCGCTTCGGCGACATCCGGCTCGACACCATGTATCGGCAACTCTCCCGATGGGCCGACAGCGGACTCATCCACAAGATCGGCCCCGACCTCTACGCAGCCACGACCTGGACATCAACTGCCTTGCAAACAGCGGGTGATCGCTAACTTCCCGGCCTTGGGTCAGGGCCCGAGTCCTAAGCGGCCAAGGGTGAATCCTGGTCGTGGTGGCCGGTCATGCCGAGGCGACCGCGACTGCCATGTCCATGAGCGGGGCGTACTGCTGGCCGGCGTAGCAATCGGGGTCGTGGAGGGCGCCTTGGACCGTGGGGCGCGGTAGGGAGACCTTCACGGCGAGGGCGAGGGGGTGGTTGACGACGAGGATTTGGTCGGGTTCCACGCCGTACAGGGTGGCGAAGAGGCTCTTGTTGAGGAAGCCGGTGGCGACGAGGGCGTCGTAGGTGTCCTGGTCGTGGCACATGAAGTCGAAGGTGAGGGTGAATGGGCCGGCGTTCTTGGAGCGGACCAGGGAGCAGTAGTCGAGCAGGGTCGTCATGGGGGGGGTTACAGCTCCTCGGTGGTGGTGCGGAACAGCTCGGTCGGGGTGACGCCGGTGGCGACGTGGTTGAGGGTGAAGCGGTACAGGGCGCCGCGGTCGATCTCGGGTGGGGAGTGGGGGTAGGCGAGGGTGGAGACCAGGCCGTCGTACTCGGCGATGGGCAGGTGGCTGCTGGCATGTGCGACGAACGTGGCGACGGCGTGCGCGGTGGCCTGGTCGGGGGCGGTCACGGTGATCAGCACGCCGAGTTCGCGCGGGGTCAGCGGATCCGGCTCGGTGCCGGCGAGGACGGCACCGTCGCCGTAGAGGCGGTAGTCGATGTCGACCGTAGCCGGGTCGACCTCGCCGCCGAAGACGTCGAGAATCTTGGCCTCGAAGTACTGCTTGGTCGTCGGCAGGAGTTTGGGGAGTGCGTCGATGACAACGCGGTCGCGCACGCCGCCGATGATGACGGTCTGGTGGCCGACGAGTTCGGCGCCTTCGAGTTTGTTGGTGTAGCCGTCGGCGGGGAGGTAGCGGGCGCCGCGGACCCGGACGGTCTGCTCGTCGACCGGCTCGTAGGTCGCCTCCGTGGTGTCCAACACCCCTGAGGGCTCGGTGATGTGGAACGGGTCGGCGTTCTCGTACAGGGTGTGGGCGGCGACCGAACGGGGCGTGAGGCGGGTGCCGTCGGCGAGGGTGGTGACGTCGAAGTGGTCCTCGCGGAGGGCTACCAGCAACCCGTTGGCGGACGGCGGGATCGCGCAGGCGGCGCCGCACTCGATGGTCTTGGCCATGTGCCAGGTCAGACCGGGGGCGGCACCGCGTAGGTGCGGGACGGCAGCGAACAGGGCGGTGTCGCTGGCGCGGCCGGCGAGGACGACATCACACCCGTCCAGCAGGGCCTGCTGGATCGGTTCGACGCCCATCATCGCCACCGTGTGACTCCGCTCGAACAACTCCCGTTCGATCCGCGGTGCGTTGGCGAGAGGCCGGATCCGGCCGGTGTCGTAGAGCTGCCGCAGACGGTCGGCGGGCTGGTCGGAGTAGATCAGGCCGAGCTTGAAGCTCAGGTTCTCCTCGGCTGCGACACGGCGAGTGATCGCGGCGACCCAGTCGACACCGGCGTCGCGTCCGGAGGTACCGCACGATCCGATGATCAGCGGCACGCCGAGCTCGGCACGGGCGCGCAACAGCAGGCGCAGGTCGCGGCTGACGGCCTGGACGGACAGCTTCGGGGTGCCGGAGCCGAGGGCGGCCGGGCCGGAGTCCGTGGAGCCGGCGTCGCAGGCGATCACGTCCGGGCGGGCGGCGACACCTCGCGAGAAGGCGTCGGCGTCGAACCCTGCGCCGAGCGCGCCGGTGGGAGCGAGGATGCGAAGTTCCATGCGGGGTGGTGCCTTTCGTCATGCGCGAGCAGGTGGGCAAGTCTTACGCGGCGGGGCCGGGGCCGCCGGGGCTGGGCCCAGGGCCGGGGGCGCGGCGGGCCAGGCGGGTGAAGACGACGAAGGTGACGGCGGCGAAGAACGCGGCGTTCAGGAACATGTAGCGCCAGCTGGTCAGGTCGATCGTGGTGCCGAGGATTCCCGGGCCCAGCGCCATGCCGGAGGCCGAGGCAATCGTGTAGAGGGCGGTGTAGGTGCCCAGCACCTTCTGCGTGGGCGCCAGATTCCACAGCGCGACCAGCGCGTTGACCGCGAACGAGGCGTACCCGAGAGAGGCGAGCACCATCGAGGCGATCGTGCCCGGCATGGTCGGCATCGTGAAACCGAGGAGGAGGCCGACGACGAACAGGCCGACGCCATAACGCATCGTGCGCAGCTGCCCGAGCCGGTTCGAGGCCAACGCGATCGGGACCACGCACAGCAGGAACGCGACCGCGCCCGGCAGGGCGAGGCCGCCCGCTTGGCCGCGGGTCAGATCGAGGACCTGGGTTCCGTATGGGGTCATCAGCGAGCGCAGCGCCGACCACATGCCGGCGAAACAGAAGATGCCGATCATCAGCAGCAGCGTCGGGCTCGACGGGGAGCGCAGCGCGTCCTTCAGCACAGCCCACGGGGAGCCGAACTCCCGCTCCCCGGCGCTCGGTTCCTCGGGCAGTACCGCCTCGGTGTGGCGGCGACCCAGGAACGCCCAGGACAGGCCGAGCATGATCAGCATCAGGACCGAGGGGATCGCGAACGCGAGATGGAGGCTGCGGTCGACGACGAGGAGGCTGATCAGGGAGGAGACGACGATGGTCAGGCTGACGCCGGCTTTGATGAAGCCCTGGGCCTTGCTGCGGTTGGTGGGCGCGACGTAGTCGGATACGAGGGTCTCGGTGACGCCCTTGAACGCGTTGGCGATCGCGGCGAAACCGACCACGCACACGATGAGCGCGGGCAGGCTCGTCGCCCACGGGATCAGGACGAACGGCACGGTTGCGATGACGGCGCCGATGAGGACGATCGGCCATCGCCCGCGGCGGCGGCGGGCGAGCTTGTCGGAGAAGAACCCGACGGACGGCTGGGTGAAGATCCCCAAGGAATGGTCCAGCCCCATGATCAGCCCGATCACTCCTGCGGAGGTGAAGTAGTGCCGCAGCTGCTCGGGAACCTGGGCGTCGTAGAAGTTCCACACCGCCTCCTGAGCGAACACCGCCAGGGTCACCCAGAGCGCCGCGCTGCGGTTCATGCGGTCTCCGGGAGCGGGTCGGCGCAGTGTGGTGACCGTGCCGGAGGCGGGCGAGGCGGGTGAGGGATCGGGCTTCATGTCGGCTCCTATGCTATATGCTATAGCAACAAGTAGCCTGACCGCCGGGGCGCATCCCATACACCGATGGCGGGCAGGCAGCTTGAGGGGTAGTCGCTCAGCTGCGGGAGAGCTGGATGAGGGCGGCGTGATGGTGCTGCGCGGCGAGCTTCTCGGCGCGCTCCTCGTCCCGTTCGAGGAGGGCGTCCAGCAACTGGCGATGCTCGTGATAACGAGCACGGAACACCTCGGCGCGCTCGGGTACGAGCTTCATGGTGAGGTCGAGCCGTTCCTCGTCGCTGAAGGCCCTGGCGTGGCCCAGCAGACCCTCCAGGACGGAGTTGCCAACGCACGCCTCGACCTGGTGGTGGAAAAGGCGCAGTTCGAGGAAGACGTCCGTAAGTTGGTCGGCCACGTCGGCTTCCTGGCCCCGCTCGGCGACGGTCTTCTCGATGTCGGTGACGATCTGGTCGGTCCGAGTGAGGATCGAGGCCAGGCCGGTGAGCTGTTCCGCAGTGGCGTTGCGGGCGGCGAGTCGGGCCATGAGGGCGGAGAGGCGGACTTCGGCCTCGACGATCTCGCTGCGGGCCGACGAGGAGTGGTCGGCGATCCGCAGGGCCCGGGGCCCGGCGCGCTCGACGACGTTCTCGTGCACCAGCTGGCGCAGTGCCTCGCGTACCGGGGTGGGGCTGACTCCGAGTCGGGCGGCGAGGTCGCGTTCGGTGATCTTCTCGCCCGGTCGTAGGGCGCCCTCGCGGATGGCGTCCCGCAGTCGTCGGTATGCCTGGTCGGCAAGCGACATGGTCTCCATGGGGCCGAGGGCGTTAGTGCTCATGGCGGCAAGGGTGACTCACGCTATAGCAAATAGTCAACTGGTTCGGGCGGTGAATCGTCGACTGGATTCGGGCGGTGGTTACTGAGGTTGAACTCGTGATGTCGTGCTGTTGATCAGGCAGGTCGGATGGTCAGGTCGGTTTCGTTGAGGCAGCCGTCGATGAGGTGGCTGCGGTACTGGATGTGCCGTAGGCCACGCCGGATGCGCTGGTCGAGGTGTTCGGGGGTGCTGAAGGCGACGTTGGAGAGCCAGCCGCGCCGCAGGAGGGACCAGATGCCCTCGACGGGGTTGAGGTCGGGCGCGTAGGGCGGCGGATAGTAGATGGTCAGCCAGTCCCGGGCTTCGGCGAACTCCCGCAGTCCGGAAGCCTTGTGGACGTTGAGGTTGTCCCAGACCAGTAGGATCGGGCCGCCGAGCTGCTGGTGGGCGGTGCTCAGCAGGTCCCGGTAGTCGCGCCAGGAGAAGCTCTTGCGCCCGTCACGCCGGTCGTCGTCTCTGCGCGGTCGGTAGATCAGCCTCGACCGGTGGCCGGGTTTGTAGCAGGTCAGCGCGGCAATGGATATCCGTCTGCGAGAGCGGCCGCGGACCCGGACCACCGGGGTGCGGCCTCTCTGCGACCATGTCTTTGCGTGCGGCGGCGTCATGGAGAAGCCGGCTTCGTCCTCGAAGACGAGCCAGGCGCCACGGGCCGCCGCGAGCCTTCCGCGCAGGGCCACACCTCCTTGACCCACCCGGCGACAGCCTCGTCATCCCGCTCCATGGCGCGTCGGGCCGGGACCTGGCAGGACCAGCCGTTACGCACCAGGAGCTTGCGCACGCCCTGGATCGTGTAGGTCAGGTCGGGACGTGCCTGATGACGCTCTACGGGCTGCCTGACGCCCACGGTCGGCCCCCTGGGCCTGCGTCTTCGTCGCGCTCCTTGGACCGCTCGCCGTCGCCGCGTTCACCGAACTGCCCCACACCCGCCTCACCACCATCCTGGTGTTCGCGATCGCCGCGGTGGCCGTGCGCGGCCAGCGCGAGGGCGCCCGTCTCACCCGGACCAGCCCCGCCACCGGGGAGACGCTCGCTCCGGTAGCCGTGACCTGTAGCTGAGCCGCCATCCGGGATGCTCACGATGCCTGAGTGAACTCCTTGAACAATGCTGTTACATGGCTGCCCGAGTAGTCCCCGCGGTTCCCCGGCCGACCCCGCTTGGTTTGGGCCGGCGGCCTGGCGGATGACGGTGGGTGAGCGCTATGGGATCAGGTGCGGGTGGTGGGCAGTCGGAGGGTGAAGGAGGCGCCGCCTGCCGGGTTCCATGTTGTTGACGGGCTGTCAGCGACCGTGATCGTGCCTTTGTGTGCGGTGGCGATATCGCGGGCGATGGCCAGGCCCAGGCCGGTGCCGGTGTCATGGCCGACCTGGCGGGTCCGGGCGCCTTGCAGGCGGACGAAACGATCGAAGATCCGCTCACGGTCGGCCAGCGGGATGCCGGGTCCGTCGTCGGCGACCTGCAGGACGGCGGTGTCCGGGCCGTCGGTGGTGACGGTGAGCTGGACGCGCGCGGCAGCGTGGCGGTCGGCGTTGTCGAGGAGGTTTCGGATCAGGCGCGTGAGCTGGTCGGGATCGCCCAGGACCTGGACGCCCTCGTCGGCGCGGATCTCGAGGGGGATACGGGCGGGGGCGGACTGTGCGGCGGCGCGCGCCAGGACAGCCAGGTCGATGGGCTCGTGGTGGGTGAGCAGGGTGTCGTCGTCGGCGCGTGTGAGCAGCAGCAGGGAGTCGACGAGGCGTTGGAGGCGGGCGGTTTCGGTGACGGCTCGTTCGGCCAGTTCGGGCCAGGGTGCGCGGTCGGGGTAGGCGAGTCCGACTTCCAGGGAGGTGCGTACGGCCGCGAGCGGGGTGCGCAGTTCGTGGGAGGCGTCGGCGACGAAGCGGCGCTGGCGGGTCGCGGAGTCCTCCAGGCGTTCGAGCATGGAGTTGAGGGTGCCGGTCAGACGGCCGATCTCGTCGTCGCCGGCGTGGCCGGGGATGCGGCGGTGCAGGTCGCTGCCGGTGATCTCGGCCGCCTCGGCGCGGATGCGTTCGACCGGCCGCAGGGTGCGGCCGATCAGTACCCATGACATGCCGAGCGCGCCGAGGACAACCAGCGGCAGCACGAACAGCAGGTGGCCCTGGAGGTCGTTGGTGACGATGCTGAGGATGCGGGTGGAACCTCCGGCGTAGACGACCACGGGCGTGGTGCCGGCGACGTAGCGCTGGGCCACCACGTGCTCGTCACCGTCATCCGTGCCCTGCCCGGGAATGGGCTCCGGCGTCGTGCTGCCCGCGGGCAGGGTGTAGCGGGCGTGCTGGCCTTGGACGTTGGCGGTGGCGGCCACCACCGTGCCGGAGCCGTCGACGACCTGGGCCCAGGCGGTCGGGTCGTCGGGGACGGTCGGCAAGGGCTGGGGCCAGGTCCCGTCGGCGGACCGCCCGACGGAACTCGCGTAGGAGGTCAGCGTCGTGTCGACGTTCGCGCGTACGGAGTTGACCAGGGTGATGGCGAGGACGGCGACGCCCAGGGCGAGGGCGATGGTGACGATCAGGGTGGCCATGAGCGTGACGCGCAGGCGCAGTGAGCGGCTAGGGGCGGTGCGGGTCAATGCGGTATCCCCTGCCTCGTACGGTCTCGATGATGCTCGCGTCGATCTTGCGGCGCAGGTGGTGGATGCGGACTTCGACGACGGCGGGGTCGGCTCGGGAGGCCATGTCCCAGCAGTGCTCAAGGAGTTCGATCTTGGACACCGTTCGTCCGGCGGCGCGCAGCAGGTACTCCAGCACGCTCGCCTCACCAGGGGTCAGGGCCAGGGGCCGGCCGGCGAAGCGGACCGCGTGGGTGGCCGGGTCCAGGGTCAGGTCCCCGGCCCGTAGTTGGGCCGGCCGCTCCTGGGCGCTGCGGCGCAGCAGGGCGCGCAGCCGTGCGAGCAGCACCGGGTAGGCGAACGGCTTGGTGAGGTAGTCGTCCGCGCCCAGGTCCAGACCTTCGGCCTGGTCGAGGGGGGCGTCCATGGCAGTGAGCATGAGGATAGGGGTCCACTTCCCTGCTTCGCGCAGCCGTGCGCAGATCTGGTAGCCGTCCAGGCCGGGGAGCATGACGTCCAGGACGATCAGGTCGAAGTCGTGCTCCTGAGTCAGCCACAGTCCCTCCGCTCCGTCGGCGGTCAGGCGGACGACGTAGCCCTCGGCTTTCAGTCCCCAGGTGAGGGATGCGCCGAGGGCCTCGTCGTCCTCGATCACGAGGATGCGCATGGCTCAAGCATGCCGGGTCAAAGCCGGGTCGGCGGCCTCCAGCGCGCCGCCGTCCGCGCCGTCCATTCCCTGCTCGTCGTGGTGTGTGCGGTGGCCGGGGGCCGTCTGCTTGATGCGCAGCAGGCGGGCGGCCCAGGCGGGCAGGTACCAGTTGGCGCGGCCGAAGAGCACCACCAGGGAGGGGGTGAGCAGGGTCCGTACGACCATGGCGTCGATGAGGATGCCCGCGGCCATGCCGGTGGCCATCATCTTGATGGTCACGTCCGGGGAGGACGACAGGGACAGCAGGGCGAGGAAGAGGATGAGGGCGGCGCTGGTGACGAGGCGTCCGGTGCGGGAGACGCCCTCGACGACGGAGGCGGGGGTGTTGCCGGTGCGGTCGTGGGCCTCGCGGATCCGGTCGAGGATGAACACCTCGTAGTCCATGGACACCCCGAACAGGAACCCGAACAGAAGCATCGGCACGAACGGGCTGATCGAACCGGTAGCAGGGATACCCCACAGCGTGTGCGAGCCGTAGCCGCGCTGCCAGATCAGGACCAGCACGCCGTACGCGGCGCCGACCGATAGCAGGTTGAGGGCGACGGCCTTGGCGGGCAGCAGCAGGGAGCGCATGCCGCGGGCCAGCAGAACGAAGGTGAGCAGCGCGGCGACGGCCAGGAGCGCGGGGAACCAGGTGGACAGGATGTGGGTGACGTCGGCCGACTGGACCTGTTCGCCGCCGAGCAGGGCGTTGTGCGGGACGGCGCCGCGCAGCTGGGACAGGGCGTTGCCGGCGTTTGCGGTGCCGATCTCATGATGGGGCAGCGCCATGATCACCGAGCTGCCGGGCTGGTGCCAGGCGGGCGTGTCGGCGGCCAGCACGCCGTGGACGTCGGGAAGGGTCCGCAAGGTCGCGGCGGTGGCCGAGGGGTCGGTTCCGGGGGGCAGTTCGATGGGGATCGAGGTGAGTACACCGGTGGGGAAGCCGTCGTGCCGCAGGGCCTGCAAGCCCTGCTCGGCGGGGCCGCCCGCGGCCAGTGAGGTGCTGCCGGGAGAGGCGATGTTGATGGTCAGCCCGAACGCGCACAGGGTGCCCAGGATCACGCTGCCCAGCAGGGCGGCGGCCCTGGGGCGGGCCACGATCGTGCGGGCGGTGCGCGTCCACATCCGGCCCGGTCCCGTCTTGGTGCGACGGCGCAGGCGGATGCGGTCCATGCGGGGTCCGACGCTGGCGAGCAGCAGCGGGATGGTGGTGAGCGCCACCAGGGCCGCGATGGAGGGGATGAACAGTCCGGACAGGCCGACGCCCTGGATGAACGAGACCGGGACGACGATCAGCGCGAACAGACCCAGGGAGGCGATGAGCGCGCTGAAGGCCACCGAGTGCCCGGCGCGGTGCATGGAGCGCAGGACCGCCTCGCGGTTGTCGGCGCCCTTGTCGCGCTCCTCACGCCAGCGGTTGACCAGCAGCAGCGAGTAGTCGATCGACAGACCGAGGCCCAGCAGGGCGACGATGAACTGCACCGAAGGGTTGATGGCGATGCTCGTGGCGTAGGTCAGGCCCCAGATCGCCAGCTGCATGGTCAGCACCGAGACGATCGCCGACAGCAGCGGCAGCAGGGCCAGCGCGGAGCCGAAGACCCAGACCAGCACAAGCAGTGCCAGCCCGGCGCCGACCAGGATCTCGCTCATCACGCTCGCGCCACTGCTGCCGCCGCCGGCACTGAGCTGTTCGATGCCGGTCTGGTGCACCGTCGTGCCAGGCACCGCGTGCGTGATCGCGTCGCTCATGGCGTCCAAGACCTGCGCGGGAACCGGATCGCCCGGTGCGGGCGGGTACACCATGACCAGGGTGGAGCGGCCTCCGGTGCCCACCAGGGCCCTATCGCGGGTGTTCGCGTAGGACAGGTCGCGGATCCCGGGAACGCCTGCCGCCACCTTGTCGGCGGCGGAGAGGCCGGCCTTCACGTCGGCGCTATCCGCGGTAGTGCCCTTGGGCAGGTCGACGACCAGCACGCTGGGCTTGGCGGCCGCCCCGCCGTACTCCTTGGCCAGCGCGATGTTGGCGTCGTAGCTGGCGGTGCTGACCGTCGTTCCGCTCTTGAGCCGGTCAGCGACGTGCGGCGCCATCATCACCCCGACCACGGTGACGGCGACCCAGGCCAGGGCCACCCAGATCCGGTGCCGCATGACGAATGCGGCGAAGCGTTCCACGAGAAAGTACCTCCGGGAGAGGGCCGGTCCAGGGAGCAGACCGGCGAAGGTTCCCGAAGCTAGAAGGGCCTGCCTTTCGATTTCCTTAACCGCCCGCACTCACACCCCTCCCGCATTTCGGGCAGGAGGCGCACCGGTGCTCTCGACGACGGGCCGGTCAGTGATGTGGTCGTGCTCTGTCGAGGAAGTCCAGGACGAGTGGGCCTGCGGTGGCGCGGAACTCCTCGAAGTAGGCGTGCCGGGCACCGGGGATCAGTTGCAGTCGTGCGCCGGGGATGCGGTCCGCGAGCAGGGGCGCGTTGGCGGTGGGGTTGAGGAGGTCATCGCTTCCGTGCACCACCAGAGTGGGTGCGGAGTTGTCGGGCAGCACGTCCCAC
This sequence comes from Streptomyces sp. NPDC102274, assembly GCF_044766385.1. NCBI lineage: Bacteria > Bacillati > Actinomycetota > Actinomycetes > Kitasatosporales > Streptomycetaceae > Streptomyces > Streptomyces sp. NPDC102274. The sequence continues at coordinate 5,328 of NZ_JBIWLW010000071.1, read as the reverse complement.
ACGTCGTGACGGTTGCTGGCAGCCAAGTGCCGGTGCTGGGCGTAGGTCGGCATGGCGGGGTCACCGAGTGTGGTGTACGGACCGGAAACGGGGAGTTTCAGGGGATGGCCGCGGCGACGGCGCCGTACACGTCCGAGGTGTCGAAGAAGTCGATGCCGACGTCGATCGCCGCGTGGATAGTCCGAACCGACTCGGCCCGCTCGGCCGTTTCGCAGAACCGGGATATTCAAACTGGAACATTCCCATGCAGTCCAGGCCGATCGGGCTGACGCCGATCCCCGGTGCCGCCCAATGCGACGCGAGCTCGGGCGGAGGATGCCATGGTCAGATTCCGATCGTCTTGTACTCGAGGTACTGGTTCAGTCCCACGGCGCCGAACTCGCGGCCGATGCCGCTGTTCTTGTAGCCGCCGAACGACCCGTCAGGCGTGGCGGGCGCCCCGTTCACGGTCATCCAGCCAGCGCGGATGAGCCGGGCGACCTCGAGGGCGTGTTTGGGGTCGGCACCCCACACGCCGCCACCGAGCCCGTATTCGGAGTCATTGGCGATGCGCACCGCGTCGGCCTCGTCGTCGAACGGGATGACGACCAGCACCGGCCCGAAGACCTCCTCCCGGGCGATCCGCATCGAGTTGTCGACATCCGCGAAGAGGGTTGGGCGCACGTAGTTCCCGCCCTCGAGCCCGTCGATCGGCTCCAGGCCGCCGGTCACCAGGCGCGCGCCCTCCTCGATACCGATCCGAATGTAGCCGCGGACCCGTTCGAGCTGGTCCGGGCGCACCATCGGTCCGATGAAGGTCTCGGGTGCCGCCGGGTCGCCGACGACGATCACCTCCATCATCGTCTTGAGCGCGGCGACGAATTCTTCATACCTCGTCCGCGGTACCAGGATGCGGGTGTGCGCGATGCAGCTTTCGGCGTTGTTCCCCAGTGACACGGCCTTGAGGCCCGCGACGGTCGACTCAAGATCAGCGTCTTCGAGGACGATCGACGCGGACTTGCCACCGAGTTCCAGGCTGACGCGCTTGAGCTGCTCGCCGGCGATCGCCGCGATTCGTCGCCCGGCGGCGGTGGAACCGGTGAAGGCGATCTTGTCGACGTCCGGGTGCGAGACCAGGTACTCGCTGGTCTCCCTGCCCGCGGGGAGCACGCTGACGACCCCCTCGGGGAGGCCGGCCTCGTCGAGGACCTGTGCCAGTGCCAGCGCGTCCAGGGCTGTCTCCGGTGAGGCCTTGAGGATGACCGTGCACCCGGCTAGCAGGGCCGGGACCAGCTTGACCAGGGCCGACTGGTGGGGGGCGTTCCACGGGATGATCGCCGCCACAACGCCGACGGCTTCGCGGCGCAGCAGAGTGCGGGCGGTGCCCGTGCCTCCGACCTGGGCTTCCCAGTCGAGCGCGGCAGCGGCCCGCAGGTAGGAGTCGTTCTGCTCGGGAACGCCAGTGTGATGGGTCCAGCCGGTGAACCAGATCGGCGATCCGTTCTCGGCGGTGACCAGGGCGGCCAACTCGTCGGCGCGAGCGGAGTGCAGCTTGGACAGGCGGGCGACCACCGCCTGGCGTTCCTCCGGGCTCATGCGCGGCCACGGTCCGTCGTCGAACGCGGTCCGCGCGGCGGCCACCGCGCGGTCGACGTCGGCGGGTGCCGCGTGCGGAGCGGTGCCGACCACCGTCTGGTCGTGGGGCGAGCGAACGGTCAGGATCTCCCCGGTGGCGGGGGTCGTCCAGTGGCCGCCGATGTACAGCTTGTCGAACACGAGCATGGCTCGGTCCACCCTTCTCATCTCTAACGGTCCACCGGACCGCTATGCCCCCACCGTAACGGTCTGATGGACCTCGAACAAGGTTCCAGTGGACCGCTATGCTTGGCGGGGTCACGAGCCCGAGGAGGTGGGTCGCGATGAGCATCAAGGAAGAGCCGGGATTCCGGCGAGCGCGCAGTCACGAGCAACGAGAGCTCCGCAGGCGCGCAATTCTCGACGCGGCCGAGGTACTGCTCACCGAGGTGCCACTGGATGCCCTCGGCCTGCGTGAGCTGAGTCGTCGGCTGGGCACGTCCAAGACCAACGTCGTGCGCTACTTCGAATCCCGCGAGGGTGTTCTGCTGGCGCTACTCAACCGCACCCGGCTTATGTGGCTGGACGACCTCGAAAAGGAGCTGCCAGCCGGTCCGGCCGACCTCGACGAGGTGATCCGGGCATGGGCAGACACCTTGGCCGCTAGGCCGCTGCTGTGCCAGATGTGGAGCATGCTCGCGATGGTGCTCGAGCGGAACGTGTCCGCCGAATCCGTCCGGGCGTACAAGCTCGAAGACCTCGAACACCGCGCCCGTCTAGCGCGGCTGCTCCGCGAGCGGGTGCGCGGTCTCGACGAGCGGGAGGCGCTCCACCTGACCAGGGTGGGGGTCGTCATCCTGGCGGGGCTGTGGCCGTTCAGCAATCCGACGCCCGCAATCATCGAGGCCACCGCGGATCCCCGGCTGGCGGACGCCCGCGTCGACTTTCCCCGAGCATACGCGGACATGCTGGGCCTGGCCGCCCGAGGACTCGTCGGCCGCCCGTGAGCCACGACGCGCGGGCCGGATCTCCTGTCCCGGGCTTGATCCCGGGGCGTACGTACGATCCGATGAAGTGTGGTCTCCGAAAGAGGAACGGTGGCCGCTGAAGCCGAAGAACGCGTGGCACTGGCCCGCGCCCCTGCCGGTGATCCGTCAGATCCCCATGCGCCACACCCTGATTGACCATCTCACGGCCGGGATCCACCTTCGTAACGGACCCTCATCCTTCTCATTCCATGGTGAGGACGATGCGGCCACGCAGCACGCCGCCGGCCCCTGCTCTGGGGAGGTGTGCGAGCGCAGGCTCAACAGTCAGAGCTCGTCGTACGCGGCCCGTGCGTGGTCGACTGCGTCTGCGTTGTCGTGTGCCCAGTCGCGCACCTGCGCGAGGAGTCCGTAGAGGTTCCAGCCGAGGTCCGTCAGTTCGTAGTCGACGCGGACGGGCGAGGTCGGTGCGACGGTACGGCGGACCATTCCGTCGCGCTCCAGTCCTCGCAGTGTTTGCGTCAGCATTTTCTGGCTGACTCCGGGAACGTTGCGGCTGACCTCGCTGTAGCGCATGGGCCTTTCGTGCACGCCGAGCGTGCACATGGTCAGGCTCACCCAGCGGGTGCTGATGGACGACAGCAGCGATACCGCGGGGCAGTCGCGCATGTAGGCCTCGTACGTCACCCGCTTCTCCACGGTTATCTCGGGTACGGGCACCGTCTCCTCCACCTCTCGACCTCTCGCCATCCTGCTGGGGCACTTTCGGGAAACGAACGCACTAAATAGTGCCTACTTCCCTGAAGATTGTAACTCTCTTAGATTCGGTTACAAGCCTGTAGCAAGCCAGGTGTGCCTCACTCAGAGAGAGAATCCCCCCATGCGTGCAGCTGTATACCGTTCCGTCGGAAGCCCGGACGTCATCGAGGTCCGCGAGGTCGACAAGCCCGAGCCGGGCCTGGCCGACATCCGGATCAGGGTTCAGGCGGCCGCGCTCAACCCGGTCGACATGGCTGCCTGGGGCGGTACCTTCCCGCCTCCGCCCGAGGGGAGCTACTACGGCCTCGGCTGGGACATCGCCGGCGTCGTCGACGCAGCGGGCCCGGGCGTGGTGTGGGAGCCCGGCCAGCCGGTCATCGCACTCAGCCGCAGGACCTCGGGGATGAACCGGGCGCAGGCCGAGTACGTCGTGGTGCACAGCCATGAGCTCGCCCTCGCGCCCGCGGGTGTCGACCCCGTCCACGCGGCCACCATCCCGCTCAACGGACTGACCGCGGCCCAGTCCGTCGAGATGCTCGGGATCCGCCAGGGCCGGACGGTGCTCATCACCGGCGCGGAGGGAGCGGTCGGAGGCTACGCGGTACAGCTCGCGAAGCGCCGCGGGGCCGTGGTTGTCGCGAGCGGCCTGTCGGCCGACGGAGAGTTCGCCACCAACGTGGCCGGCGCCGACGCGTACCTGCCCGGTGCCGAAGCCCTGTCCGCGGCCGTCCGCACGAGGTACCCCGTGGGGGTCGACGCCGTGCTGGACACGGCCATGCTCGGGCAGGCCGTCATCGGAGCGGTGGCGGACGGCGGCATCTTCGTGACCACCCGGATCGACGCTCTGCCCCAGGCCGAGCGTGGGATCCGCGTACGGCTGACGCAAGTCGGCCCTGACGGTGCGATGCTCACGACACTGTCCGACTTGGCCGCCTCCGGAGAGCTGGCGCTCCGGGTCGCCGAAACCCATCCGCTGGAAGAGGCCGCGAAGGCTCACACGCGCCTGGCCGCCGGCGGGCTGCGCGGCCGCATCGTCCTCACCTTGGAATGAGAAGGATGAAGGTTTGCTGCGAAGGTGGATCCCGGCGCCGAGATGATCATGGTGCGGTCTGACGACGGAGCCCACCTGGCAGCCGAACAGGGGCCAAAGACTCCAGTCGCTCGTGATCACGGCCGGTCACAAGCACGACTCTCCGCAGTTCCAGTCCGTACTCGAACGCATTCGCGTTCCCCGCACCAGGCCGGGCCGACCGCGCGCCAAGCCGGGCGAGGCCCGCCCCGACAAGGGCGACTACGAGCAGCGCCATGCTGTGGAGTGCGGGTCAACCGGCTGAAACGACTGCCGAACGCCACCGAGCTGCGGCGGATGTACCACTCGGTAGCGGACAGGGATGTTGCGGATACACGTACGGTTACACGCCGCTCACCTGGACGAACGAACAGCGCTTCGTGTCCCCGACCATGCAGAGCCAGGCTCGCGCGTCCGCGCGCTCCTCGGCCGTGTCCCCATCGGCCTGTCGTATGGGGGCTGGGCACCCTCTCCACAAGATCATTTCGTGGCGGATTTCTGGGGTATCTGGGAACCGCCGCGAATCGCATCTGATGCGAACTGGACGCGTCCTGCGCCGTTGATCGGGCGGCCGTCAAGAAGCCACGCGCACGTAGTCCCGCATCCGACGCCGGGCCTCCACCCGGGCGAAAAGAGCTCCGGTCCGTAGAAGAGTTCTTCGAGTTCTTGGTCCCAGGCGTTCGTCGGCATGTCGTAGATCACGACAACGGACTGCTCGCGGCGCTGTCATTACATGCGGCGCGGCCACCCGTTCCGTTACATGCGGCGCGGCCACCCGTTCGCGGGACGACCCGGGCAAAACCACCCCACAACCGCCGCACACCCACTACACTCCTCGCCCCCGGGCCGTTGACCAGCACAAATCTAGTACTCCAGTTGCAGTTCTCCATACGCCCTGGTCAAGGGGCCCTTTCGGAGTCTAGTTGGCTGACGGACCGTCAGAGTGGCGGTGGTTCGTTA
>NZ_JBIWLW010000070.1:0-17992 GCF_044766385.1 Streptomyces sp. NPDC102274 | reverse complement strand
GCAGCGACACGCGACGCCCCCGCCCGCGATCACGAGGGACAAACGGGGCGAACCAGCAGCCCAGTCACGCACTCACGACCGCTGACGAATCGAGGGTAACCCTTCCTCGTGTACTGGACCCATCTTCCGGCCGCGATGCTTCTCAATCTTGATCTGGCAACGCTGCATGCCACTCCAGTTCTCCTCAATCCCCGCGCAGTTGCGCCAGCATCTCCTCGACGCCCGAGCGCGCTGCCGGGCCACGGAACTCCCAGGCACGAATCAAGATGTGGTGGCCTTCCAGGAAGTTCTCATAGACCTGGAGATAGAGGGCATCTTGCACGTAGTCGTCCGCATCCTTTGCCAGACCCTACGACCATGAACGCGGCGGCTCGGCGGGTGGTGGTCCCCTTGCCGAGCCGCCGCCCACGCTTCAATCAGTCTCGGACAGTGTTACGCGCAGTTCCCCGCACTCGGGTCGCAGATCCCGGAGCCGCCCTCGTCGGGGAAGAAGGACTCGGGTTGCGAGTCGGAGACGCCAAGGGGTCGACGACGTGAGCCGTCACGGTGCCCGTGACATCGCCCGACTACGCCGAAGTCTTGCGCTCTGTCCGGCGTCGCATGCCCGACATGCTCGGCGATCTGCCAGCCGTTCTTGCGCTCGACCGGCTCGATCAGCGCCTCATGTACGCCATCGCCATCCAACGCGGCTCCGCCCGCCCGAGGACCCGCCAACGAAGCGAAGAAGTCATCGAACCAACCCGTTCAGACCCGTACCACCCGCTCCGTGCCCACAACCCGGCCAACGCCTCACCCACCGACCAGGCACGGACACGAACCACGGCTTGTAGTACCGGCAGCCCGAAACGGCCCGCCAGATCAACTGACGAGCCGCCGCGAAAGATCGGGATCAGTGACCGAGACCACTCAGGTACGGGCGCAGGATGCTCCTCGCATCCGAGGAGATCCGGTCGAGGTCGAGCGTGTCTGCGGCGATGGCGAGCGCTTCCTCTCCCATCTCCGGGAAGGATGCCACCAGTAGTCGCTCGTCATCGAAGAGTGGCTCGATCACCTGGAACGCGGCTGCGGACCGAATGGACGCATCAGGACTTGTCAACAAGATCTCGACGAAACGAAAACACCGCGTGAGCACGCCGTCGTCCGCACCGTGCGTCTGCGCGGAATTGAGCAGTGGAACGAGGAACCCGTCGGTGAAGACGTCCTTGAGGAAGTCGTACAGGTCCAGGTCCGCCGCGGCCTCGGCCTGCTCCTTGACCTCCGGGACCACATGACCGAGCAGGGCAGGAACAGCTGCTCGAGATTGTACTTCCATTGCTCGTCTGCTCCCTCTTCATTCTTTTCGTTCTCATCGTTGAAGAGAACACGCTAGACGTTGGGGCCCGGCTCCCGACGGAAGTGGGCCCCAACGCAATAATCCACTACGGGGCAACTGAACTTCAGGCGACCTGAGGTGCCGGGGGGTCCAGGAGGTGATGGGCGCCCAGCGGGTCGATACTGTCCTTCAGCATCTCCGTGAGGCCGTCCTTCACACCGTATTCCCTGATGTATCCGGGGGCCTGGCCGACGGTTGCGAGCCCTCCGGCGATGCCGAACGTCTTGTAGAAGCCCTTGACCCTCGTTGGGGCACCGTCGGGTACCGGGCGCCCACTGTACTTGTCACGTGTGAAGGTGGCCCCTGTCAGATCGCTCAGCGAGGATGCCTTGAAGACCGTGTCACGGTTCTTCGTCAAGGTCCGCTTCAGCGCCTCGTTGTTGTTGACCATGGAGGTCATCTTCCCGGTGACATCCACCGAGTTCAGCGCGTTGTAGAGGTCGGCAGATTCTTGACGGGCGATCTTCAGATCGGAGTCCGAAAGAATCGCGTTGCCCTTCTCGCGCGCTACCCGGTCTTTCTCCAGAAGAGAGGCGAGGCCGGACAGTTTGCTTGATGCCCTTTCTATGTGGTAGCCCTTTCCTGTCTTCACTTCATTTCCGGTGTTGAATTCTTGGGTGAGTGCGGTCGCCGTACGACCGTCACCGAAACCGCCCTTCTCCGAATCGCGGAGGTGGAGCTCCTTGATGATCTTGTCGAGGTCCTTGTTCTCGACCTTCGGCTGACTCGCCCTGGGCTTGCCCGCGCCAGGGTTGGGGTTCGGGGCGCACAGGAAGAGGCAGGCCGTGCCGCCTGTTCCGCACACGGCCTTGACACACCCGACCCCGGCGTCGACCCGGCCGGATGGGAGAGCAACAAGGGATACAACCGGGCCCATCTTCTGGGCGCGCAGATCGGCGGATCCAACAAGGACCCGCGGAACTTCGTCACCATGCACGCCTACGCCAACAGCCCCATAATGAGGCGCTATGAGGGCCAGTTACGCAAGGCCGTGGACAACGGCGAGGTGATTGAATACTCCGCCACCCCCGTGTACAAGGGTGACAGCGTCATCCCCGAAGGCGTCTGGCTGGAGGCACAGGGCTCCGACGGATTCCAATTCATGCCCAAGGGCGCGACCACCGGCACCAACCGGATCTACATCCCCAACGAACCCAGGAATTGAAACAAAGAGGGCAGGCCCAGTGAACGAGCACGTACGTCGTCTGATCGACGTGCTGGAGACAGATGCTACGGCCGCACAGCAGCAGGACTGGTCCGGCATCGAGTCGGAACTCCAGGTCCGACTCCCGGACGACTACAAGGAATTCATTGAGCGAGTAGGCGGCGGGTGGGTCGACGGCTACCTGTACATCCTCGCGCCGTCCTCTCCGAACCAGCACTACGATCTCGCCAAGTCGTCCGCCGAGCGCGAAGAGGCTCACGAGGACATCTTCGACGTCGAGGACAAACCCGCCCAGCTCGATCCGGCGGGAAGCCGCATCGTCCCATGGGGCACCACCGACAACGGAGAGTGGCTCTCCTGGCGGATCCTTCCTGGACAAGAACCCACCGAGTTCGCCGTACTGATCAACGAAGCACGCGGTGACCGCCGGGAGTTCCACGAACTGGGATTCGCCGAATACCTGAGTGCGGTACTGCTGAGAGAGATCCAGTCAGATATCCTCTCATCGGCGTTTCCCTGCAGCCCGCATGACTTCCGTAAGTTCACGTACACCCCCTAGCCTCAATACCGGCGACTTTGCTGGTGCTGGCTCCTTGAGTGGGTGTGCCAAGGCCAGGTCAGTTGAAGGTGGTTGAGGGTGATCGGTTTTCGGATCGTATTGCTCTGGGAGTTCTCACGCGTGTGTTTCCGCCTCAACTGGTGGATGAGGTCGTGGTGGAATGCGGACGCACGGAGGAACGTCGTCGCCGCCGCGTTCTATGCCGCGTTCTGCCGTGCGGCAGCCGAACTCGGCCTGCCTCGACCGGGCAGCACGGTGATCTGCGAAATCGCGGATGCCCCAGCGGGCTTCGACGCCGATCGTGTCGAGCGCTCGTGGGATCACGACGCGGCCGAGTTGATCTGGGCGGGGTTCGACCTCGCAGCGGGCGCGCTGGAGACCTGGCAGGCGCCGTACCGGGGACACCACCCTCGGGTCGGTGTGATGTGGGGCGGTGTCGACCCTGCCCCCGCCCGACCGTCCGGCGTTCATGCAGAACGGCATGGCCGAGGAGTACGTGTCGGTCGGATTCTCCTTCGGAAATCCCGAGTCGCCGGATCCCGGGATGTACGCCACTATCTGGCCGCAGCCGGACGGCCTGGACGGCAGGTCCTGGGGTGTCGACGGCGCGGCCTGGCATCCCGATGCGGGCCTCGTTCTTCTGCCCTGGGCCGCCTTGCGGAACACGGCTGACCCGCACCAGGCGATCGTGGCGTTCGGCGACGCCGTCTACGACGCCGCCGTCGAGACCGCGGGATGGCCGCCCGGCCTCGTCGGACCCCGCTTCGACGGCTGACACATGAGCAGGACACCACCCGTACGCACACGTGAACGCGCGACCAGCGGCTGAGGGTCGGGAAGCCAGGCCACACTCGGTGATCCGGCTCCGGGCGGATCACGGGGGCCGGATCGAGGAGACGTCGTTCGGCGCCGGGGCCGGGTGCCGCGACGGGGCAAAACCCCCGCCGGGAGGGGCACTGGCTTTCGTCCGGTCTCTTGACTTGGATCACCCCAACTGTAAGATCCGACGTGCCATTGCGACAACGTTGTCAAGCGAGAGGCTCAACATGTCCAGATTCGGCATTCGGCTGCGAACGGTGGTGGGGGCGACCGCCGCGGCGGTCATGGCGGGCATGCTGGGAGTTCCCGCCGCCGGCGCCGCGCCGCATTCGGTCTCGGATCCGACTGTCTACGTCAATCCGCAAGTTGGCAGCACCACTTCGGGAATGACCTTCCCCGGCGCGTCCATGCCGTTCGGCATGGTGCAGAACAGTCCGGACACGAATGTGGGAAACGCCGCCTATAACTACGATGCCACTACTCTGACCGGCTTCAGTCAGGTGCACATCTCCGGTATCGGCTGCCCTGCGGGCAGTTGGATCCGGATCATGCCGACCGTGGGTGCGGTGACCGACACATCCCTCTCGGCGAACATGTCTGAATTCAGTCACGACACCGAGGTGTCGAGGCCCGGTTACTACGGCGTGACGCTGGAAAAGCACAACATACGTGCCGAGTTGACATCGACCACTCGTACGGGCGTGGACCGGTTCACGTACGCGCACGGCGAGTCGGACCGCAAACTGATCGTCAATGTCACGGACGTCTGGGGGCAGACGTTCGCCAGCGATGTGAAGGTCGTCGGCGACAAGATCCAAGGGTCGGTGACGAGCGGCTCCTTCTGCGGGCCCAACCGGCCGAGCCGTTACACCCTGCACTTCAGCATGACGCTCTCCGAGCCGATCGCCGGGGTCGCCACCTGGAACCGCGGCGAGAAGGTGCCCGTCGCCGGGCGAACCGCCGCCACGGGCGGCGCCGTCATCTCCCTCGCACCCGGCGGGAAGGCCCCGGTCGTCACCCACACCGGCATCTCCTACACCTCGGTCGAGGGCGCGGAGAAGAACCGCGTCGCGGAGCTGTCCAAGGGCTCGGGGTCCCGGGGGAAGCTGAAGTCCTTCGACACGGTGCGCGACGACGCGCACGCGGCGTGGAAGAAGCAGCTCCGGAGCGTCCGGGTGACCAGTGATTCGACCGACGACCTGAAGACCTTCTACACCGAGCTGTACCACAGCTTGCTGCACCCGTCGGTCGCACAGGACGTGGACGGCACCTATCAGGGGTTCGACGGCAAACCGCACAAGGTCGCACCGGGTGACGACTATTACCAGATGCTGTCGATGTGGGACACGTACCGATCCCAGAACCAGTTGATCGCGCTTCTCGAACCGAAACGCGCGACCGATATCGCCCGTTCGATTCTGGCGATCTATGAACAGGGCGGCTGGGTGCCCCGGTGGTCGCTGGGCCAGGCCGAGACGAATGCCACCAGCGGTGATCCCGTAACGCCCTTCATCGTCACCCTTTATTCGCGCGGTCTGCTCGATGAAGAACTCTCGGCCAAGCTTTTCTCCGCGCTGTGGAAGAACGTCAACGAGGTCCCGCCGCCGGCGACCAACATCAAGGCCCGTGAGTTCAATCCGGAGTATCTGTCCAAGGGATTCATTCCGGCCGAGCGCAGTCCGGGTGAAGCCGCTTCCATCGGTCTCGAATACTCGCTGGCGGACTGTGCGCTCGGCACGATGGCCATCGGTCTCGGAAAGGTCGCGGAGGCGGACGTCCTCCGGCCGCGCTGCGACGAGTTCGAACACATCTGGAATCCGGACATCGAGTCCAAGGGCTATACCGGATTCCCCCATATCCGCGCCGCTGACGGAAGTTTCGTACCGACCGACGCGGTGGTGAACGGCAAGGGCTTCAAGGAAGGCACTGCCTGGCAGTACCAGTGGCTCGGCCAGCAGGACCCCGAGGCGCTCTTCGCGCTGATGGGCGGCGCCGACGAGGCCGAGAAGCGGCTCGATACGTTCTTCACCTTCCCGGCGGTCCTCGACGACGTCACCACGGCGGCGTCGAAGCACTGGGTGACAGGACCGATCGACTACAACGGCCACTTCGAGTTCAACCCGAACAACGAGCCCGACTTCCACGCCCCGTGGATGTACGCGTGGACGGACAGCCCGTGGAAGACCTCCGCGGTGACACGCGCGCAGCGCGCCCTCTACACGGACACGTACAACGGTGTTCCCGGCAACGACGACCTCGGCGCCAGCTCGGCCATGGGCGCGTTCGCGATGCTGGGCCTCTTCGAGGCGCAGCCCGGCACGGGCAACTACATCTTCTCCGCGCCGATGTTCCCGAAGGCCGTGATCACACAGTCCGATGGCACGAAGCTCACGCTCAACGCCCCGGGGGCGAAGGCATCGGTCAACCAGTACATCGACAAGCTGACCGTCGGCGGTAGGAAGACCGGCCGCAGCTGGATCTCGCACCACGACCTGCTCGCCGCAGGCACGGTCGACTTCAAGCTCACCACGGACGCGGCGTCGTCCAGCTGGGGGCTCGGCGCCGAGAACCAGCCGCCCGCCATGCTGGGGGCCAAGGAGATCCCGGCCGCCATGTCACCGGCGAAGCCGAAGGCGTCGGCGGAGTCCGGGACGTAGGACAAGGCGTCACAGGCGCTGACGTCGAACGCGCCGAAGGAAGCGGCCCTGGCCTGATCGTTCGATCCGGCCAGGGCCGTTTTTGCCTGGCGGCGGCCCCGTTCGCGGGTATGCACCGCGCCGTGGGACGTTTACGTCGTTTCCACAGTTCATCGGCCGAAATGTCACCCCGGGGGATTCCAAGCATAATCATTGAATGAACATATGGGGCAAGCAGGACAATATCGTCGCGCATGAGACTGACCCGTACAACGCCGAACCGCCTCCTGGCGCGCTCGCCGGTCAGATCCTCACCCCTCTGGACACGTTCTACGGCGTAACCACGGGCCGATCCCCCAGATGGACCCGGCGGGCTGGCGGCTTCGGCTGGACGGTCTGGTCGACCACACGCTGGAGCTGTCGCTGGAACGACCTGCGGCAACGCTTCCCCGAGCGACAGGTGGTGGCGACGCCGCAGTGCGCGGGCAACCGCCGCGCCGAGCTCATGGAGTTCCGCGACATACCGGGCGAGATCCCTTGGGGCCCCGGAGCCACCTCCACGGCATGCTGGGGCGGAGTGAGGCTGGCAGATGTACTGGCCGAGGCGGGACTACGGGCGGAGGCGGCCCACATCGCCTTCGCCTGCACCGACATGTCGCAGGAGGCCGACCTGCCGGGGCCCTGCGGCGGCTCCGTCCCCGCGTCGAAGGCAACCTCCGGCGAAGTGCTTCTGGCCTGGGCGGTCGACGGCCAGGATCTGTCTGTCGCGCACGGCGCCCCGCTGCGCGTGGTCGTGCCGAGCTGGATCGGGGCCCGTAGCGTAAAAGGCTCCAGAGCGTTACCGCACAGGCCCATCCGTCCGACAACTACTTCCAAACCGCCTACAGCGTTCTGCCTGCATGTCCACTACGGCTACCGCGTCTACGTCGCACTTCAGGCGTTCAGTACGCCGGTGGTGAGCAGCCGCGTACGTGACCACGAACGAGACGGCAGTACCCACGGCCACCGGCGTGACGCCCATGCCGGGTGTCGAGTGCATCCTTCAGCTCGTACAGGCCCGCCCCCGTCAGGGCCGGGATCCCGAGGAAGAAGGAGAGCCGGATGGCCGCGACCCGGTCGAGGTCGCGGATGAGGGCGGTGGAGATCGTGGCGCCGGAGCGGGAGAAGCCCCGGAAGAGCAGCGCGAGGATCTGCGAGCAGCCGACGATCATCGCGTCCGTGAAGGTGGCGTCGTCCTCGCCGCGCTCGTGGCGGCCCATCTGGGGTGCTTGGCGGTGGCCTCGGCGAACGCCTCGATGGGCGGGTCGAACCGTTTGGCCCGAACCAGGCGCACGGCCGCCGCATTGCCCCGAGGGCGATCACGCCACTCCACGCCGCCACCTGCTGGTGCGCTGTCGGGCCGCCCACGACCTGCACCTCCTGCTGAAGGTTGTCGGCGCCCGGTGACACACCGACCCTGCTACTACATGCTGTAGAAACAGGGGGGCATCCCAACCGCCTCCATGCGACGCTTGACGGGGGATCACTCGGTGGGAACAACCAGCCATGCGGCCGTGACAGCGATCGCCGTCAACCCGATGAACAGCACCTCGGCGCTGGCGGCCTTCGGTGCGCTGGGTGTCCTTGTGGTGACCTTCGCGGAGTCCGGCCTGCTGGTGGTCGGCTTCTTCCTCCCCGGCGACCCGGCGACGTCCCGGCCGGACTGCTGTGCGCGGGGAGCGGTCGCCAGGCGCCGCGATTGGAGTTGTGGCAGGTGCTGCTGTGCGCCATCGTCGGAGCCCCGGCCGGGGCGCAGGTGGGGTTCCTGCTCGGGCGTCGCGGCGGGCGGGCGCTGCTGGCTCGCACTTCGAACCCTCTGCTGCTGGTCGGCGTGATCGTGGTGGTCTCGCTGCTGCCGTTGGTGGCGGAGATATGGCGTACCCGGAGCGGTCGGCGGTCGTCCTCGCGGCCGTCCTGACCGCTTGTGGGGGTGTCGACCCCGCCGGCCGCACATGCCACACGGCCGCCGCGGCCGCGACGACGACGGCCAGCACCACGGCGACGCCCCGGCCGACCAGCCCCTCGATGCGGGTGTAGGCGGTGCCCGCGAAGTAGCCGAGCAGGGTGAAGCTGACACCCCAGGCCAGCCCGCCGAGGGCGTTGAAGAGTAGGAAACGGCGATACGGCATGCGGGAGACGCTGGCCGGCGCGGGCATCATGGCGCGGAAAAACGCGAAGAAGCGGCCGAAGAAGACCGCCACGGGGCCGCGGCGGCGGATCAGCGCCTTCGCCCTGCCGGCACGCGCGACATGGCGGCGCAGCGGGCGGGTGCCCAGGATCCGCGGCCCGAGATGGCGCCCGACCTCGTAGCCGACGCTATCGCCACCGATCGCGGCAACGACGACGGCCAGTGCGAGCCACCAAACCTCGACCTTGCCCTGACTGGCCAGGACCCCGCCGATCACCACGGCGGTCTCGCCGGGCAGTACGAAGCCGAAGAACAGGGCGTCCTCGGCGAAGACCAGGGCCGCCACGACCGCGTAGACCACCGGGCCGGACAGCCCGCCGAGCCAGTCGGTGATGGCATTCATCCGCCTGACCTCCTCCGTCCCGCCGGGTCCCGGTCTCGGCCGCCGAGCGAGGAACAGATGCGGGCGGCACCAGTAACTCTACAAGATGTAGTAGATTCAACGGAGGCCGCTGAACCGCCACCCGGGCGCCACCTGTACGTCGCCCAGCGGCTATGTGCGGTCTTTGCCGACCACAAGAAAGGGATCTCCCCTCATGCCTCATGTGCGCAGATGGCTGCCCTTGTCCGTTGTGGTGTTCCTGGCCGCGATCAGTCTTGGGCTTGTCGCCGCCCACACCGCGCTGATCCCGCCGTACGACCTCGCCATGGATCGCGCCATCCAGACCGACACACGCACCGGGTGGCTCAACACGGTGATGCTGGGAGTCAGCTACATCGCCTCGCCGGTGGGCGGGCTGGCCATCCTGGCGCTGTGGTGCGGCTGGCTGCTCTTCGTACGGCACCGGCCGGTCCCGGCGGTGTCGACTTTCCTGGTGGTCGCGGTAGGCTGGAACGCCTCCGAGATCGGCAAGCTGCTCGTGGCCCGCAACCGGCCCCCGGCGGTCTACTCCCTGGACCCCGAGATCGGCTCGAACAGCTTTCCCAGCGGCCACGTCGCGTTCACCGTCTCAGCGGTCGCCGCCGCCTACTTCCTGGCCCGCGGCACCCGCTGGCAGCGCCCGGCCGGCGTCGTGGGCGTCGCGGTATTGCTTCTGGTGGCCTTCTCCCGCCTTTATATCGGCGCCCACTACCCCACCGACGTGCTCGGTTCCGTACTCATCAGCGGTGCGGCGATCATCTGCCTGACCGGGGTGTGGCATGTCTGGCTGCTGCCCCGCCTGCACCTGGTGCCCTACCTCACGCGCTTCGGTCCCGTGCCGGGCCCCGCAGTCGCGGCGGCCGACGTGCACCACCACGAGCCCGTCGGTTGACCCGTCGCCCGCCCGGTGAGCGGGCGTGCCGTGCGGGTACATCGCGCCCGCGAACATCGCGTCGGTGTCGACGGCGGCCTCGGCCAGGCTGCCGCAGCACAGGACCAGCAGCAGACCGCCCACGATCAGGGGCAGCCGCCGGGGCCGCCGGGGCGGCGCGAGCAGGGCCTTGACCCGGCGCGGTACCGGCCCGCCGTCCGCAGCCAGGGCTCCCGGGTGGCGGCGGGCACCGGACGTGGCCAGCGCCGCGCGCGCGACGGCGCGGGCGACCACCGTACGGTCGCCCGTCGCGGCGGCAGCCTCTTCGTCCGCCCAGCGTTCCAGGACGAAGGCTCCGGAGGTCGTGAGGGGACGCAGCAGCGGGTTCACGGCGGCCGCGAGGCGCCAGACAGTCTGGTAGGCGTGGTGGCGGTGGCGTAGGTGGGCTCGTTCGTGGGCCAGCAGGGCCTGCCGTTCCGCGCCGCTGAGGGCGCACAGCATGCCGCGGGAGACCACGATCCGGCCCGGGATGCCGGGCAGCGCGTACGCCTCCGGCTGCGGGTCGTCGAGGACGGCGAGCTCACCGCCGGGCAGCCGCGCGCAGTCGCGCCGCGCGAGCAGCAGCGCCCGCACCTGCCTGCGTGCCGTGACGCCCAGCGCGACGGCGCTCCCGGCCAGAGCCAGGCCGCAGATCAAGGCCACGACGGAACGTACGGGGTTCTCGGCCTGAAGCGTTCTGACCGACCAGGGTCCCTGCTCGGCGACCTCGGGTATCTGCCCGACGCCGGTGAACGCCAGCAGCGCCAGCGCCCCCGCCCAGCCGCCGGCCATCACCAGCGCGGCGCAGGTCAGGGCCCAGGCAGCCGGGCGGGGCGGGAGCCGGGGCGCGGCCCAGGGGGCGAGCAGCGCGAGCAGCAGGCTGACTACGAAGGGGATGTACACGCTGACCCGCACCGGTCACAGCTCCTTGTCTTCGCCGTGTTCGCCGAGCAGCCGCTGCAGCAGTCGCTCGTCGTCCGCCGACAGTTCGTCCACGAAGCGGGTCAGCACCGCCTCGCGGTCCGAGCCGTGCTCCAGCAGCGAGCGCATCTGTCCGGCGGTGTGAGTGGCCTCGTCCCGCACCGGCGTGAAGGCGTAGCCGCGCCCCGCCTTCTGTCGGGTCACCAGGCCCTTGTCCAGCAGGCGGGACAGGATCGTCAGCACTGTGGTGTACGCCAGGTCGCCGGGCAGGCGCTCGTTGACCTGGGCCGCCGTCAGCGGTCCGTCCGCCGCCCACAGCGCCGCCAGCACCCCGGTCTCCAGTTCCCCGGGCGCCCGCCTGTGGCCATCCGCTCCGCCTCGGTCTACGTCGCGCATGCCGTCACACGCCTTCCTCGTCCTAGCCCCGATACGCCGCCGGCACCAGGTCCGGTGGCCGCTCCCAACGGCCACCAAATCTACTACGCCCTGTAGAAGAGTGACCGTGTCGGACACCCGGCGAGCTACTACACGTCGCAGAGGCTTACCTACTACATGTTGTAGAGTAACGGCTCGCGTCCCGCGCCGTCCGAGCGCATGTGGTGCGCTCGTCGACGTCCATGGAGGCTGATCGCTCGTGTCGTCCCCCAGCAGTGCGGTCCATCTGGCGTACCCCGGCACTCCCATGGACCTGGCAGCGGCCGGAATCGCCCTCCCCGGGCATCGCCAGCCGAGCCCCGGCGGGCGGATCGTGATCGTCTCCGCGAGCGTCGGGGCCGGGCACGACGGTGCCGCCGCCGAGCTCGCCGCCCGGCTGAATGCCTCCGGTTACACGGTGGACCGGCTCGACTTCCTCGACCTGCTCCCGGCCCGGCTCGGCAAGGCGGTCAGCGACGGCTACCACCGGATGCTGACCCACGCCCCCGGTCTCTACCAGCGGATCTACGCTGCCACCGAGCGCGCCGGAGGCAGCGGCCCGGGGGCGCGGGCCCTGCTGCATAGCGCGGAGGGGCGGACGCTGCGGGCGCTGCCGCCGGACACGCGGGCGGTGGTGTCGACGTACCCCGGCGCAAGCCAGGTCCTCGGGGCGCTGCGCCGCAGAGGCCGCCTGACGGTCCCTGCGATCACATACCTCACCGACTTCTCCGTACACCCCCTGTGGGTGGCGCCGGGCATCGACCTCCACCTGGCCGCCCACGAGATACCCGCCGAACAGGCTCGGGCCTGCGGCGCCGCGAAGACCCTGGCATCCGGCCCGGTCGTGAACGCCCGCTTCTCGCCCGTCGGCGACGTGGAGCGGCGGCTGGCACGCATCCGCTTCGGCCTGCCGCCCACGGCGCCGCTCGCGCTGCTGGTCGCCGGTTCGTGGGGTGTCGGCCCGGTGCAGCAGGTGGCCGCCGAGATCCGTGACTGCGGCGCGGCGGTGCCGGTCGTGGTCTGCGGCCGCAACGAAGCCCTGGCCGAGCGGCTGCGCGAGGCCGGCATCGAGCACGCGTACGGCTGGGTCGAGGACATGCCCGGCCTCATGCACGCGGCCGACGTCCTCGTCCAGAACGCCGGCGGCCTCACCTCCCTGGAGGCCTTCGCCGCGGGCCTGCCGATGGCTAGCTACGGCTGCATACCGGGCCACGGCCAGACCAACGCCGCAGCCCTGCACGACGCGGGCCTCGCCACCTGGATACGCGACCCCGCCGACCTCAAGCAGACCCTGACCGACCTCCTCGACGGCCCCCGCGGCGAGCGGCAACGCGCCGCTGGCCTCGCCCTGTTCGCTGCCGACCCGAACACCGGCCCGGTGGCCGCCATCCTCCGCGCGTGCGGCGCGGGCACCGCTCCGGCGCCCGTACGCCCGCCCGGCCGCCGCAACCACCGGGGCCCGCACCGACTCGCCGTCACCGCCGTCCTGGCCACCGCCCTGTGGGCCGCCGCCGTCGGCACCGGCATCGCCGCCACCCACAGCGGCGGCACCGTACTCCAGGCCATCGACCACGGCCTGGACCACGTCACCCCCGCGTTCCCACCGGACGGCCACCACCACTCCCGGGCGGACGGAGACCGCTGATGTCCACTGCCCGTACGGCCCGCCGCCTCGCCTACGCCGCTCTGCCCGTCCTCGCCGTCGCGTACGCCGCCCCCGTCGTCTCCACCTTCGGGCCGCTGCGCAACCGCCTCATGCCCCGGCTCGCCGGACGCGGCCGGACCGATCACGTGGCCCTGACCTTCGACGACGGCCCCGACCCGCTGTCCACGCCCTTCTTCCTGAGTCTCCTGGACGAGCGCGGTATCCGGGCCACCTTCTTCCTCCTCGGCTCCGCCGCCGGCCGCGACCCGGGCCTGGTGCGGGAGATGGCTGCCGCGGGGCACGAGATCGCCGTCCACGGCTGGGCGCACCGGCCGCTGCTGCTGCGCGGCCCGCGTGCCACGTACGATGACCTCGCCCGCGCCCGCGACACCGTCGCCGACATCACCGGCCGGCCGCCCCGGCTGTTCCGGCCCCCGTACGGCGTGATGACCACCGCCGCCCACCTGACTGCCCACCGCATCGGCCTCACCCCGATGCTGTGGACCTGCTGGGGCGAGGACTGGCAGGCGCGGGCGACCCCCGACACCGTGCACCGCACCGTCGCCGCCGACCTGGACGGTGGCGGCACGATCCTGCTCCACGACTCCGACTGCACCTCGGCCCCCGGCTCTTGGCGCAACACCCTCGGCGCCCTGCCCCGCCTCCTGGACACCTGCGAGCAATCGGGTCTGCGCATCGGGCCGCTGCGCGACCACGGCCTACCGCCCAGATAGCCGAGCCACAACCGACCAACCGACGGGGCTCCCGCCCCCCGGCGGCCTGCCCGGCAGGTCCGCGCGCGCCGAGGTGGGCGAGAAGAAGCGGGCCGCGGCCGGCACAAGCAACGGCCACCACGTTGTTGCCTGTGGGCAGGGCATCACCATAGGCATCAACTTCCATAGCCTTCGTCGCCGGCGCCACTGCCGCCGCCACCGACCAAAACGGACGCCTCGTCCTGGCCGCCGAGGGCCACGGCTGCGTCTTCGGCACGTACGTCGTCGCAGCCAACGAACAGACCACCCCCTACATGACCCATAGCGCCGAATACACCATCCAGGCCACCTGACCCTGCCCAGGTCCCGGCCGCCGCGGTTACCGCCTGACGGCGGCAGCCGGGTGCTGTCAGCCAGGCGTGGCCGCGTGTGGAGACTCCATCGGTGCCCACGAGCTTCGGCTGACACCGAACCGGCACTGCACCGGACTGCCTGCGGATACTCTTTCCACGGCGCCAGCTTGGGGTTTACGCAAAGGCGGCCGGATCTTGCAGTCAGAACCGAAATTAAGAGGCTGTTGGCGGTCCTTCGTTGCTTGCGCAACGGGACTTGAGGGTGTGCCCACGAGTGGGCACATGTCCCTGGCGGGCTCGGATCGAGGGGGATGTAGCCGGACCGAGAAGGATGCAAAAGTCCGATCCCCGCGCCTCGCCGCGCCTGACCACCGATTTGGGGGGCCTCTCCCGGTGTCCGTCTACATAGCCCACCGGCTCTTTGCCGCACGACCGCGCTCTTGCCGCCGGCCTCGCCCAGCGACTCGCCGCGAAGGTCGGTCCCGAGCGCGTCTTCCTGCCGTTCTGCGACACCGACGAGGAGGATCTGGTCGCCGAGGTCAAGGGGCGCCGCCTGTTCGAGCTTGACCGCGACCGTCTCGGCCGTCTCGACGCCATGGTCGCCGTCCTGCACGGCCCCAGCCTCGACGACGGGGTCTGCATGGAGATCGGATACGCCGCTGCCGCCGGCATCCCGGTCATCGTGCTCACCACCGACTTCCAGACGTACTCCTTGACCGAGTCCGGCCCCGGCCTCGAATTCCCCGACCCTCTCCTTCAAGCCGTGGCCACCCGCATCGTCCGCGTCGCCCGGCTCGGCGCACCGGCCCTGCCATCGGCTCCAGTCCATTCCCGGTTCACGGGCTTCCGATCGCGCAACGCGCCCAGACCAGTACAGCCCTCGACGCAGCCGTCGAAACGCTGCTCGACCTGCCGGATCGAGTTCCCCAGCTCGGGGGCAGCCTGCGGTCATCGGTGCACCGGTCTATGTCGAGGCGTCGCCGTACAGGGCATGGGGCCGAGATCATCTGGCGAAAGCCTGCGTGGATGCCGGCCACACAGTGGTCGTGCCACAACGGTTCGCGGCTGTGGACCCGGTAGCGGGGGCCCTGGCTGACCTGACCGCGGTGTGCTCGGCTGCCAGGCTTCTGGCCGACGTCTCCGGGCCGGAGACACCGTCGGGAGCTGCTCTGCTGATCGGCGCGGCTGCCGCCAGGGGTGTGCGCATCGCGGCTTTCCAGCCGCGACCGTCGTTCACGCACGCCCACGGCAGGGAGCCCAACTGGCGGAATCTCATGATCCAGTACGCCGCCGAGGCCCACCTCGACCATGGCGAGGCCGTCTCGTCCTGGCTGGCGGCATGAACTTCGACGAGATCGCCGGCGAGTACCAGACGCTGATCCTCGAAGGCTGCGACGGAGTCGGCAAAAGCACGCTCACCGAACGGTTATCGACGCACCACGGCTTCGCTGTGGTGCACTCTCCCAGGACGCCGGACCACCTCGACCTGGCCAGCCGCTACAGAAGCATCCTCGCCGGGACCGGACGCATCCTCTTCGACCGGCGCTTCACCAGCGAACTGGTCTACGGTCCACTGCACCGGGGCCAACCCCGGATCAACTGGAGCCAGGCCATCGATCTCGCAGAAAGCGTGATCGAGCGTTCCGGCGTGCTCGTCCACCTCACCGCGCCTCCGGCCGTCATCCGTCGGCGGCTCCTCTCGCGTGACGGCGAGGCTGTCAGTCAGGAGGAGGTCTCGGCCCTGGTGAACGGCGACGAGCGGGTTTTCTCGACGCTCGCGGACTACACCCACGTACTCACCCTCGACACCACAACCCTCGAACTCCCTTCGACAGGGTGACGGCCTGACGAAGCCGGCGCGCCGGCACACCGCTCCCGCTAGGCTTCGGGAGCACCTGCCGCACCTGCCGCACCGCCGCCGGAGGAGTCTTGGAGATCGGATCCGCCCAGAAGCTCGCCCGGGAAAACAAGAACCTCAAGGGGTTCAACACCACGGACGTGGCCTCGGAGTTCGGCCTTCTCACCGCCGAGGTCGGCGAAGCCTTCACCGCCTGGCGCAAAGGTCTGCCCGACCTTGGTGAGGAGCTGGCCGACGTGTTCCTTTATCTGACGGCGCTGGCCGAGATGAACGGCGTGGACCTCGACTCCGAAGTCGCCCGGAAGATCGAGAAGAACACGCGACGTACGTACGCGCGCAACGAGCACGGAGCGCAGATCCGAACGAGCGACTCGTAAGCCTCCCACTGGTCCAGAGCTCCCAGCGTGAACCCCAACAGCGACGGGCCCCCGACAGGTGCCGGGCCCCTCGTGTGGCCGCGAATCTCGCCGCGACAGGCGGTGGCGTCGAGGTGCTTACCGGTGACGGCGCCCTTGGTGCGCCAGGCGCCGGTAAGTTCCACCGGATCATTTCCACATACGCTGTTGACGAGGTGCTGTGGGCATGGGTGGCACAGACCCGGCCCGGCGGCCGCATCGTGACCCCGTAGGGTCGGCTCGGGCACGTCGCGCTCACAGTCGCTGCGGACGGCCAGTCGGCGCGCGGGTGGGTCCAGGGACTGGCGACGTTCATGCCCGCCCGCGGCGTCTCACAAGGGCTGACGTGGGAGCAGGTCCGCGAGGGGCAACCACTCGCCGCAGAAGAGCCGTTCGGCCGGGTCTTGGCGCAGCTCCACCAAGACGTCAGTCTGTTGTTCGCGCTACGAGTCATTCGCCCTGACATCCGAGTCCACACACTCGCTGCTGACGAGGGCGTGAACGCCTGGGAGTACAACGGCCGTCCTTCGTGGGCAATGATCGAGGTGGACAAGGGCGGCACGGCGACCGCCCGGCACGGCGGCCCGCGCCGACTGGCCGACGAGTTGGACGCAGCCTGACACGAATGGGAGCGGTCTGGGGCCCCAGAACTGTACGACTTCGGGATGACGCGCATCCCCAATGCGCAGTACATCTGGGCGGTCGACCCCGAGACCGGCCCTCGCTGGTCGTGCGGAAGCCAGGTTTCCCAGCCCACTTACGGCTTCCCCCGCGATTGGCCCCTTGCCATGGCTGTGCGTGCTCGGCACCATCGCTGTCATGGCGAAGAGGAGGGGGAAAGCGAAGAAGTCGTTGGCGCCGAATGTCGACGACTCCGGGCCGGCATGCGTGAGTTGTGGACAGCCCCTCCCGCGGCGGGATGCGCAGCAGGGGCTGGGACGCCCTCGGGGTGCGCGGGGGCAGTACTGCTCGCAGCGCTGCCGGCAGGCCGGTCTCATGCGCATGTACTTGGGTCACGGGAGTTCATGGGACTGGCCATGAGGATGGCACTCGGATCAGTTGCGTGACGCTGGAGCGGGAAGCACAAGGCGACGACGGCCGCGCGTTGTGAGGTTGAGCTCACGGACTGCTCGGCGATTGAGGTTGGGGTGTGCTGGTCTTTCTGGTGGGTGTTCAGCAGGCGGTCGCCGGGCCAGGACCAGTTCGGTGCTCGGCTTGTGCCGGGTGGCCCGCTTGGCGGCGCGGTCGGAGACCAGGCCGGCGACGGCCCGGTGGGTCTCGCCGTAGGACTCGCGGCGTCCGGTGTATCGACTGCACCACTGTCTTCCTGTCGTCTGGATCCCAGGCTACGACGTCCGCGCCCAGGTCTCCGGAGCCGCCGACTCGGCGGGCGCGTACGAACCCGTCCCGGGCCAGCATGTGCACCGCGTGGAGATCGATCTGGTCTACACAACATGTCGTGGCGGATTGACGTCCCAGTACTCCGAAACGTGGTCGTCGTCGCCAACGAGACCCGAACTGTGTCCGCCCCGCCGGGAATGAGCAGGGCTGAGGTAACCCCCGGAGTGTGGACACAGGGGTTCATGCTGCGAGTGAGGGTTTAGCTGTCCTGTGGTGCTGCTGTTCGAACTCCGGCGGGGAGAG
>NZ_JBIWLW010000069.1:0-18496 GCF_044766385.1 Streptomyces sp. NPDC102274 | reverse complement strand
GCTCGCCACCCGCTACCGAGCCGGACTCCAACTCGCCTCACTCATCCTCTGGCTCCGCCAACCAGCGACATGATCATTGTCAGACACACCCTAGGACGGTTCCTGCGGCTCTTCATTCGTTCCCTTGTGATCCCTCGACTTCAGTGGCAGGAAGCTGTGCCCACCAGGCAGCATTTTGAGTGTCGATGTCATGGCAAAGCCTGCGGCTGGATCGCCGCTCTGCTCAGGGAGCTTGGAGAGGAGGTCGCGCTTCGCCTTCTCATGGGAGTAACGCGCTGCCCCGACCGTGAGGTCCTTGAGGCCCTGACGCACTTCTGCGTCGTCAGTCGCCTCTTCCGTCTTCAGATCAACGACGATGCTGAGGCTGTATTGGCCGCCCGGAATGCTTCCTGCTTTGGCCGACAGTGCTTTCTCCGCATTAGCCGGCCTCTGGTGCCGGCACTTGAGAAGGGAGTTGTGCTTCGTCGGAGCATCCCAGCTCTGCCGCGAGGCGCCGGGACACGGAGTATTGTCATCCTGTCCTTGCTTGTAGAGTCCCCCTCAAGCTGATCTGCGACACTGAATATTCCCGCGTTGATGTACGGGGTTGTCCCTTCCGCCTCTTTTGTCGCGCAGCGAAAATACAAGGAGGTGGAATACCCCTCCTTCGTGTCCGCGTACAAGCCCAGCGGGTAGAACGTGCGCCCCCTCGAATCCTCCTGTTGGAAGTCACTCCATTTCGGATAGGATTCCGAAGCCTTGAAGTCCAGTTGGATGAGTGGTTTGCCGCTGACAGTGCATCGACTGCGACTCGATTCCTGTTCGTGGAGGTTTGCCGCGGCTCTGTCGAGTGAGAATTTGTTCGGTTCTCCTGAATCGGTGGTTCCCGTGAGTTCAGTAAATGTCTCGGTGCCGCCGATTCGCTGCAATGACTCCTTCGCTGCCTGGTCCAACGTCTCGTCGCAGATCTGACCAGCTGAGATCCCTGTCGGTTGCTCTGCCTCTTCACTCGAACATCCGGACACCCCGGCCATCACTACCAGCCCCCATGTGGTCCATCGGAGAAGGGCACCACATTATTCATCAGTCCTTGTATGGCGAACGTCCGTGGAGATCTTCCTCGCTTGAACCGGTGGTGAGGTAAGTGTCCTTCAGGTTACGGAGGACATCATCGGAGTCTCCCTCGCCCCCGAACTTCTCATATTCGTTGAAGCGGTGATCGTAGTTGCTTCCCGGGGCGTCGGCGCCTTTGCCGTAGAACTGTTGGCTTGTGGGCTGAGCTTTCTCTGTGTAGTCCTCTTCTGCCTTGTCGACGGCTTTATCGGTTTCCTGGCCGATGAAGGTGTTCAAAGCTTCACCAGCTATGTCGTCGGCAATGGGAGCGACAACGACGCCTGCAGCCGCCAGATCAGGTCATCAACCCATCAACGCGCCCTCGGCCACCCGCGATTACCGGCCACGCCGATGTCCGCACGGAAGCTCCACGTACGCCCCACAGGCACGCGGCACGCACGCTCACGACGCCATCCCCGCCAGCCGGAACATCTCCACCGACTGCCACCCCAGGAACAGCGCCACCCCGATCAGCACCAGCTTCCGCCCCCGGATCAGACCGTCCGACGGCTCATGTGCCTCCGGGGTCTCGAAGCGCCGCGCCTGGAAGCGCCACCACGCCTTGCGCTGGTCCACGAAGGCCGGTCCCAGGAACAGCACCGCGAAGAAGGCCGCGAAGAAGCCCACGAAGAGCCCGCTAGGAAGCCCGCGAAGACCCCCGCCCCATCACCCCTCGTCCTGCGAGGGCATAAGGCCGGTCTGTACCAGCGGGTTTCCGCGTCGCCGCGAGACGAAGGTTCCTCGGCCCACCGGCATGGGGCGCATCCTGGCGTTGCCGAGCACCTCGCCTTCCTGCGGGTCGCCGGAGAGCAGCACGCCCTGTGCGCCCAGTTCCGTCATCCGCTGCATGAACGGCTCGTACGCGGCCCTGCTCGCGCCCGCCGCGTTGCGGGCGATGATGAAGCGGACGCCGACGTCGCGGGCGAAGGGGAGCAGTTCCGTCAGCTTCGCCAGGGGGTTGCCGCTCGACGTCGAGACCAGGTCGTAGTCGTCGACGACCACGTACACGTCCGGACCGCGCCACCAGCTGCGGTCCCGCAGTTGCTGCGCCGTGACATCGGCCGACGGTGTGCGGCGCCGCATCAGGTCGACCAGGGCGTCCACGTGGTGCTCCATGTTGTTGGACATGGGGACGTACTCCGCCAGGTGCGTGGCCGGGGTGGCGTCCAGCAGTGCGCGCCGGTTGTCGATCACGAAGAGCTTGCACGCGTCGCCGTCGTACCGCTCGGTCAGCTGCTTGATGAGCAGCCGCAGGATGTTGGTCTTGCCGGCCTCGCTTTCGCCGAACACCAGGAAGAACGGGTCTTGTTCGAAATTGACGAAGACCGGTTCCAGGTTGTTCTCGTCGATGGCGAAGGCCACCCCGCGCTCCGGGTGGGCGAAGCCCGCCGGGAGGTCCGCCATCGGCAGTTCGCGCGGCAGCAGCCGTACGGCCGGGGCGCCCGGCGCCGTCCAGTGCCGGGAGACCTCCTGGGTCATCGCGGCCGTGGCCTCGGACAGATCGCTGTCGGAGTTGATCCCGTCGATCCTCGGGACCGCCGCCATGAAGTGCAGCTTCTCCGGCGTCAGCCCGCGCCCCGGCACCCCCGTGGGGACATTGACCGCGGACTTGCGGTCCAGCTCGGAGTCCATGGTGTCACCGAGCCGCAGCTCCAGGCGGTTCATCAGATGGTCCTTGAGATTCGCCCGGACCTCCATCGAGCGTGAGGCCGTGAGGATCACATGGATGCCGTAGCCGAGCCCGCGGGCCGCGATCTCAAGGACGGCCTGCTCCAGGCCCTCGTAGTCCGAACGGAAGTTGCCCCAGCCGTCGATGACCAGGAACACGTCACCCCACGGCTGGTCCGTCGGCGAGATGTCGCCGCGCGCCCGCAGCCTGCGGTACGTGGCGATGGAGTCGATGCCCGCGCCGCGGAAGTACTCCTCGCGCCGCGACAGGATTCCGTACACCTCGGCGACCGCGCGCCGCACCCGCTCGGGGTCGAGGCGCGACGCGACCCCGCCGACATGCGGCAGGCCCGCGATCGACGACATACCGCCACCACCGAAGTCGAGGCCGTAGAACTGGACCTCCTGCGGCGTATGGGTCAGCGCGAACGCCGAGATGATCGTCCGCAGCAGCGTCGACTTGCCCGACTGGGGACCACCGACGATCTGCATATGGCCCGCGGCCCCGGAGAAGTCCCGGTAGAGCGTGTCGCGGCGCTGCTCGTACGGCTTGTCGACCACACCGAGCGGTACGACGAGACGACCCGCGCCCTCGAACCCGGGCTGCGTCAGCCCACGTCCCTCCACCCCCGCGAGTCCCGGAAGGAGTTCGTCCAGCGCCGGCGGGTTGTCCAGCGGGGGCAGCCACACCTGATGGGCCTCCGCGCCCCGCCCCTCCAGCCGTCGCACGATCACATCGAGTACGGAGTCGGCGAGCGCGTCGTCCTCACCCGAACGCGCCTCGGGCACGTCGGGTGAGGTGGTGCTCGGCTCGACGTACCGTACGGGCACCGGAGCCGCCGTGAACGCCACGGGCCTGCGGTCCACCGGGAGCGGTCCACCAGGGGCCGCCGCCTGCTGCTGGTTCGTGCGGTACACCCCCGAGACATAGGCGGCCTTGAACCGCACCATCTCGTCCGTACCGAACTTCAGATACCCGGAGCCGGGGACATTGGGCAGCTGGTAGGCGTCGGGCACGCCCAGCGCCGCGCGGGACTCGGCCGCGGAGAACGTCCGCAGACCGATCCGGTACGACAGATAGGTCTCCAGACCGCGCAGCCGCCCCTCCTCCAACCGCTGTGAGGCCAGCAGCAGATGGACGCCCAGCGACCGACCGATGCGGCCGATCTGCACGAACATCTCGATGAAGTCCGGCATGGCGGTGAGGAGTTCGCTGAACTCGTCGATGACCAGGACGAGCGAGGGGATGGGCTGGAGCGGCGCGCCCGCGGCCCGTGCCTTCTCGTAGTCATGGATGTTGGCGTAGTTGCCCGCGTCGCGCAGCATCTCCTGCCGGCGGTTGAGCTCACCGCGGATGGAGTCGCCCATGCGGTCCACCAGCGTCAGATCGTCCGCGAGGTTGGTGATCACCGCGGCGACATGCGGCATCTGCGACATCCCCGCGAAGGTCGCGCCGCCCTTGAAGTCCGCGAGGACGAAGTTGAGGGTCTCGGACGAGTGCGTGACGGCCAGGCCCAGTACGAGCGTACGCAGCAGCTCGGACTTGCCGGAGCCGGTCGCGCCCACGCACAGACCGTGCGGACCCATGCCCTCCTGCGCGGCCTCCTTCAGGTCCAGCATCACGGGCGTGCCGTCCTCACCGACGCCGATCGGGACCCGCAGCCGCTCCGCCTGGGAGCGCGGGCGCCAGGTGCGGGTGACGTCGACGGAGGCCGCGTCGCCCAGATTCAGCAGATCGGTGAAGTCGAGGTTCGCCAGCAGCGGTTCGTCGTCGTCCCCGCCCGAGGCCACGGTGAGCGGCGCCAGCTGGCGTGCGAGCGCCTCGGCCGCCTCCGCGCTCAGCTGGTCGGGCGCGCCGTCGTACACCAGGCCGTGCCCCGACTCCAGTTGCAGCGAATCGGGGTGGACGACCACGGACAGCCCGCCGCGCGCGCCGGTGACCTCACCCGGGACGACCTCGACGACCGTCACACCCTGGAGGCCCTCCGCCGCGGCGAGCGCCGACATGGCGGGTACCGACTGGCCGTCGAGTACGACGACGATGTGCGGCTGGTCGAGCAGCGGCTGGCCGCCGGGCTGGAAGCGCGGACGGCCCTCCAGGCGGCTCGCCAGCATCTCTTCCAGTTCCCGCGCGTCGGTGGTGATCAGCCGCCGGCTGCCCGCGCCGTCCGTACTGCCGGGGACCTGCACATGCGGAAGCCACTTCGCCCACTCCCACCGAGGCGCCGCCTCACGTCCGGCGGCGACGGCGATGACCAGATCGTCGGGGGAGTGCAGCGAGGCGAGCGAGCAGACCAGCGCGCGGGCCGTGGAGCGCACGCACTCCGGCTCCCCACTGACCGTCAGATGGTAGAAGGCGCGCAGCGAGACGGCCATCGGCAGCCCGCCCAGCGTGCTGTGCGCGGTCAGGAACTGCTGCATCGCCCCCGCGGTGAGCGGCTCCAGATCGTCCACCGGCGCCGTCTCGGGCGCGATGAGCGGGGTCGCGAGCTGCTGGTTGCCCAGACCGACACGCACCTGCCCGAAGTCGACGTCGCCCACCCGGCGTTCCCACACCCGGCTGCCCTCGGCGACCAGCGCCCACAGCTGCTCCGGCGACGGATGGAGGTAGTACTGCGCGTCACGCTGGAGGCGCGCGGTGCGCAGTACCGCGCGCCGGGTCTGCGTCAGGTACTTGAGATAGTCGCGCCGCATGTCGGCGAGCTGGCCCTGGGTGCCCCGGCGGTAACGGAACAGCATCGCGATCGCCATGGCGACCGTCGACGCGATCATCACCATGCCCATGATCCGCATGATCGGGTTCGGGGTCATGAAGAAGAAGACGACCGAACCGCCCATGCCCAGCATCGGCAGCAGCTGCATCAGCGCGCCCTCCTGCTGTCCTCGCGGCAGCTCGGGCGGAGGTTGCACTTGCACCTGCTCGCCGGGTACTTCGGCAGGCAGGACCCGTGGTGGGCGCTTGACGACGATCTGGCTCACAGCTCACCAATTCCCTTGCCGGACGGAATGTTTCCTATCGGCGCCCCCGTGGCGACGGGTTCCATCCGCGGGGAAGGATCCTACTTGCGTGCCGGACGGAGGCTTGGCGGTAGGGTGGCGCGACGCGTTCGCGTACCCGTGAACTACTGCGAAAACCCGTGAACTAGTGCGAAAAACAGGGTGATTCGGGTCGTCGTGCGAGGCCCGGTATCAGCACGCGGCCCATGGTTCACACGATCCGCGCACACGATCCACGCACAGGATCCGCGCATCGGATCCACCCACGCGCTCCACGCACACGATCCATGCACACGATCCATCAGAACCACAAGGGGGAACAGCAGGTGAGTATGACGGCCCAGACGGCCCGAGCGGCGGCCGCCGGAACCGGTCACCCCGGTCTCGTGGCTCCGGCCGGCGGCGGGACCGGCTTCTGCCGGATCACGGTCGTCGCGCCGGACGGCCGCGTCGATGTGGCACTGCCCGAGGACATCCCCGTCGCCGATCTCTACCCGGAGATCCTCCGGCTGTCGGGACAGAGCCCCGCCGAGGGCGCCCCTGTCGGGTACCACCTGGTACGCCGGGATGGCACAGTACTCGACAGCGCGCGCTCCCTGGCGGCCCAGCGCATCCTCGACGGCGAGCTGCTCTCGATGCGGCCCTTCGCCGAGTCCCTGCCGCCGGCGGTCTTCGACGATGTCTCCGACGCCGTCGCCTCCGCCGTCGCCCGCGACAGCACGCTCTGGACCGACGGTCTGATGCGCGGCGCCGGGCTCTTCGGCGGCTCGGTCCTGCTTGTCCTGCTCTCCTTCGTCCTGTGGACCGCCGACCCCCGGCACGACATGCACGGCCTGCCCGGCATCCTGGCCGGCGTCACGGCCGTCCTGCTGCTCGCGCTCGCCGGCGTACGCGCACGGGTCTACGACGACCGGGGCTCGTCCATCGCCCTGGGCATCGGATCACTGGCGAACGCCGCCGTCGCCGGTTCCGGACTGCTGTCGCTCGCGCAGGGCCAGGGCACCGGCAGGCTGCAGTTCCTGCTCGCCTGCGCGGCCGTGCTCGTCGCCGCGGTGATCCTGATGATCGTCACCCCGAGCGGGGACGGCGCCTTCGTCGCCTTCGTGTTCGCCGCCGCCGTCGGTCTGCTGGTGACCTTCGCCGCGATCATGACCGACATGGCCCCCGCCGAGACCGCCGCGGTCTGCGCCCCGGTCGCCGTGGGGGCCCTGGCGTTCCTGCCCGGCCTCTCCACCCGCTTCGCCCGGCTCCCCATCGGTTTCGAGCCGCCCCGTTCGTCTGTCGGCGACTACGGCACCGACCCCGTCCCCCAGGGCCCGGTCGACGCCGAGCGCATCGCGGCCCAGGCCCGGCGCGGTCATGAACTGCTGGTCGGCCTGGTCGGCGGCTGCGCGCTGGTGGCCGTGGGCGCCGCCGCGGTGCTCGGCTTCTCCGCCAACGTGTGGGGACAGCTGCTCGCGCTCGCCACCGGCGTCGCCATGCTGATGCGCGCCCACCTCTTCCGCTACACCGCGCAGGTCGGCTGCGCCCTGGCCGCGGGCCTCGGCGCCCTGGCGCTGCTGGTGCTGGGGCTCTGCCTCAACCCGCCCTCTGATCTGATGCGCGAGGCCCTGCGGGGTGACGGCACGGCGCTCGACATCCGTACGGTCTGGCTCACCACCGCGGTCGCGGCCGTCGCCGCCCTGATCACCGCCATCGGCCTGATCGTGCCGAGCAAGGGGGTGACCCCCTTCTGGGGCCGCTTCCTGGAGATCGCGGAGGCCTTCGTCCTGCTGACGCTCGTACCGCTCTGTCTGGCGGTCTTCGACGTCTACCACTCCATCCGGGCGTTGACCTCCTGATGGGGCTGGTACGCTACGTAGCGGCCGTTTGTGTACGCGTTCCGGAACCGTCCGGAACAGCGCCCAACGGATCCCCGCCTCCCGAGTAACGGAAGCTCCCCAGAGTATTCGACCTGGGGCACTCGGTGGCCACGAAGACCCACGAGGAGTACGCGTGTCGCTCGACGCCGCTACGAAGAAGCAGATCATGACCGAGTTCGGCACCAAGGAAGGTGACACCGGCTCCCCCGAGGTCCAGGTCGCCATGCTGTCGCGCCGGATCTCGGACCTGACCGAGCACCTCAAGACCCACAAGCACGACCACCACTCCCGTCGTGGTCTGCTGATCCTGGTCGGTCAGCGCCGCCGGCTGCTGCAGTACCTGGCCAAGAAGGACATCCAGCGCTTCCGTACGCTGGTCGACCGCCTGGGCATCCGCCGCGGTGCGGCCGGCGGTGCCAAGTAAGACACCGTGAAGGGAGCGGTTCCCACTTCCAGGGGGCCGCTCCTTTCGCGTACGCGCGTACGTTCTGTCGCGTACGCCACCAGGTACGGGTGGGCCGACCGTCCCCGTACGGGGCCCATGAGCACCCCGCCAGGGACAACCGGAATGTCATCCCGCGGCGAAGCTCAGTAATCTGGTCGCACGAGCACAACTGAAGAGGAGGAGCGAACTCCGCCGCCGCCGGTCCTCGGTAGTGGCTCCCGGATGGCACGCGGCCCATGCCGCGGCCCCGGGTGCTTCGATCGAAGACCGGCCCGCACCAAGGAGCGCTTCTCCGCCACGTCCCCTGCCACACGGGCACCGGACGAACACGAGGAGAAAACACTAGTGGAGAACGAGACCCACTACGCCGAGGCCGTTATCGACAACGGAACCTTCGGCACCCGCACCATCCGCTTCGAGACGGGCCGACTGGCCAAGCAGGCCGCCGGTTCCGCCGTGGCCTATCTGGACGACGACACCATGGTGCTGTCGGCCACCACCGCTTCCAAGAAGCCCAAGGACCAGCTCGACTTCTTCCCCCTGACGGTGGACGTCGAGGAGCGGATGTACGCGGCCGGCAAGATCCCCGGCTCCTTCTTCCGCCGGGAGGGCCGGCCGTCCGAGGACGCGATCCTCACCTGCCGCCTGATCGACCGCCCGCTGCGCCCCTCCTTCAAGAAGGGCCTGCGCAACGAGATCCAGATCGTCGAGACGATCATGGCGCTCAACCCCGACCACCTGTACGACGTGGTCGCCATCAACGCCGCCTCCTGCTCCACGCAGCTGGCCGGCCTGCCCTTCTCCGGCCCGATCGGCGGCACCCGTGTCGCCCTGATCAAGGGCCAGTGGGTCGCCTTCCCGACCCACACCGAGCTGGAGGACGCCGTCTTCGACATGGTCGTCGCCGGCCGCGTCCTGGACGACGGCGATGTCGCGATCATGATGGTCGAGGCCGAGGCCACCGAGAAGACCATCCAGCTCGTCAAGGACGGCGCCGAGGCTCCCACCGAGGAGATCGTCGCCGCCGGTCTGGAAGCCGCGAAGCCCTTCATCAAGGCGCTGTGCAAGGCCCAGTCCGACCTCGCCGCCAAGGCCGCCAAGCCCACCGGCGAGTTCCAGGTCTTCCTCGACTACCAGGACGACGTCCTGGAGGCGCTGACCGCCGCCGTCAAGAGCGAGCTCTCCCAGGCGCTCACCATCGCCGGCAAGCAGGACCGCGAGGCCGAGCTGGACCGCGTCAAGGAGCTCGCCGCCGAGAAGCTGCTCCCGCAGTTCGAGGGCCGCGAGAAGGAGATCTCCGGCGCCTACCGCGCGCTGACCAAGTCCCTGGTCCGCGAGCGCGTCATCAAGGACAAGGTCCGTATCGACGGCCGCGGCGTCACGGACATCCGTACGCTCGCCGCCGAGGTCGAGGCCATCCCGCGCGTGCACGGCTCGGCGCTCTTCGAGCGTGGCGAGACCCAGATCCTGGGCGTCACCACCCTCAACATGCTCCGCATGGAGCAGCAGCTGGACACCCTCTCGCCGGTGACCCGCAAGCGCTACATGCACAACTACAACTTCCCGCCCTACTCCGTCGGTGAGACCGGCCGCGTCGGCTCCCCGAAGCGCCGCGAGATCGGCCACGGCGCGCTCGCGGAGCGCGCCATCGTGCCGGTGCTGCCGACGCGCGAGGAGTTCCCGTACGCGATCCGCCAGGTCTCCGAGGCGCTGGGCTCCAACGGCTCGACGTCCATGGGCTCGGTCTGCGCCTCCACCATGTCGCTGCTGAACGCCGGTGTGCCGCTCAAGGCCCCCGTCGCCGGTATCGCCATGGGCCTGATCTCGCAGGAGATCGACGGCAAGACGCACTACGTCGCCCTCACCGACATCCTCGGTGCGGAGGACGCCTACGGCGACATGGACTTCAAGGTCGCCGGTACGAAGACCTTCGTCACCGCGCTCCAGCTCGACACCAAGCTCGACGGCATCCCCGCCTCGGTCCTGGCCGCCGCGCTGAAGCAGGCCCGCGACGCCCGCCTCCACATCCTCGATGTGATGAACGAGGCCATCGACGTGCCGGACGAGATGTCCCCGAACGCCCCGCGGATCATCACCGTCAAGATCCCGGTGGACAAGATCGGTGAGGTCATCGGCCCCAAGGGCAAGATGATCAACCAGATCCAGGAGGACACCGGCGCCGACATCACGATCGAGGACGACGGCACCATCTACATCGGTGCCGCCGACGGACCGGCCGCCGAGGCCGCCCGCGCCACGATCAACGGCATCGCCAACCCGACCATGCCGGAGGTCGGCGAGCGTTACCTGGGCACGGTCGTCAAGACCACCACCTTCGGTGCGTTCGTGTCGCTGCTCCCGGGCAAGGACGGTCTGCTGCACATCTCGCAGATCCGCAAGCTCGCCGGCGGCAAGCGCGTGGAGAACGTCGAGGACGTCCTCGGTGTGGGCCAGAAGGTCCAGGTCGAGATCGCCGAGATCGACCAGCGCGGCAAGCTCTCCCTGATCCCCGTCATCGAGGGTGAAGAGGGCGGAGAGTCCGAAGAGGCGCAGGACACTGTGTCCGACAGCGGCTCGGCCACGGGCGCCAAGTGACCGACAGCTCCAGGGCGACGGCCCGCGCCTCTTCGGAGGCGCGGGCCGTCGCCCGTACCCAAACCCTGCTCAAGGGCGAGAACGGCATCGGTACGGTCCGTCGTACGACCCTCCCTGGCGGCCTGCGCGTTGTCACCGAAACCCTCCCGTCGGTACGCTCCGCGACCTTCGGGATCTGGGTGCAGGTCGGCTCACGCGACGAGACCCCGGCGCTCAACGGCGCCACGCACTATCTGGAGCACCTCCTCTTCAAGGGCACGAGCCGGCGCAGCGCCCTCGACATCTCCTCCGCCATCGACGCGGTCGGCGGCGAGATGAACGCCTTCACGGCGAAGGAGTACACCTGCTACTACGCGCGGGTGCTCGACACCGATCTGCCGCTGGCCATCGATGTCGTCTGCGACATGCTCACCGGCTCGCTCATCGAGGCCGTCGACGTCGACGCCGAGCGCGGGGTGATCCTCGAAGAGATCGCCATGACCGAGGACGACCCGGGCGACTGCGTACACGACCTGTTCGCGAAGACCATGTTCGGCGACTCCCCTCTCGGCCGGCCGGTGCTCGGCACCGTCGACACCATCAACGACCTCGACCGCGACCGGATCGCGCGCTTCTACAAGAAGCACTACGACCCGACGCGCCTCATCGTCGCCGCCGCGGGCAACATCGACCACGCCACGGTGGTACGGCAGGTCCGCAAGGCGTTCGAGAAGGCCGGCGCCCTGTCCCGTACGGACGCCGTGCCCCTGGCCCCCCGCGACGGCAGCCGCTCCGTGCGCACCGCGGGCCGGGTCGACCTGCTGAACCGCAAGACCGAGCAGGCCCATGTCGTCCTCGGCATGCCGGGCCTGGCGCGCACCGACGAGCGCCGCTGGGCGCTCGGCGTCCTGAACACCGCCCTCGGCGGCGGCATGAGCTCGCGGCTCTTCCAGGAGGTACGGGAGAAGCGCGGGCTCGCCTACAGCGTCTACTCGTACACCTCGGGCTTCGCCGACTGCGGACTCTTCGGGGTCTACGCGGGCTGCCGGCCCAGCCAGGTCCACGACGTCCTGAAGATCTGCCGCGACGAGCTCGACCGGGCCGCCGAGGACGGGCTCAGCGACGAGGAGATCGGCCGCGCCATCGGGCAGCTGTCCGGCTCCACCGTCCTCGGCCTGGAGGACACCGGCGCGCTGATGAACCGGATCGGCAAGAGCGAGCTGTGCTGGGGCGCCCAGATGTCCGTGGACGACATGCTGGGGCGGATATCCGCCGTCACCCCCGACGACGTACGCGCGGTCGCCCGTGACGTACTGGGACACCGTCCCTCGCTGTCCGTCATCGGCCCCCTCAAGGACCAGCAGGCGGACCGCCTCGACGACGTGGTCTCCTGACCGGGCCGCACCCAAACGCTGAAGGAAGCAGAGCGATGAGCAAGCTGCGCGTGGCCGTTCTCGGAGCCAGGGGACGTATCGGCGCCGAGGCGGTACGGGCCGTCGAGGCCGCCGACGACCTGGAACTGGTCGCGGTCCTCGGCCGGGGCGACAAGCTGGAGACCCTGGTGGAGACCGGCGCCCAGGTCGCGGTGGAACTGACCACCCCGGCCTCGGTGATGGGCAACCTCGACTTCTGTGTACGTCATGGAATCCACGCCGTCGTCGGTACCACGGGATGGACGGACGAGCGGCTCGCGCAGCTGGACACCTCGCTGGCCGCCTCCCCGGAGACGGGCGTGCTGATCGCGCCGAACTTCTCCATCGGCGCGGTCCTCACCATGAAGTTCTCCGAGACCGCGGCCCGCTACTTCGAGTCGGTCGAGATCGTCGAACTGCACCACCCGAACAAGGTCGACGCGCCCTCCGGCACCGCCGTCCGTACGGCCCAGCTGATCGCGGCGGCCCGCGCGGCGGCGGGCAGCGCCCCGCAGCCCGACGCCACGGTCACGGCGCTGGACGGCGCGCGCGGCGCCGATGTCGACGGGGTGCCGGTGCACTCCGTACGGCTCCGCGGCCTCCTGGCCCACCAGGAGGTCATCCTCGGCGGCGAGGGCGAGACCCTCACCGTCCGGCACGACTCCCTGCACCACAGCAGCTTCATGCCGGGCATCCTGCTCGGTGTGCGGCGTGTGGTCTCCGCCCCCGGCCTCACCTTCGGCCTGGAACACTTCCTCGACCTGAGCTGACCCCATGCGTGCGAAGATCACCTATTGCGTCACGGCCGCCGTCCTGGTCGTCTACTTCGTCCTGGTCGGCAGCCGAGGAGTGCTGCTGATCGAACACGGCACGGCGCTCACCATCACCTTCGGTGTCGCCGTGCTGGTCCTGCCGCTCATCGGTATCTGGTTCCTTTGGAAGAACACCCAGTTCGTCGCGCGCGCCAACCGGCTCGCGGCGGAGCTGGACGCGGAGGGCGGCCTGCCGGTCGACACGCTGATCCGTACGGCCGGGGGCCGGATCGACCGGGACTCCGCGGACGCCGTCTTCGCCGAGCGCCGCGCCGAGACCGAGGACGCACCGGACGACTGGCGCTGCTGGTTCCGGCTCGCTATCGCCTACCACGACGCCCGGGACACCCCCCGTGCCCGTAAAGCGATGCAGCGGGCCATCGCGCTCCGGGACGGCAAGCCCGTACGGGTCTGAGCGGCCCGCGGAGCCGGGAAGCGCGGAGCGGGGCCCGGCCTGCCATGGCCGGACCCCGCTCGAA
This sequence comes from Streptomyces sp. NPDC102274, assembly GCF_044766385.1. Classification (NCBI taxonomy): domain Bacteria; kingdom Bacillati; phylum Actinomycetota; class Actinomycetes; order Kitasatosporales; family Streptomycetaceae; genus Streptomyces; species Streptomyces sp. NPDC102274. The sequence goes on along the minus strand of NZ_JBIWLW010000069.1, from coordinate 5,155 downwards.
CCGCTCTCCCGCCCGTACGACGGTGTCAGGCGCCGCGGTACTCGTCGCCCCAGGCCTCCACGGTGTCGGCGGCCCGGTCGAACGCCTCACCACGCGACAGGAAGTCCGCGTTGTGGTCGGTGAGCAGCTGAATCGGTTCACCCCGCCGACGTACGAGGACGAGCGCCTGCCCCTGTACGGTGCGCGGCAGCCCGAGCCAGCGCACCGGCTGCTGGACGGTGCGTACGGCCGTGGCCTGGTTCCAGGGCACGGTCCTCGTCAGCAGCAGGCTCACCCGGCGCACGCCGTGCCGGCTGACCCACGCGCCCACGCGGAGCAGGCGCAGCGCGGCGATGATCACCACCGCCGCGACCGCCAAACACATCGCCGCGCCGGACAGCGCGCCCGCGAACGCGATGATCATCGCCGCGAGCAGAACGAACGAGGCGAGCAGCAGAAGCAGCGCCGCCGCCACCACGCGCCAGGGGCCTGGGCGGTACGGACGCCGCCAATGATCATGATCGTCGAAGGGCAGCGCGACGTCATCGGTCGAGTCAAAAGCCCGGTCGGCCGTCAAGAAAGACAGGGGCACGGCTGATCCTCACTCACAAGCACGCTCGATTGCTGTGCCCGGTGAGGCTACCGATCACCGGCCCGACCGGACCACCCCAGGGGGGCCGGTCGGGTCAGCGGCCCTGCGATGCCTCGGACTGCTGTGTGTGCCCGGACGACTGATCCGTCTCCAGGGACGGCAGTCCGAAAAGCAGCGCGCCGACGAATCCGGCGGTGACGGTCAGCCCGATAAGCGTACGGCTGACGAGCTCGGATGTGCTGGCCCGCTGTCTGGGCGGGGGCGTGACGTTACTGCGGAAGCTCTCGGCCTCGGCGACGAATGCGAACGGGACGGCCTCTCGCCGGCGGAACATGGAGGAAGTCTCCTTGCGATCTCGTGAGGGAACGCCGCTGGTGTGTCAGCTGCTGCTCAGTGAGACGAACAACAGCCTCATTCGGTGCCCGAATTCCCCGAATTGACCAATGAACGCCGTGCGAGGCCGCCCGTCCGTCGCTGTCAGTGCCGAGACGTAGAGTGGGCGCCGCCCGTGCGACGCGACTGGAAGGACCCCGCTGGTGAGCGACACCCCCACCGAGACCAAACCGAGCTTCCGCAGCGATGTCACCGTCGAGCTGGTCAAGCACGCCGCCGGTGACTCCGATGTGCTGTGGGCCGCGCGCGTCTCCACCGCCGGCGAGCAGTCCCTGCAAGAGCTCTCGAAGGACCCCGAGCGGTCTAAGGGCCTCATCAATTTCCTGATGAGAGACCGCCACGGCAGCCCCTTCGAGCACAACTCGATGACGTTCTTCATCAGCGCCCCGATCTTCGTCTTCCGCGAGTTCATGCGGCACCGCGTGGGCTGGTCGTACAACGAGGAGTCGGGCCGCTACCGCGAGCTCCAGCCGGTCTTCTACGTGCCCGACACGTCGCGCAAGCTCGTCCAGGAGGGCCGTCCGGGGAAGTACGTGTTCGTCGACGGCACCCGTGAGCAGCGGGAGCTGACCGGCCGCGTCATGGAGGACTCCTACGTACGGGCGTACGAGGCGTACCAGGAGATGCTGGCGGCGGGGGTGGCCCGTGAGGTGGCCCGTTCCGTGCTGCCCGTCGGGCTCTTCTCGTCGATGTACGCCACCTGCAACGCGCGCTCGCTGATGCACTTCCTCGGCCTGCGCACCCAGCACGAAGAGGCGAGGACGCCGTCCTTCCCGCAGCGGGAGATCGAGATGGTCGGAGAGCGGATGGAGGAGCACTGGGCGAAGCTCATGCCGCTCACCCACGCGGCTTTCAATGCCAACGGCAGGGTCGCCCCCTGAGGGCTGTCCCGTTCTCCGCCCCTCCGCCTCGCGACGCACCGCAGCCGACGCCGCGCGCTGATCCAGGGATAACGGGGCAGCCCCTAGCAGACGCTCCGGGCCTGTCCGGGGCACAGATGTACGGTCGGCCGAGTGAAGTGTCCGGATTGCGGCGTTTCGAGAAGTTCATCTAGGCTGATCAAACGGACCCGGCACTGCTTGAACCCCCGAGCAGGCAGTGCCGGGCTCCTCCTGTCCCGTCCCCCAAAGGGACACGGTGAGCTGAGCAGCGAGTAGCGTGTTACCCATGGCTCCGATCTCCACTCCGCAGACTCCCTTCGGGCGGGTCCTCACCGCCATGGTCACGCCCTTCACGGCGGACGGCGCAATCGACCTCGACGGTGCCCAGCGGCTCGCCGTCCACCTCGTGGACGCGGGCAACGACGGCCTGGTCCTGAACGGCACCACCGGTGAGTCGCCGACCACCAGTGACGTGGAGAAAGAGCAGCTGGTACGGGCCGTCCTGGAGGCCGTCGGAGACCGGGCCCACATCGTCGCCGGTGTCGGCACCAACGACACCCGTCACAGCCTGGAGCTGGCCCGCACGGCCGAACGCGCCGGAGCGCACGGACTGCTCGCGGTGACGCCGTACTACAACAAGCCGCCGCAGGAGGGCCTTTTCCGGCACTTCTCCGCCATCGCGGACGCGACAGGGCTGCCGGTCATGCTCTACGACATCCCGGGCCGCAGCGGTGTCCCCATCGACACCGAGACGATCGTCCGTCTCGCCCAGCACCCGCGTATCGTCGCCAACAAGGACGCCAAGGGCGACCTCGGCCGCGCCAGCTGGGCCATCGCCCAGTCCGGCCTCGCCTGGTACTCCGGCGACGACATGCTCAACCTCCCGCTGCTCTCCGTCGGAGCGGTCGGCTTCGTGTCCGTCGTCGGCCATGTGGTCACCCCGGAGCTGCGCGAACTCCTCGACGCCCACCTCACCGGTGACGTCCAGAAGGCCACCGAGATCCACCAGAAGCTGCTCCCGGTGTTCACCGGCATGTTCCGCACCCAGGGCGTCATCACCACCAAGGCCGCGCTCATGCTGCAGAAGCTGCCGGCCGGACCGCTGCGCCTCCCGCTCGTCGAGCTGTCGGACCATGAAACGGCTCAGCTCAAGATCGATCTCGCGGCCGGCGGGGTACAGCTCTAATCACAGACTTCACAACTGAATACGCGAAGACATAGTCCATCGAGACAAACCGACACGTCGGTTCACACGGACACCGGTCCACACAGACAACAGCAAGTGCACGAATGTCATGCGCGCCACGTGCCCCCGCGGCACGTGGCGCGTGTGGTGAGGAGAGTCTTTTGAGTCATCCGCATCCTGAACTCGGCGCGCCGCCGAAGCTGCCCAAGAACGGCCTGCGTGTCACCCCGCTCGGAGGGCTGGGCGAGATCGGCCGCAACATGACGGTCTTCGAGTACAACGGCCGTCTGCTCATCGTCGACTGCGGCGTCCTCTTCCCCGAGGAGGAGCAGCCCGGTGTCGACCTGATCCTGCCGGACTTCACCACCATCCGGGACCGCCTCGACGACATCGACGGGGTCGTGCTCACCCACGGCCACGAGGACCACATCGGCGGCGTCCCGTTCCTGCTCCGGCTGAAGCCCGACATCCCGCTGATCGGCTCCAAGCTGACCCTCGCGCTGATCGAGGCGAAGCTCCAGGAGCATCGCATCCGCCCGTACACCCTTGAGGTCACCGAGGGCCACCGCGAGCGCATCGGCCCGTTCGACTGCGAGTTCGTCGCGGTCAATCACTCCATCCCGGACGCCCTGGCCGTCGCCATCCGCACTCCCGCGGGCATGGCGGTCCACACCGGCGACTTCAAGATGGACCAACTCCCGCTGGACCGCAGACTCACCGACCTGCCCACCTTCGCCAAGCTCGGCGAGGAGGGCATCGACCTGCTGCTCTCGGACTCCACCAACGCGGAGGTACCGGGCTTCGTCCCGCCCGAGCGCGACATCTCGAACGTCCTGCGACAGGTCTTCGCGAACGCGCAGAAGCGGATCATCGTGGCGAGCTTCGCGAGCCACGTCCACCGCATCCAGCAGATCCTCGACGCCGCCCACGAATACGGGCGCAGGGTCGCCTTCGTCGGCCGCTCGATGGTCCGCAACATGGGCATCGCCCGCGACCTGGGCTATCTCAGGGTCCCGCCCGGTCTGGTCGTCGACGTCAAGACACTCGACGACCTCCCCGACCACGAGGTCGTCCTCGTCTGCACCGGCTCCCAGGGCGAGCCGATGGCCGCGCTCTCGCGCATGGCCAACCGCGATCACCAGATCCGGATCGTCCAGGGCGACACGGTCATCCTGGCGTCGTCCCTCATCCCGGGCAACGAGAACGCGGTCTACCGCGTGATCAACGGCCTGACCCGGTGGGGCGCGAACGTCATCCACAAGGGCAACGCCAAGGTCCATGTCTCGGGCCACGCCTCGGCCGGCGAGCTCCTGTACTTCTACAACATCTGCAAGCCCAAGAACCTGATGCCGGTCCACGGCGAATGGCGCCATCTGCGCGCCAACGCCGAACTGGGCGCGCTGACCGGGGTCCCCAAGGACCACATCGTCATCGCGGAGGACGGCGTGGTGGTCGACCTGGTCGACGGCATGGCCAGGATCGTGGGCAAGGTCCAGGCCGGCTACGTCTACGTGGACGGTCTGTCGGTCGGCGATGTCACCGAGACCTCCCTCAAGGACCGCCGCATCCTCGGCGACGAGGGCATCATCTCGGTCTTCGTGGTGGTCGACTCCACCACGGGCAAGGTCGTCGCCGGCCCGCACTTCCAGGCCCGCGGCTCGGGCATCGAGGACACCGCGTTCTCCGCCGTACTGCCCAAGGTCGAAGAGGCCATCGGCAAGGCGGCCTCGGACGGCGTCGCCGAACCGCACCAACTCCAGCAGCTCGTGCGCCGCACGGTGGGCAAGTGGGTCTCGGACACGTACCGCAGGCGCCCGATGATCCTGCCCGTGGTGGTCGAGGTCTGAGGCATCTGACGCATCGTCCGATGCGTCACCCGGAGTGGGGGGCCTCGATTTGCTTCGAGGCCCCCCACTCCAGTACGTTTACGGCTCCACCTCGACGGGAACCCGGGTCAATCATATGCCTGGGACCTTCCGAATGGGGGTGGGAATCCGACTCCGATCACTCTGATAAAGTCGGAATCGCTGGAAAGGGAAACGCGAAAGCGGAAATCTGGAAGGCGGCCCCGCTCCGACGGGGAATCGGACACGGAAGAGTCTGATAGAGTCGGAAACGCAAGAC
>NZ_JBIWLW010000068.1:0-19937 GCF_044766385.1 Streptomyces sp. NPDC102274 | reverse complement strand
CGAGGTACGACAAACTCGCCGTCCGCTACGAAGCCACAGTGCTGATCGCAGCCATCAACGAATGGCTCTGACCAGGCTTTCACAACAGGCCCTAGGCGCGGGCGGTGGGCGTAGCCCACTCTCGGTCGAGGATCGAGTGAACGACGGAGTCGCGCCACTGTCCGGCCTTTTTGATGTGCTCGCGGATGACGCCTTCCTCGGTCATGCCGGCCGCGGTCATGGTTTTCGCGGAGGGTTCGTTGAGTGGGGAGCGGGCGCCCCAGATGCGGTGCAGTCCGAGGCCGTCGAATCCGAGGCTGAGTAGGAGTCGTACGGTCTCGACGCCGTAGCCGACGCCCCAGGCGTCCGGACGCAGCGCGAACCCGAAGGTGGCTGCCTGTGGCTGGTGGGGGTCCAGGGCCAGGCGGCCGAATCCGATCACTTCGGCGGTGTCCCGCTCTACGACGGCGAGGGCGTACTCGCTACGTGGCTCCGCCGTGGCGGAGCCGATCGACCGGGCAACGATCTGGCTGACCTCCTCCCGTGTCCGCGGCTCGAACGATAGGTGTTCTGTCGCCTCACTGTTGCCGTAGATGGCGAACACCGCGTCGACGTCTTCGACAGTGAGTTCGCGCAGGATCAGGCGCTGGCCGGATTGTTGGACCTGGTGCATGGGCGGAACTCTATCGCTGGGGTCCTGCGGGCAGAGCAGCCCTGCGAGGGGCGTACACGGCGATCTCCTCCCGCAGGGTGCGGGCGGTGACGGCGGTGCGGGCCGGGCTGTTCATGAGCGCGTGACGGACGCGGTGAGCTGACACCACAATGCCGTTGTTGCGGAAGCTGGACGGTAGATCCAGCACAGGGCGGATCGCCTGCGAGGCCCCGTCGACCTCGCCGGCGTTGAGAAGGATCAGCGCCTGGTTGCACTGGGCGCCCGCGAGATCCCCGAAGGCCCAGTTCGGGTCCTCGGGATTGCTGAACCCATGGACAGCCTGCTCCGCCTGAGCAGTCAGGCCCGCGCTGCCGTGGCCGAGGAGTGCCTCGGCCTCCACCGAGTAGTACAACTGCTTCTCGGCCGAGTAAGTGAGCAACCCGCCCAGCCCGTCAAGATCGTCGAGGGCGACGTTCGCACGCCGATCGAGGGCATCGCGGTTCGCGGCGCGTACGGTTTCCGCGTCGCCCAGGATCGCGGCGGCCCGGGCCTGCAGACCGAGCAGCCACAGGCCGACGGTGCCGTTGAGGTTCGAGGCGAGCGCCGCGCCCTTCTGTGCGTAGAACAAGGCGTCGCCGGGCCGGTCCGCCCAGTATTCGACGAGGGACTGCAGACCGTTGACGAGCGCCATCAGCCCCGGGTGCTCCGCGTCCTTGGCGAACGCCCCGGCGAGCAGGCTCATCGTGCGGGCCTGCTCCCGGTCCTCCATGTCGTTGAAGCCCTTGGCTACGAGGAAGGCGAGCACGCCCGCCATGAAGTTGAGGTCACTGAGCTGGGAAGGCCGGTGCTTGCCGGTCTCCAAGTTGTGGATCACCTGGTCCTGCGCGTCGAGGAGATCGTCCCAGATCGACGACAGCGCTACGCGCGGGTATTCGCTCACCAGGTGCGCCATCTGGTTGTGCAGCAGCGGGAGTGTGTTGTCTCCCAGCCGGTCACGGTCCGTCTGCAGGACGTAATTCCGGGCACGTCGAACGGCCATCGCGCCACTCCTTTTCATCTCGCTCATGTCCACGCCGGGAGCGACGTGGGGTGCAATGGGTGACGTGCCGACCAGAGGGGCGAACTTGGGAGTGGTCCCTGCGGGGACGTCCGTCCAAAGGTCGTCGATGCTGTAGCCGAGCATCTCTATGAGGATTGGGCGGAAGGGCCGCTGCGGGCGGCGCCCGTCGTAGAACCATCCCTCGAAAGTCTTCGGGGCGGGTTCCGCGTCGAGTCCCAAACGGCCCGCCGCCACTCTGTACGACGGCAGGAATTCCTCCGCACTCTTGATGCCGCGTTGCTCAAGCAGGAGCCGGAAGAACAGCACGGTTGCCTCCCCATCTCATTAGCCTGGCACGTCACTGCTTCGACGGTAGAGCTGTCTGCCTATCAAGTTTCCCTATACAGGGAGAAGTTGGCTACTCCGAGGTGAATCCGAGGAGAACCCGAGGAACGCGGTCAATTGAAGGAACCCGTTCCGGGGCGGGTTAGGGGGTAGAGCCGTCCGCCGCTCGTTGTCACGCTTGTAAGGCCCTCGCTGAGAGTGCCCGAGCGTGCACACAGATCAGGGAGTTCTCCCATGCACCCCGTAAGACCGGCGGAAGACCGGCGACTGCCGACCGAGGATGTCGCCCGAAGCACGCCGCTGCCGCACGCGTACGCCCCGGCACCCTGCGAGCCGGCCATCGTGCAAGGTGAGATCACCCGCGCCCACGCGATGAACGTGACGGCGCCGCGCCGGGCCCGCGCCGACACCTGCATGCTCGTGACCGCCCTCGGCTGGGACGGCGACGTCGAGGACGCGGTGCTGGCCGTCAGCGAGCTCGTCACCAACGCCTGCCGGTACACGAACGCCGCAGGGCCTGAGTTGCGGGTGCGGCTTGCCGTCCTGGACGCCGACACGCTCCTGGGGGCCGTTCAGAGGCTGAGGGAACACATCACGGTACTGATCCCGTACGTCGAGCGGTGGGCGGGCTACCTGGGCGTCGACGGTTCTTCGTCCTCGGAGTGCCGTGAGGTTATTGAGCGCGCTGGTAACGCTGCCGCGGCGGGTTCTTCGCAGGGGCGGCTGTCGGCTCAGGACGTGTACTGGCTGGCTGGTGCGGTCAACGGACTGCTGGTGCAGGCGGTGTGCGCCCAGGACGCTGGTCTTCTGGTTGGCGAGCCGGTGTGGGAGGTCAGCGGAAACGTGTCTGCCGGTCCGTCGGCCCGGAGTGCCGGTTCGCCTGGTTCCCCCGTCGTTCCGGCGGAGGCTGCCGGGCGGAGCGCGGCCCGGGGTGAGGTGGTGCTTCCGTCGGCAGGGAGGCTCGGGTACCTCTCGCGTCGGCGCGGCGGTGCAGCCGGGCGTTGCCGGTACGTGGCGGATGGGGACGGTTGTGACCGGCATCCGCCTGTGTAGACGGGCTTGTTCCTCCGCCCCCGGGGGCCTGCCCAGGTCCCGGAGGAATGAGCGAGGCACCCCGGGACGGGCGTTGCCTCCCGGCCGCCGTGTGCATTCCCGCGGCGGCCGGTCCGGCCTTCCTGCCAGGTCGTCCAGACCCTGTCCACGTTCCGACATTGATGAGGATTCATGAGCTTCACCGAGGTCTCCGCAGATACGCGGCCGTCCGCCGCTCGGCCGGAAGGGCCGGCGAGTGCGAGTGGTCCTTCCGCGCCTGCCGGCGGGCGCGGGACCTGGGGCCTTACGGCCGGGACTCGGGCGGCAGCGCGGCCGGCCGGTCGTGATGAGTTCCTTGTGGCCGTCAGTCTGGGGCTGGGGGTGATGGATGGCCGGGCCCGGCGGAGGGCGGTGTATGACGTGCTGCGGGGGCTTGGTCCTCACCTGGTCTTCTGGCAGGGAGTGCAGGGGGCTGACGCCGACAACGGCCGGGTGTTCTATGAGGCGTCGTTTGAGCTGGGTCTGGACGTTTGGCCCGGTGAGAAGGCGCACACCGCGGTCCTCGCGGACAGAGGCATGTTCAGGCCGCTCGGTGAGCTCTCCAACCCGTCGTCTGTGCTGAGCGCGCCGCCCACAACGGTGGCGGTGCAGCTTTCGGATACGGGCCTCGACTCGACGCCGCTGTGTGTGGTGGCCGGCAGGGTGTCCTCCACCGACGAGGTAACGCGCCGCAGCGAAGCCCTTCTCCTTGCGAGCCGGACCGCGAGCATGGTGACGCTGCTGGACGGGCAGCGCCGCCGCGCGCTGGTGATCGGCGGTTTCGATGCGGCGGTCTGCGCCGATCCCCTTATGGATGGCATGCCCCGCACGGTGTTCCAGAGGGCCGGGCTGGCCGATGTCGCTCTTCTTACCAGCACGGAGGCCGCGCTGCCGTCTGCGACCGGTCCGGACCAGGCCGGGTATACGGGCTGGCTGACCAGTAGTCGTCAGCTCTCGTCGGTATGGGAGCGGGTGCGGACGGCGGGTGAGTGCGGGCTGCCCGGTCACGGCATGGTCGCGTGGGCACACCGTGACCACCTCGCGTCCCTTCTTACTCGTCTTCGTCTTCCCATCGCCTGAGGAGGTCTCGCACCCATGCATGCCACCCGGCCTGCGGGCCTGCGCTCCGATTTCTTCACTCGGCCGACCCCCGCCCGTGTGTACGACCGTCTGCTGGGCGGCAAGGATCATTACCCGGCCGACACAGCCGTGGTGGAGCGCCTGCTCGACGCGGCGCCGTTCCTGCCGGGGGCAATGGCCAAGGACCGGGTCTTCGTCGACGAGACGGTGCAGGAGCTTGCCGCTGTATGCGGTCTGCGGCAGGTCATCGACTTGGGGTGCGGGCTGCCGCGGCCTCCGTATCTGCATGACGTGATCGCCGAGCACCGGCCCGACGGCCGTGTCCTGTACGTCGACGACGATCCCGTCGTGGCCGCGCACAGCACCGCCGTCATGAGCAGTCGGACATCGGTCGTCACCGGACACCTGAGAGGCGATATCACCCGCCCGCGGTCGGTCCTCGCCTCCCCGCAGCTGGCCGAGACGATTGATCTGTCGGAGCCGGTGATCCTGGTCTGGCGGTCGGTCCTGCACCATCTGACAGACGAGGAGATGGCCCGGTCCCTGCGGGAGTTCAGCCAGGCCGTCTGCCCGGGGAGTGCGCTCGTGGCGACACACTTCACGGCCGACTTCCGCCCCGGTCCTATGCGGAGCGCGGCCGAGATCCTCACCGGCGCCGGGGTCCGGACCAGCGTCCGCAGCGGCGGGGAGATCACGGCTGCGCTCGTCCGGTACTGGGAACTGGTTCCCCCTGGTCTGGCAACGCCCGATTTCGCGAGCGATACCGGCCAATGGCCTTCGTACGCCGCCGTCGGCCGCAAACCCTGACCCGCCCCGACCTCCAAGCCCTTCAACTCGTTGAGGAAACCTATGTGCTCCCACACACCTCGCTGTCCGGCGGCCGAGCGTCCTGACAGGGACACCGCCAAGACCATCGCCCAGCACCTGCCGGAGCAGGGCTGGAGCCTGCTGTGCAACGGCGTATTTCTGTTCGAGGACACCGGTGAACTGCGGCCCGACGGTGTCACCGTCGGGCCGCGACGCCCGGTCCTCACCGCGCTGGAGCCTGTGGCGTGACTGATTCCGAAGCTTGTCAGAAGACTTCTGTCCGCGATGAGAAAGAGGGCTCCACCGTGATTACCGACGCTTCCGCGTCCACGACGGTCGATGTTCTCGCCGACGCTGTGGCGAGGTCGGGTGTCATCGGCCGCGTGGAGACGCCTCAGGGCACACCTTGTGTCGCGTTAGTGCTGCTGGGCAACAAGCGCCTGCTGCCCTTCGAGCTGAACCGCACTGCGGCCGCGGCCTGGCTGGCCGAGGCCGGCATCGATGCGAGCACCGGTGACGACGGAAGCGGCAACGTTGTGATCACTCTGCGCCGAAGTGCCGCTGTTCATCTCCTGATCGAGCGTCTCCTCGCGCCGTGTATCCGCTCCTCGGATATCGCCGATCGTCTCCTCGACGCGTTCGGACTGTACGGCTTGCGCGCCGATGTGACCGTCGCCGATCCGGACACTCTCGTCATCGAGATCCGTGACGCTGACAGTCCCGCGACGGCCGTGTCCCTGGGCGCGCTGCTGGGCGCGGATGACGTCGCCCGTGGCCTGGACTTCTCCTGCGAAACTGGCTTGGACGAGCTCGCCGGGCGGATGCGGTGGCTGCTCACCGATGTCACGTCCGGCAGGGTTGGCACAGAGGCCAGGCCCGGCGGCGCCCACGCCCGGGACGAGTTGGAGGTGCGCCTCTCCCCGGACCAGGCGCTGCGGTTGGCCGAGCGGATTACGGCCGGGGTGGCGCTGTGAGTGTTCAGGAACTGGCGGGAGGCGCGTCGCTGCTGGATCACCGTGCCGTGCTGCCTCGGCCTGGTGGGTTGCCGGCTTTGGTACTGCCGACGGGTGATCCAGACATGGTGGCGCGGTTTCAGAGCGAGCGTGGTGATGTGGCGCAGCTGCCGGGTGGGCAGGCCGGGATGCGGGTGCTGTCGTGGATGGCTTCCCGCGGAGCTCCAGTCGGACCGGTAGCGCACTGTGGCAAGCACGGCGTGCTGTTGGTGCCCGTGACGGCGTGGGATGCGGACCGGCACGAGGTCCGGGGCGTGGAGATGAGACGGGGAGCAGCGTGGTGCCCCAGGGTGTCCCGGCCGTGCGAGGGGCAGGTGTGGTTCACGCCGCTGGACGGTTCCGAGCGTCTGACTATCGCCGATCACCTGATGGAGGCGAGCTGGTTGGTTCGGTCGGCGAGGCGGACGTATGCGCGCTGACAGGGACTGGCACAGGGGAGGAGGGGAGAGGTGAGACTTCAGGTGGTTCCCGCCGAACAGGCGGAATCCAGCGGGGATTTACTGCACGGGACGTCAGTGTCGACGCTGCTGGGGCTTCTGCTGGAGCGCCAGGGCTGGGCGAACTGGTCCCGGTTCCGCGCCGAGTTCACTGTCGCGGCCTCAAGGGTTGCGGAGCGGACGGGAGGAGAGCGGTTCAGAACCGTCACGGTAAGCAACTCGACGTACCTGCGGTGGATGGCGGGGGACTGTCTGCCGCAGGGCAACGCGCGGGTGGTGCTGGAGGAGATGATGGGCGTCAGCATCAGCCTGCTGTTCAGTCCGGCTCCCGCACGCGATGTCGTCGTGCCGCGGCCTGCACGGATGTCGTCGCATGCGGCCGTACTGGCCTTGGACACTCAGTGGGCCTGGTCGAGTCTGTCTCCCACGCCGCCGGCACCGGGTATGGACGGGGTCTGGCGGCTGGACGGATCGCCGGCATTCGACGGGACAACGGTGGCGGCGCAGCTTTACGACGCTGTCCCGTCGGGTGATCTGGCCGTCCTGCACCACGAGGACGCGGCACACATCGCCCAGTTCGTCGGGCCCGCGCGCCGCGGACTGGTGTTGGCGGGACTCCATCAGGAGGGCAGGGCCGTGCTGCACGCGCTCGACACGGTGCACGCCCGGCGTCAGATCGCCACCGGCAGTCCCTGGCGGACCATGTCGGTTCCCACCGCGTATGAGCTGGACGATCTGACATGCTCGATCCTTTGGGCGGCAGTGTGCCTGGACGACGCGCTGCTGGCCGACGACCACGTGCTGACCGAAGCGGAGACCGAACTCGGCCCGCATGTGTCGGCTCCCCGTTCAGCTCTCGGTATAGCCGCTCTCACCGATCTGTCCCAATCCTCCGCGGCCTGGCTGGGCGGGTGGGGCTGCGCCCGCCATCTGTCCGGGCACCTGGAGCACACCATGGGTCCGGCGAGGCTCTGGGCGCCTGTGCGACGCTGGGAAGAGGCTGCGATGCGGGTCCTGTTCCGCCATCAGAGCGCCCATGTCCAGTCCCTGCGGGGCCGCGCGGAGGGGATCGGGGTGAGCCTGGCCCAGCCACTCGGCGAAGGCCCTCTCCATGAACGCATCTGGCTGTTCCTGCTGGTGGCCTGGTGGGAGTCACAGGGTCTGACCGTGTGGCTGTCCCCGCAGTCCCCATACACGGACATGCCGGGCCTGATGCTGTTCCCGGGCCGGCGGGCGGTCCTGGCGGACTGGGGACAACCGGGGATGCTCTGCCGGGTCGATGCCACCGACAGCCGCGCCGAGGTCGGCGCCTACGGCGACGCGGTCGAGTATTCCCGCTTCCACGGCGCGCTGGGCGATGCCGCGCCGGGCGACCGGCTGCGGGCTCTCGCGGACATCCTGCATCTCAACTGGCGGTGGCTGACGCGCCGGTGCCGGGAGCTGGGTGCCTACGGGACGGCGGGTCTGGTGCGGCCCCGCAGCAGACGCATCGGCCTGGACGCGCTCGACACCGCCCTGCGCACCACCGGCGCCCTCGCCGGGGCCTGACGGCTCCGCACACGTTGTTCCGTCTCGTCGGCCCGGCCCGGCCCCGTTCCTGTTTCTCTTTCTGTTTACGAGGATCTGATGCCTGATCTCCTTCCCCCTGCCGACGTGGCAGGGGAACGTGTCGCCCGACGACATGGGAAGCTATCCCCGCCCCCGATGAGCACGCCCGCCTCACTCAAGGCCCGCCTCGTACGGACCGCTGTCCTGCCGCACGCTGTCGTGCTCGGGCCCGCGGCTGTCTGCCCCTGGCTCATACCCGGTCCCCTCGGCGTCGCGGTGCCGGGTACGGCCGCGGCGGCGGTGGTGGTGTCGTGGTTGTGCGCCCGGTCCACCGCCCGCACGCTCATCCGCCAGCGGGAGATGTCCGACGCTGCGGTCCGCCACGCCTTCGCCCAGTTGCTGCAGCAGACCACGAAGACCAGCCAAGGGCTGTACGAGGTGGCGAAGCAGATGCGGCAGGGCGGGCCTGTCCCCGCGCCCAGGAAACTGGAGCAGTGGGAGGGCGGAAGCCCGGCCGGCCATGTGGCCCACGCGCTCGCCGATGTGTACAACGCCGCGCTCGCCGCCGTGTCCGCGACGGCCGGTGCCCGCCGGGTCGAGGTTCTGAACAACCTCGCCCGGCGACTCCAGAACCTCGTCGACCGCGCTCTGCAGGGACTCGACGCCGTCGAGATGGAGATCGAGGCTCCCACCCTGCTGGGCGATGTGCTGAGTGTTGACCATATGGTCACGCGGATCCGCCGCCAGGCGGACAGCATCGCCGTCGTCGGCGGCGCCGTGCCCCGGCGCTTCACCGATCCGCTTGCCCTGCCCGCCGTCCTGCGTCAGGCCATGCAGGAAATCGAGGCGTACCACCGGGTGCAGGTCATCGAGGACGTGGACGTGCTCCTGCACGGTCATGTGGCCCCCGACATCATCCACCTGTTCGCCGAGCTCATGGAGAACGCCACCCGGTTCAGTCCGCCCGAGACCGACGTCCACATCACCGCGCGGATGGTGAGGGCCGGAGTGGCGGTCGAGATCCAGGACCGCGGCTTGACCATGTCGGCCCAGGTACGCGACCGGCTCAACGACATGTTCGCGGCGGCGGAGCCGGACAGGGTCATCGACAAGCAGCTCAAGGACGGCCGGATCGGTACCCTGGTCGTCGCGCTCCTGGCCCGCCGGCAGAACAAGCAGATCGCCGTGCGGCTCGAACCGAACATCTTCGGCGGCACTCAGACCATCGTCCTTCTGCCCCACGCGCTGCTGGTCACCGAGGAGCCTGGGGATCCTGAACACAGCCGCACCTCCGCGCCCCCGCTGCCGGCCGGGCCCGGCGGGCCGTCCGCCCCGGTCGCGGCACGCGTGCGGCCCCACGTCGTAGCCGCCCTCCCGGTGCCGGACGGGCAGCCCCGTCCGCAGCCCGACCACACCGCCACTACCGCGCAGACACGAGCCCCGGAGCAGGGACTGCCCCAACTGGCCCGGCGTACCAAGGGCTATCTCGCTCCCGAGCTGCGGCGCACCGCGCGTCCCTCCGGCACCGCGGCGGAAGGCGGACCCACCGCTGGCCTGGCCACGCAGTTCTTCCAAGGCCGCGCCGCCGCCCGCCGCGACGCCATCCAGTCCGACACCCACCCCGACCAGGCCCACAAGGAACCCTCATGACGGAAACCCAGAATCTCGACTGGCTGCTGAAGGACCTCACCGAGCGCGTGCCCGGGATCAACGCCGCCCTGCTCTCCACCACCGACGGCCTCGCCCGTCATTGGTACGGCATCGACAAGGACCAGGCCGACCAGCTCGCCGCCCGCGCCTGCGGTCTCGTCAGCCTCGGGGAGAGCTTCGGTTCCATCATCGAGTCGAGCGGCACCCTCCGGCAGGCCATCCTGGAACTCGACGACACCCTCGCCTTCTGCGGTGCCGCCGGGTCCGGCAGCCTCCTCACGCTGCTCACCGAACCCGGCTCCGACACGGGGCAGATCGGCTACGAGATGACCCAGCTCATCAAGAGCGTCGCCATCCACCTCGCCGAACCCGCACGGCAGAGCCCCGCAGAACCGTCGGCGCGGTGACATGCCCGTATCCGATCCCGTTCCCTGGATCGAGGGGCCCGCGCCGGCGGAACGCCTCTACCTCGTGACCGGGGGCCGTACCCACACCGAGCATCCACTCGACCTCCACTCCCTGGTGAGGGCACGCCCTCTCACCTCGGCGGACCGGCCTGCCGTCCCCACCAACCACGCCCACAAGGACATCGTGCGTCTGTGCCGGCAGGCCCCGGTCTCGGTCGCTGAGTTCTCCGCGCGGCTCCACTATCCCGTCCAGATCATCAAGGTCCTGGTCGGCGACCTGCTCACCACAGGGTCCGTCGTCATGGCCATGCCCGACACGACCGCCGACCCCACCGACCGCCACCTGCTGGAGAGAGTCCTTGAGGGATTACGCAAATGACACCATGACCCCCGTCAAGATCGTGATCGCCGGGGGATTCGGCGTCGGAAAGACCACGTTCGTGGGCGCGGTCAGCGAACTCCCCCCGCTCAAGACGGAGGAGACGCTCTCCGCGGCCGGAGCGAGCACCGACGACCTGATCGGAGTCGGCGGCAAAACCACCACCACCGT
This sequence comes from Streptomyces sp. NPDC102274, assembly GCF_044766385.1. Lineage (NCBI taxonomy): Bacteria > Bacillati > Actinomycetota > Actinomycetes > Kitasatosporales > Streptomycetaceae > Streptomyces > Streptomyces sp. NPDC102274. The sequence goes on along the minus strand of NZ_JBIWLW010000068.1, from coordinate 9,359 downwards.
TGCCATGGACTTCGGACGCATCACACTGCACGCCCAGAAAATCCAGCTGCTGCTGTTCGGGACCCCCGGGCAGGACCGCTTCTGGTTCATGTGGAAAGTGCTGTCCGACCGCGCCGTCGGCGCGGTCGTCCTGGCCGACACCCGCCGCATCCGCGACTGCTTCCCCGCGATCGAGTACTTCGAGACCCGCGGTATCCCCTTCGCCGTCGCCCTGAACCACTTCGACGGCGCCGGTCTCTACCCCGAAAAAGCGATCCGCGACGCACTCGACCTGGAACCACACGTCCCCGTCCTCACCTGCGACGCCCGCAAGGAGCCCTCGGTCAAAGGCGTGCTGGCCGCGCTCATCGAGCACGCGCACAGCCGCGCCCCCGAACCCGTGCCCGCCTGACCTGCCCCTACAGCCCGGAGAGGCACCCGTGACCACTACCTTCGACCCCCAAACCGCACGCCACCTCTACCCGCCGGCCGAATCCCTCATCCGCGAGCGCGCCGAACGCCACCACCAGCTGGGCCTGGAAAACCCCGAACAGTTCGCCCCGTTCGACGCCTTCGCCGCCGACCTCGCCCGCGGCGCCGTCGAACTCACCGCCATTCACACAGAGCCGTACGCCATGCTCAACCTCGTCGGCCAGGACCAGCACTTCCTCGGCCTCTACGAACCTGGCACCGGCCCGAACTCTCCCGCCACCACAGGACGGTTCGCCTTCGGCCGCAGGATGTCCCGCAACGCGGGCTTCTGCCCCCATGTCATCGACCGGCGGGGAAAGGCACTCGTCCTGGAAGACGTACGCGCCTTCCCGCGCTTCAAGGGCAACCCGGTCGTCGACCGCTACCGCATCCGTACCTATGTCGGCGCCCCGCTCGTCGACCCCTCCGACGGCCTGATCATCGGCACCGTCTGCCTCGTCGGCCCCGAACCCCGCCCCTGGGGAGACGACGGACTCGCCTACATCAAGGACAAGGCCCACCAGGCCATGAACCTGATCCTCGACAACGCCCGGACCTAACCACCACCGCACTCACACGGAACACACGGCGCCCCTGAGGGGTGACAGCACACACTGTCACCCCTCAGGGGCGCCACCACTACGTCGTCAGGGCCAGCCGTCCTCCCGGCACGAGCCGGTCCGCGAGCGTCTCCGAGCACTGCGCCCGGCTCTCACCCAGCGCCATCCGCGCAAGACGCAGCAACTGCACCTCCGACGTGCCCGCCGGCGCGTACAGATGCTGGACGTCACGGAAGTAGCGCTCCACCGGCAGATCCGGAAACAGCCCCGCGCCGCCGTGCAGATCCATCGCGTCCTGCGCGGATTCCCGTGCCAGCTCCACTCCGACCAGCTTCGCGTTCATCAGCTCGGCGTCACACGGAACCCCGGCGTCCAGCAGGCTCACGGCGTGATACGCCAGCGTCCGCGCGGTCATCAGCCGCGACTGAATCCGGCCGAGCACCTGCTCCACGACCGGCTGCCGCGCCAGAGGAACTCCGTAGCGGTACGTCTCCGTCGTATACGCGGCTGTCTGCTCCCACAGCGCCTGATGGGTACCGAGCGCCACGCCCGCCAAATTCGCACGCCCGTACAGAATGCTGGAAGAGTGGGCAAGTTCCAGGCCCTCGCCTTCGCGGCCGAGCCGGTTCGACGTCGGCACCCGGCAGTCCTCGAAGACCAGCTCGCCGAAGCCGAACCCGTGCAATCCCATCGCCGGGCGATGAGGAGCGAGCCGCAGACCGGGCCTGTCCGCCTCCACCAGGAACGCGGTCAGCCCCTCCGAACCGGGACCCGTACGGACGACCACCCCGTGCAGGTCACCGATATGGGAACTGCCGACAAACACCTTACGGCCGCTCAGAACATAGTCGTCCCCCTCGCGCACGGCGGTGGCCTCCATACCCAAAACGTGCCCGCCCGACTGCTCCTCGGTCACCGCGATGGTCGGCAGGCAGTCACCCGCGGCGATCAGGGGCAGCCACTTCGCCCTCTGCTCCGCGGTGCCGTAGTGACTGATCTTCGCCACACCGAGCTGCAATGCCTGGACCGCCGCGCCGATGGCTCCGCTGACCCGGGACAGTTCCTCAACGATGACCGTCTTCGCGAGATGCCCCACCGCCGTGATTCCATCCTCGGGCGTCACGGTCACCCCGACCCATCCCCGGCGGGCGACCGCGCTCACCAGATCCCGCTCCACGCGCCGCTCCGCTTCCATACGCGGTATCTCCGGCTCGATCTCACTTTCAGCGAACTCTCTCACCCGGGCTCGGAGCTGCTCATGCGCTTCGGTGGTGAAACCGGTGCCGATCCCAGGACGGGCGGCTGGCAGAACAGACGTCACGGTGACCCACTTCCGTCGGCGGCAGCCGCGCGGTCGTCGCGGCCCCCCAACGGTGCCGTCTACCGGCTTACCAGCGCATCACCGCACACACCCCGTTCCGACCCCACTTCACCTCGCTACCCCCAGCCCACTTGGCCTAGAAAGTACTACTCGAAATGAAATGACCGTTGCGTCGCGGCCGGAATGTGGGGGCGATATGGGGACACGGTCGCCAGACCCGCACTGGATGCCGCCTATGCGCTGTATGCGCCCCCGAATCCTCTGCTCCGTTTCGACAGACACCTCCGAGATGGGGCGCAGATGGGGACTGGAGACACGACACCGGTCCCGTCCGGACGGCAGAGTGTGAGGCGGAAAGCAAGGCCTCAGAGCCCACGCCTCTCACCAGGACAAGGAGTCCCGCATGCCCTGCGCCCCGCTCCGTCCCCACGAACCCGACGCCGTCGTCCGCTCACCGTGTGTGAGAGGGGCCAAGCCGCGGCGTGGCCGGACCGGGAAGCCGTCTTCCTGACGTCCCAGCGGCCAGCACGCCTGGCGCGTCGGGGGCAAGCCGCGAGACCCGGGGAGCTCGTCCCGTCCGCGCCCCCGTCGCGGACGGGATGAGCGCCCCCTGCGGCACTGGGCCCTCCAGACCGCAGGGCACCACCTCTGTTGGTGTTACAGACACGCGACCGCAGGCCAGCGGCCGGCACACGCCGTCGTTCCGAACGAGCCGGCCCCCTCCTCACCGCTGGCCGGGATACCGAGCTCCATGCATACGGGACCTTCCGACCGCACCGCACGCACACGGGCGGCCGGCGATCACCTGCCCGTCTTCCTCGACACCGCATGACCTCCCGCGGGCGCGGGCCAAGCGACCTGCCACACCGGCAGGAATGGCAGCACGCGCCCGCGGGAGGAGCCACCCCGGCTTCCAGCCGACCGGTGACACCGGGGAGCGACCACTACCAGGCCGCTCGACAGCCTCCAGCCCTTCGCCAGGTGGCGTGATCCGGGCTACCTCACCGGCCCGGACCACGAACAGCGCACCATCACTGCCCATTTCCCTTTCCTTCCCGCCCGACAGCCAGGAGGTGTCCCCGTGACGGAACAGCGCTTCGCACTCGCCCCCTTCGAACGCGACGCCCGCTACGAGGCCGACCGACTGCGCAGTATCGGGCCGGTGGTGGCGGTCTCTCTGCCGGGTGGTATCCCGGCCCATGCCATTACGCAGAACGAGCTGCTGCATCCTCTCCTTCTCAACTCGAAGGTGAGCCCGGACCACCGTAGGTACTGGTCGCTGTGGCCGCAGGTCGCCCGCCGTCCCGACTGGGTGTGGATCCTGGGCTGGATCGGCGGGTCGAACCTGCAGGCGAGGCTGGGCCCGGACAAGAACAAGCAGACGTTCAGGAGAGTGGGAATCTCCTCCCATACAGTGCGCCGACGCGCCGAGGAACGCCTGCGCCCGCGTGCCGAAGCCGCGATCAGCACCCTGCTCGATTCCTTTGCCGACCGTCCCGCCACGAAGATCGTCGATCTCCGCGCGGACTACGCGATGCCACTGTCCCTGGAAACGACCTGCGATCTGTTCGGTGCAACGGGCCGGATCCGCCGGGACATCGGTGCCCTCGCTGCGAGAGTCATGGACACCACCGCGGTCACCGAGACCGCCGGTACGACCACCCTGATGCACACGGTCGTTGCCGACCTCATCGCCCACAAACGGGCCCGTCCCGGTGATGACCTGACGACCGACCTCATCACTATGCGTGGCGTCGACGGGAACCGTCTGAGTTCTGAGGAACGCAGCCAGGCGGTGCTTTGGACACTCGTCGCCAGCCTCGAGAGCACCATCCATCTCGTCGGCAATACGCTCCACGCGCTCTTGTCCCGCCCCTGGCTGCTGGCGGAGGGTAATGCTCTGGCTGACCAGCGCCTTGAGGAGGCCCTGAGCTGGTCGCCCAGCGTCAGCGCCACGCCCCTCCTCTACGCCGTCGACGACGTCGAGCTCGGTGACGTGACGGTACGCGCCGGGGAGGCCATCCTTACTACCCTCGCCAGCGGCACCGCCTACGAGGTCGCCCAGGCCTCGCGCATTGAGGGTCACATCGCCTTTGGGGCTAATGTCCACCAGCGCATCAGTGTTCCCCTCGCGCGGCTCCAAGCCGGACTCGCCATGCGGGCCCTCCTTGCCCGTTTCCCTGGAGTGCAACCCGCCCCGACTCCGCTCGCCGGGCACCCCTCGCTCGCCGCCAACGGATGGGCCACCGCCCCCGTATGCCTCAGTACATCCGTCCCCGCCCAGAGCATCCCAAGGTTCAAACCCCGCCAGAACTTGACCCCTGAGCAGCATGCACAGCTCAGGGACTTCGCCGTATCGGCCTACGACGGCGGGAAGGGGATGACGATCCGGCAGATCGCCGCAGTAACCGGCAGGGCAGGAAGCGGCATTCAGAGACTGGTTGCTGAGGAGGGAACCGACCGGCGCAGAAAACGCGCTCGGGTACCCAACTCGGCCCCGGGTCGAGTTAAGCCCCATACGCCATGAGCCACCTGAACCACCGTGGGCCAAATCGCGCACCGGTCCCGACCCGTGCGGACTGCCGCGCGGCCTCTCCAGCGGTTCGTCGCCGACCAGCGGTAACGACCACCAAAGACCCGATGTCCATGGCGAGATGACATCAGAGACGGCCGACCGATTCCTCACAACGCCCTGCTTCTCCCAAGAGCCGGACCCATTGCCCGGGTCCGGCACACGACGCCCCCCGGCTACCACCGCCCGCCACGAGACGGATCATCTGATGACCACGCCTACCCCAACCGCTGCCGCCCCGATCGTGGTCGGTGCTCTCCTGCGAGCCATGCGCGACGCACGCTTCAAGCTGCCCGAGGAAGCCGCTGTCCACCTGAGATGTTCCGTCGACGACATCACTGCAATGGAAGACGGCATATCGCCGCCGAGCCTGGAATCCGTCTGGGGGTTGCTGGGCCTGTATCTGAATGCTCCGCGAGAACAGGTACGCGAGGTGCACTGCACGTTGCGGAACATACTGCGCAGCGCCGCGAACCCCGCGCTTGAGGGCCAGTGCCTTGACGAGCGCCCTGGTTATGTGGCGCGCCTGGACGCTCTTGAGCGTCAGGCACTCGCCGTGCGCTGGAGGAGCGTGAGGCTCCTGCCCGAACCACTGCAGACTCCCGCCTACACCCAGGCCCTGCGCGAGACGCAGCAGCTGCGTGAGCATGGCACTGCGAACCGCCGCCCTCTTCTCGATCGGCGAGACCTGTTCCTGGTCGAGTTGAGCGTCCTGGAGTGCCCGGTCGTCCACCCCGACCAGATGGCCGAGCAGCTCACCCACCTCGTTCATCTCATGCGTGCGGGCAACGCCGAGATCCGGGTGTGGGGCACCGAGCAAGACCCGCCGATGGGACTCCATCTCGGGGAACTGGTGCTCCCCGGGGACCGTACGCTGTATGTGGAGCATCACGCGTCGTGGATCAGGTACAGCACGGACACGGCGGCAAAGGTGAGGCTCGACGCCGCGCAAAAATGTGCCGAGGAACCTCGGGCGAGCCTGGCCCTGCTGACGGCCAAGGCCGAGGAGTACACCCTCGCCGCGTCCCGCCCCGGTGATCGGATCAGCTCGTGATGCCGCCGCCCGAGCCAGTCTCCGCCGCCTGGATCGTGCTGGGCGCCGGCCTTTTCGCGCTGCGCAAGGACGCCGACCCGTGCCAGGGCGACGCGGCTCGTTGATCGGACGGAGCGTGGGCCGTATCGCAGGGCGAGCACGGGCAGGGGCCGCTGACCGGGCGCCGCCGCCCCGCCCCCGGCCGTGCGCCAGCAAACCGTCACCGTGATCGCTGTCGGCCCCCTTGACCGCGCCGGGGCTCCGCGCGCCGCACGGTTGTCCGCCCGCACTACCCACTGGCCCTTGGCCCGCTTTTGAGGAGAAGAAGCACTATGCCGATAACCGGCAGCGCCATGGACGGGTTCTACCGTGATCTGCTGCCCGACGTGGCGCGCATGCTCCGCCTGATGGCTCTTCTGCCGCCTGACGACTTCGATCCGCGTATGGCGGCCGCGGCCTGCGACCTGACCGTGCCGGAAGCGGGCTGGTACTCGGAAGAAGCCGAGCTGGTCAGAGAAGTGCTTCACGAATGCGAGAGACTGTGTTTCTGCGAGCCGCGTGAGTCGGCTGGCGACTCCGGAGGCAACGCCCCCGGAACGGTTCGCCAACGGCGGTGCTCCGCACCGACTCTCGACTATGAAGGCCGTGGTGGCCAACACGCCTCCGGTTCCGAAAGCGCGGGCCCCGGGGTTCCGCACCCGCACATGATCAGCAAGAAAGCGGACCAGCCATGACTGACACAGAAGTGCTCGCCGCACCCGCCGCGATTGCGCGATGGGCACAGGCCTGGCTGGACCCGGGCGTGACCGCTGTCCGTGAGGCGTCCAGCTCCCACGCTTCGTCACAGGTGTGGGAGCTGACGATGTCCGACGGTCTTCAGGTGGAAGTGAAGGTCGTCGAGACGCTCGGGCTCTTCACCCAGGAAATCCTGGCGTACAGCCGTGCTGTCCCGGCTCCGCGCCGCCAGGAACCGCGGCTCCTGGCGTACACGCCGTCCCGGAACGCCTTCGTGACCAACGCGTTGCCCGGCACCGGGGCCTCGGCCCTCTCCAACGCTTTCACGCGGCCATACGAGGAGAGCGCAGTACGTCAGCACGCGGCCCGCCTGCTGGGCGAACTCCACAAGGGGCCCGTCCCGACCTCCGAGGCCGAAGCACGTGCGGCCGCCGAGAAGCGGCTGCTGGACTTGCTCACGACGACGGACAGACACCTGGAGGACCTGCGCGACGTCCTCTCGGACCAGCAACTCGCCCTCGCCATGGGGCGCCGAGCACGTCTGCTACGTGTGAAGACCTTCCTGCCGGTGGGTTTCGTCCACGGGTCCTTCCGGGAGACGAACTGGGTGTGGGGCCGGGAAGCCGGCATGGGGCTCACTGGCTTCGAGGATGCCGGCTACGGCTACCTCGTTGGCGACTTCGCACGGCTGGCCATGGGGGCCTGGACGCTGAACCCGTCCCTGCGCGAGCTGAGCCTGGACGCATACGGGCGACCGCTCACCGCCGAGGAGGACGTCGCCCTCACGGCCTTCACCGGACTGGAAGCCGTTGCCGAGATCGCGTCCGCCTACAGCAGCAGCGACACCCACGACAGCCGGGCGGCAGCCCTTCAGATCCTCGACCGCCAGACAGGGGCCGGCCTCTGGTGAACACGCCTCACCCCAATTCCGCACTGCCACCGGTGTCGTGTCCGCCGCCGGTCCCGCCAGCGCGCCAACTCGCCGGTGAGGCCCGGGACATCAGGCAGCCGCATGAATCGTCCAACCCGCCCGACCGGCCACCACCAGCCCCCGCTCATGCACGCGTGTAAGCGTCCTCATATACATCTGGAGCCAACTCATGCGCCCGCGAAACAGTGCCACTGCAACAACCGCGTCCCATGCTGGATGTGGATGGCTGTGCCGTCGGCTCAGCCACACCTGCGACAGCCCGCAGGCAGCCAGCTCCCGGGCAGGCTGGGCGTACGACGCTGATGAGGTCCTGGCCGCCGCAGGTCTGCTGAACTTCTGGCTGGGACCGCCCGGCGATGCGAGCCGGCTCGCCGTTGCCCGCTGGAGAGTCCGTGCCGCTACGCCGGCCGGGACCCTGGAGCATATGGTCCGCCAGGGCCTGTACTTGGGACCCGGCGCCGGAATCGGAGGTGACGGCCACAGGTATCCCGTCACAATCGAGCAGCTCCTCCCCGCGCAGAGCGCCGAACTACGGTCCATCGAAACGCGTGTCGGCCTCCTGACGCAGAGACTGTCCGCGACCCTTGACCCTCATGGGCGCGCACCGGCCCGAGTGCGGCTCCTTATCGCCCATCTCGCCGACCGCCTGGACGCGGAGGGTCTCGACGGCGTGGTATGGATCGGCCCCGCCACCGGGCAGGGAAACGCACCGTCCGCCGGGGAGCGGCATATACTCGCCCGCCGCGGCAGAGGTCTGCTGAGGCTGACGATGATGCCCGCCAGGCTCCCGGACGGTCAGGAGCGGCCGGATCCTGCGTGCGAGCTGACCAGCCACCAGGGATGCGCCTTGTTGAACCCGTCCCGGTACCAACAGGCCGATCTCCGCACCCGAGCAGCGTGTACGACCACCCTGCTGAGCGAGTCGTTGTGCCTGACGAACAGCAGCCGTCCCCGATTTCATGTCGTATCGTCACCTCACCACCTGGATCTGCCCGCCGGCACGGACGACGCGGATCGCGCGATCCGCGGCTGGCTGTCCACGTCAGAGTTCGGTGCAGAGCTGTGTGACGAGGGCGGATGGGATGAGACAGTCTGGGATCACCGGACCAGCGAGGACACCTGCACGCTGCTCGACGCCCCGGCACTGACCGCGCTCATCACTGCCCTCCAGGACGACCTGCTGCGCGCCTACCTCGCAGGATCCGGCTGGCCGCATCCCGATCCACCAGCCGACACCGATACCCATCAACTCTTCCCTTGGCTCGTCCGGGATCTCTGCGCGACGCTCGCCGACCACGTGGTCGACTCGCCTGACGAGACGCCGCTGCTCGCCTACGCGTTGGGCCTGCCCCTGGGCCTGAGTCCAGCGCACCCCACGGACGGAGACGACGAAGTCGGGCTTCTTCTCCTGGTCGGCCGGACACGGACGGTCGCCCTCGTAATCGACGCAAACACCTGAACCTGACCGACACCGCAGCGGCGTGCGGCGCCCGATACCGGCAGTTCGTGCTCGGAGCAGCGATCCGGTCCCGGAACCGATGACCGCCCCCCTCCCCGCTCCACCGCACACCGCGCCACCCCCCGTTATGTTTTTCGCGGTCCTGCAACGGGGCCGCTGGCCTCCGGGCCCGGCATGACTGTGTCCCCCTGTCGAATGCATGACAATGCCGTTGCTTTTGGGGTCACTGCCATCTGTGGTTCAAGGCGATGGTGACGGCTGGCCGGTGCTGGCTGGCGGGTTCGTCGGATGCCTTGCT
>NZ_JBIWLW010000067.1:0-20479 GCF_044766385.1 Streptomyces sp. NPDC102274 | reverse complement strand
GAGTTCGAACGGATCATCCAGGCAGCGCGAGCGCGGACCGATCAGGAAGGCCGGGCCGCATAACCAACGTCTCTACGCAACCAGGGGATTGACACTCCGCGACATCAACCGGCGACTCGACGTCGGGATGGAAGCCGAGACGGAACGCGTCTACGACATGATCATGAGCCGTACCGCGTAACCGACCGGAGGCTGCAGCCGCAAGGGACCGCCGGGGCGTCGTCGGCTCCGAAGAAGTCGTTGAACACCTGGCGCATGATCTGGGGCACCGCCCGCCGAACCCGGCGCCACAGCCGGTCAGAACAGCCGGGCTACGGCTCGGGCGGGCCGGGGGCGCCGGCTGTTTTGCGCTGCCGGTACCCAGCTGGTCCAGCGGCGGGCAGATCAGCCGCCACTGGCCGGGGCGGCGGACCACGGTGCTCTGAGAGGAGTCCATCAGATGCTTGCCGCGCTGGTCGAGGTCGTACTTGCAGGTCGGCTTGTGCGGTTCGATCTTGAAGTAGTGGGAGGTGGGGTCCCGTACTGGTGAGCTCGCCTAATCAACTGTCGCCAGTTCCCCGAGGGGTCCGGCCGGATGGTGACCATAAGTGATCGCCTGCACCGTACCGGCTCCCGGCTCCGGGTGGGTGCAAGCGCTGCGGCGCCCAACGCTTGCACGTGGAGACAGCGTCAGTCGTTGGCCGAGTGCTCCCCGCTGAGCTCATTGGCGCGGTCGATCTCGGCCATGTGTTCCTCGGCCCAGTTGCGGACCATGGCCAGGGGAGCTTCCAGTGACAGGCCCAGCTCGGTGAGCCGGTAGTGCACCCGCGGCGGCACCGTGGGCTCCACCCTCCGGCTGACCAGCCCGTCGCGGGTCAGGCCTTGCAGAGTGACCGACAGCATCTTCTGCGAGACGCCCGCCATCCGACGCTGCAGTTCCGCGAAGCGCACTTCGCCCGGGAACGCCTCCGCCAGCACCTTGACGGCCATCGACGTCCATTTCGTGCCGATCCGATCGAGCAGACGCCGGGTCGGGCACTGCGGGGAGAAGAGATCACCGCGTGCGCGCTTTGGCGCACGCGGTGCAGGGGAGGTCACTTGAAGCTCACCACCTGTGGCGAATGTGCGGTCTTGGCCTCCCCAAGGTAGTTACCTAACGTTGGGTTGTCACCATTGGTAACTAAGAAGAGGTCATCATGTCTCTCGTGCCGCGCCCCGCCGTTTCTCACCAGTGGCCCGAAATAGATCTGCGCCGCGTTACGGCCAACGGCGTCGAACTCAACGTGGCGATCACCGGCGAGGGCCCCGCTGTCCTGCTGCTGCACGGCTTCCCGCACACCTGGCGCCTGTGGACCGATGTCCTGGGTCCACTGGCCGAACGGCACCGGGTGATCGCCCCGGACCTGCGCGGCCTCGGCGCCAGCACGCGAGCGGCGGACGGCTACGACGCCGGCACCCTCGCCGCCGACGCCGAAGCCCTCCTGAATGCTCTCGGTGAGACCTCCGCAGCCGTGATCGGCATCGATGCAGGCACCCCGCCGGCCTTCCTGTTGGCCATGCGCCGCCCCGACCTCGTGCGACGACTGGTGGTCATGGAATCGCTCCTGGGAAGGCTCCCGGGCGCCGAAGGCTTCCTTGCGGGCGGAGCGCCGTGGTGGTTCGGCTTCCACTCGGTACCCGGCCTCGCGGAGACCGTACTGACGGGCCACGAAGCGCAGTACATCGACTGGTTCCTCGACTCCGGCACCCTCGGGCAGGGGCTCCGCCCCGAAATCCGTGACGCCTTCGTCAGCGCCTATACCGGCAGGGCGGCCCTGCACTGCGCCTTCTCGTACTACCGCGCACTGCCCACAAGCGCTCGCCAGGTCCAGGACGCCGCCGACACCCGTCGGCTCACCGTGCCCACCATGGCCATCGGGGCCCACCCCGTGGGGACGGCGCTCGAACAGCAGCTACGGCCCCTGGCCGACGACCTCGTCGGTCACATCATCGAGGACTGTGGCCACATCATCCCGCTCCACCGCCCCGAGCCACTTCTAGGCCTCCTGAAGCCGTTCCTCACGGCTTGATACTGGTGAGCTCGCCTATTCAACTGCCGTCAGTTCGCTTCGGTGTCCAGCCGGATGGTGACCTTAGGTGGTCGCCGGCTGCGTACCTGCTCCAGGTGGCGCCGGTCTGTGAGGCGAGCTTGGCGGTCGTGTCCTGGTGGTAGCCGAGGGCGTCGGCGACGACGGGTGCGGGCATCTCCAGGACGTGCTGGCGGATGGCTGCCGCGCGGCTGGCGGTGGTCGGTATGCCAAGGTCATTGATCAAGGCGGCGAGGACATAGGGGTGCATCGGTTGTGCGGCCCGGCGGCCGGGGAAGAGCCAGCGGGAGCCACAGTTCGTGGCGGTGTTCATGTTGTCGCGGTCGTCGATCTACTCCAGTAGAAGGTTCGCGAAGGGCCCGGGGACCGGGGAGGGCGGCTCACCGAGTCGGAGGAGTACCTGGTCGCCCCGGATGACGTCGTCGATGGTGAGTCGCACGACTCGGGTGAGTGGCTGGGCGTAGAGCAAGACAATGACCGCGGCCACTCGGGTTCGCAGCGGCAGGTCGTGGCCGGTGAGGAGGCGTCCGAGCAGATCCAGACGCTGGCCTTGGGAAACCGGCAGGGCCTGGCTGATCGTGGCTGCGGGCAGCGTGAAGCGCCGGGTGAGTTTGGTGGTTGCGCACCACAACAGGAAGGGCCGGACGGTGCTCCGGTCGTGATTGGTGTGCTCGACGTGCCAGAGGTCGATGTCGCCCTGACGGCAGTTACTCACGCCACTGAAGGAGACTTCTTGTCTTCCGCCCTCAGCGGGTGAAGGGAGGCCGCTGCGGCAAGGACGGCGGAGCCCAAGCCACTGTAGCCCTGGATCGCGTTTGCCGACCGTGAGGGATCGTAGCCGAGCTCTCTGGCCACAGCGACGCCTCCGTTCTGAGACGTTACGTCTTTCCTGTGCACCGCTTCCTGTTCCGTAACCTTTGTCGTGGCAGCTTTGGCTGGAGAAGCGGGTACTGGCGGGGCGGCGTCGTCCGGCTGGGGGACCATTTTCTTGGGGGAGTCGATGAGGACGGCGTGGGCACCGAGGCCGGTGGCTGCCTCAAGGTCTTTTTGGGTGTTGACGCCGAACATGACGATCGGGAGGTTGGGCGTGGCCTTCGTGAAGCACTCCACGGAGCCCTTGGTCCACAGCCGGGCCACCACCGGCGAGACGCCCGGGCCGAGGGTGAACTCCTCTTCCAGGGCCATCTCCCGCGTGAGTTCGAAACCGACCCACGGCTCGGTCGGGGCGCTCTTGCAGGCGCCGTCTTCGAGGGCGTGTTCGGCCAGACGCTGGCGGGTGGCGTCACGGGACTCGGCCACCTGGGCCTTGGGCTCTCTGGCCAGCAGGCGGGTGGTTTCCGCGTCGGTGGAGTACAGGCGGACCCTGTCCCAGGCGCCGTGCCGGTCCAGGAGCTTGCTGACAGCCCCGACGACGTGCTCGGCGGGGGTCTGCTTCAGGTCGAGGTAGATCTGCTTGCCTTTGGGGATGGCATTCAGCGCCTCCTCGAGGGTGGGGATGCCCACGGCCTTGCCTGGCTGACGGTGACGGTGGGCCCCGTCCTCGGAGGTGAAGTGGTAGCCGGCGTTCAGTCCGGACAGCTCCTCAAGGGTTTTGTCGGCAGCCGTCCCGGACCCGTCGGTCAGGTCCTTGAGATCCTTCGGGCGGTACAGGACCGGCACGCCGTCGCGGGTGACCTGGACACTCAGCCACACGCCGTCCGCCCCGGCCTTCAACGACCGCTCGATCGCCAGCAACGTGTTCTCCGGATGATCCGCTGTCCCGCCCCGGTGCGCGATGAGACGTGGCTGCTGACTGCCGGCGTTCGACCGTACGTGGGGTACCACTTGCTGTGCCCACCACCGCGAGTACGGCGACATCCACGAAGCCCGTTCCAGCATAACCGCCGTCACCGTTCCCGTCCCGGCCAGGAAGGGGTGCGAGCGTGCCAGGAAGGGGTGCGAGCGTGAGGGAGGCCATGAACCGAGGGAATTCTGCAGAGAATTGCCGCCGCTGATCATCTGACGAGCAAGAAGGGTGGGCGGCTTGCCCGTCGGTTCCTTCGGTGGTTCCTGAGCAGGCATGTTTCTCCTTTAATGCCGAGTAGTTCACGCTGGTGACAGGGCTGGGAGCGGGGCCTTCGAGGCCGCCGCGTTTGAGGCGTGTCCGATGCGTGTCCCGTGCGGTCACGACACCCCGACTGCCCGGGATGCGCGACGGCGCTCTGGCTGTTCAGCCAACCGGATCACCCGCGCTGCCGGCGCCATGCCCCCGAACGTGGCAACTACCATCGGGTAACCACGCTGTCCCCCGATGAAAGTCACATCCGAGCCCGCGCGCCTGTCTGCGTCGGGGAGGAAGTGTCTGCGTAGGGATGTCAGCTGCCTGCGACTTCGGGCTCACCTGAGGGCACGCCGTTCTTCTCCATTTCCTCTTCCTCGGCGATCTTCATCGCCTCCTCGATGAGGGTCTCCACGATCTTCGACTCGGGCACGGTCTTGATGACCTCGCCCTTCACGAAAAACCTCGACCTCGAAGGAGCGGGGTTCTTCCGTGCCCCCACGAAGCCGATCGCCGGGTACCGTTCTGGTGTTGGAGCAGAACAAGAGATTAATTATGCACGCTCTGCCTCAAAACCACACTGGCGTGCGGGCGGATCGTCTCCGCCGGGAACACCACCTCACTCAACAGGCCCTGGCTGACTGAGGTTCCCCCGAGATGCGGAGGGTGGTGACAGAGGGTCAGTTGGTTCTCATGAGAGGAGCATCGACCATGGCTGCACCCAGAAAGTACTCGCTGGAGTTGCGTGAGCGTGCGGTGCGGATGTATCGAACTACGGAGCCGAAGCCGCAGATCAAGAAGCTCGCCGTCGACCTCGGCGTGCACCCAGAGCCTCTGCGCGGCTGGGTCCGGCAGGCCGAAGCGGACGCCGGCGAGCGTGACGACCGGCTCACCACCGACGAACGCGCCGAGCTGATGGCCCTGCGCGAGGAGAACGCCCAGCTCAAGCGGGCCAACGACGTCCTGCGGACGGCCTCGGCGTTTTTCGTGGCGCACAGCTCCTTCGCGAAAAACACCGAGGCGGCTTTCAGGATCTCGTTCGCCCGTCTCAACTCCGCGTTTCCTTGCGGAGTTGGGCGAGTTCACTCTTCTCGGCCGTGCTGAGCAGGCCGGGCCGGTCGCCTTGGTCGGCCTCGGCCTGGCGGACCCATTGCCGCAGGGCTTCCTTGTGGATACCCAGATCCCGGGCGATGTGCGCGACCGGACGGCCCGAGGTCCGAACCTCGCGGATCGCTCGCTCACGCAGCTCGTCGGGGTACTTCCGTGGTGCAGGCATCGGACCTGTGTTCTCCCATCTGCCGAGGCGATCATGCCTGGCTTCAGGGCCGCTACAAAATCCGGGTCAGCTCACTGGACCCTGGCTTTCGATGTCCGGTCAGGTAGATAATCACGGTGCGGCAGTTGGCGACACCGCCGGGTGTTCGACTCGGGGCCGTTGCCTGCGAGAGACGGGGGGATGTCGCGTGGCAGGTCCTCAGCGATGGGTGGTCGGCTTGGCCCTCGCCGGCGTCAGTATTCTGTCGGTCAGCGGCTGCGACGGTGCACCTGAGTCGTCCGACGCGCCCACGACAGCCGTGACGCCCAGCATCACTCCGCCCGTGCCCCGCGACATCCTGTCGCCGCGGCCCGCAGTCGTCCGAACCCCCGCGGAGGCTTGCGGCGGAGACCGGTACGACGTGTTCAACGCCAAGGCGGTACGCGCCTACACCCCGAACGGCCCGGCTTACGACGGGCCTGGCCCCCATCCTGTGAGGCTCCTGCAGGCGGACAGCGGCGGCGCGGATGTGCCCTATCAGTGGAGTAACCCCGGTCCGGTCCAGCTCGTGCTCTGTGAGTACGAGGACGAGATTTTCGAGAACCGGGATGTGGGCACCTGCGAGTATCTCGGCGGTACCGCCCTGGGTGGCACCGCGCGCGTGCAGTCGGCCCGGTTCATCTACCGCGTATTTGAGGCCAAGACCGGCACGCTGGTCAAGCAGTTCACGCTGCGTGGCACCACGACACCAGAAGAGACCTGCCCCGAGAAGGCGTATGCCCCGGCCGGCGCCCTGTACAACCAGCTGATTGACAACAGGGCGCTGCTCGCCAAGGTCCGTCCGCTGGTCGAGCTCGACCGATAGACACGGTCGGGCAGCACCACCGGCTGCGGCACACGGTACGCGCGCATGCCTTGCCCAACCCGCGATCTGGCCACCGTCACCTGCTGATCCGCCGCAACCGTGGCGGGGAGCCGCTGGCGCAAGGTACGGGCGGGCAGCAAGCAATGACCGGACGGGCACATCCGATGCCGCGATGATCCGCGTGTGGGCCGACCTGTTCTCGCCAGGGGGAGAACGGCCCCCGGGGTCCAGGGTGCAGCTGCTGTGACTGAGCAGCCGATCTGGCCCTTTAGCGCTTGAGTTGGCCCGGCTGAGCGTTGCGGTTGGCCCGCAGGGTAGCGGCCATGCTGCTGTACTGCGTGGTCTTCGTGCGAAGCCGTACACAAGGCAGGGCGACCGCACTGTGCTGGAGGCATGAAGGTTTCGGTCTGTACGCCGGAAATCGAGTCCGGCCCGGTGTGGTCGCATAGTTGTTCCCTGGAGGATCTCGCCGCGCCGTACGCCATTGATCCCGTGGCCGAAGAGGGGCTGGATCTGGGGCCGGGCTGGGACCGGCGGTGGACGGCGCGGTGGAAGACCGAGCGGGCGGAGGTGATCTGCCCGGTCCAGGAGCTGGCCGGTGTCCCGGCGATCGCCTCGGTGCCGGTGCGCGGGTTTGCCTGGCGGGCGGGGCAGCGGCATCGGCCCGGGCTGCAGTACTTGCTGGCCACGGGGCGGATGCATGGTTTCGAGAAGGCTGAGCGGAATCTGCTGCTCGCTCTGGACTTCGTCGGCGCCTTGACGGAGGTGTTGTCGCAGCCGTTCAAGCTGACGTTCACCACCGCGGCCGGAAGCGAGGACCACACGCCGGATTTCCTGGTGCTTTTGCCCGGAACGGCTGTGCTGATCGATGTCCGGCCCGCGCATCTGGTCAAGGACAAGGATCTGGTGAAGTTCGCCGCGACGGAGCAGGCGGCTGCTGCGGTGGGATGGCACTACTTGGTGGCGACCGGCTGGCGCCGCCAGGTGCTGACCGGTCTTGACGCGCTGTCCGCACGGCGGCGCCCGACGTCTGACCGGCTCGGGCTGCAGGGTGAGCTCCTGGACCTGGTCCGGGAACGCCTGCGGCGGTTCGGCGAGCTGGTGGAGGAGACCTCGCTGCCGGCGGTGGCCCGCGCGCATGCCGTCCACCTGCTCTGGCACGGCCAGCTGGCGATAGATCTGGCTCTGCCGCTGGACGATTCCGCGTGGATCTACCCGGTGGGGAGGCCGTGATGAACGGCGGGCAGCAGCGGCCGCGGAGTGAGGATCTTGAAGAGCACGACCTGACCCGGGCCCGGATCCGGATGGCACATCTGCTGGAGGCCGAGACGGGCTACCGCAGCGGCAGCCGGTCCTGGGCCCGGCCGGATGAGCCCAGGCCCGAGTACGACCCGGAGCGGACCACACTGACCGAGCGCCGACGGGCGAAGGCGGCCGAGCTGAAGGATCTCGACCGTCAGGAGGCCAAGCAGCTGGGGCTGGAGTGGATCAGTGAGCGCACGCTGAAACGTATGGCCGCCCAGTACGACGAGCACGGGGTGATGGGTCTGGCGGACGGGAGGTGGACGCCGCCGCTGCGGGGCCGCTGGTCCATCAGCGAGGAAGTCGCCGAGGCGATCCGAGCCGTTCACGCCGAGTCGTTGCACCGCTCGAAGGTGAGCATGAAGACGAAGGAGCGGATGATCCACCAGTACGTGCGGGAGAAGTTCCAGGCCGAGGGCCAGGAGGTGGATATTCCGCACTACACGACGCTGGCGAAGGTCTGGAAGGAGTGGTTCGGCGCTGAGGGGGCCCGGCAGCGCTACATCCGCTCCGCTGCCGCGGTGGAGACGGGGAAGGCGAAGGTGGTGATCCTCCGGCCGGGACAGGTCGTCGCGCTCGACACCACACCGTTGCCGGTGAAAGTCCTCGACGATGTCTTCGGCGAACCGATCTCCGTCCATCTCACGATCGCCCTCGACACCTACTCGCATTCCCTGGTCGCCTTCCGTCTCACCCCGGTGTCGGACTCCTCGGTGGAGGTGGCGATGCTGCTGCGGGATGTGCTGCTGCCGCTGCCAATGCGCCCGGACTGGGGCGAGGAGTTGGAGTGGCCCTACCCCGGGGTTCCGGCCGCGTTGGTGGCCGAGTTCGCCGGGTATCGGGTGGCCGGGCTGCCATTCTTCGCGCCGGAGACGGTGACCAGCGATCACGGCAGCGTTTATAAGAACCATCAAATCGTCCAAGTCGCACGCACGTTGAAGATGGAACCGCTGCCTGCCCGCGCTATGCGGCCTCAGGACAAGGCCGCCTGCGAACGTGCATTCGCGGGAATCCAGTCGCTGCTGCTGGAACTGCTGCTCGGCTACCGCGGCGTCGACGTGGCTGACCGCGGAGTGGACCCGGAAGGAGACGCCGTTTGGACGCTGGCGGAGATGGAGCACTTGTTGGCGACCTGGGCCGTCGCGGTGTGGCAGAACCGGCCCCACGACGGACTGCGCCACCCCGTCCTGCCCAAAACCGCCCTCACCCCGAACCAGATGTGGACCGCACTGATCACCATCAGCGGATACGTGCCCGTCCCGCTCACCGGAGCCGACTACCTCGAACTGCTGCCCGTTCGCTGGCAGCCCATCACCGAACGCGGCATCCGCCTCGACTACCGCACCTACAACCACGACATCCTCGACCCCCACCGCAGCGAGCGCTCCCCCGTCGCGGCCAAGGACGGCAAGTGGGAGGTCCACCACAATCCCCACGACGCGCGCCAGATCTTCGTCCGTCTCACCGACGGCCAGCTCCACGAAATCCCCTGGATCCACCGCGACCACGTCCACCAGCCCTTCAACGACCAGCTCTGGCGCCACATCCAGACCGAGGTCGAACAACGCGCGGACCGCGAACAGCACGAAGCCGACCTCGCCGACGCCCTCGACCAGCTCCTGCGCCGCACCCGCAGCTCTGCCGGGACAGAACACGAAACCGGCCGCCGCGAACAACGTCGCGCCCGCGGTACGGCCGTGCCGTTGCCCGACCTGCCCGGGCAGCGGCGCCCGCTCGCAGCAGAGACCGCACCGGCCCCGGAACCGGACTGGAGCGAAAGCCTGGACGACCTCATCGGCACCGACCCGGCCACGGAGCCGGGCACTGGCGATCCGGAAGGCACAAGCGCGGCGCCGGCCGAGGCAGGCGGCTACGGGCTGTGGGACGCAGAAGCGGAAGCCGAGCAGTGGTGAACGCCCCGCCGGGCACGAGCGATGCATCGGCCCGCAGGTCCCCGTCGACGGCGGACCGGTCTCCCGGGGCCGCGGTTACCGCCGACGACGCCCCTGATCCGCAGATTCAGTCGGTGACCACCTGGGACGGCTTCCATGCCTTTGCCACCACTCCCGTGGCCGCTCCTCCCCCGCCCGATGCGCCCTCTCGCGGTCTGGAGGAGCGCCTGGCCTACCACTCGCGGTTCGTCACCGTGCGCACCCCAGCCATCGACGCTCTCGCCAAGAACGTGCGCACCCTGATGATCCTCGGCCGCCACCAGGCCGTCACCGCACGGCCGTCCTTGATCGTCACAGGCCCCGCAGGCGCCGGGAAAACCACCGCCCTGCTTCAGGTCGGACGCGCCTGCCACCTCGCCCACACCCGCCGCCACGGCGCTGCGGCGGCGGCCGGACAGGCCCCGGTCGCCTACGTCCTGGTCCCGCCCGCCGCCAGCGCCAAGACCCTCGCCATCGAGTTCGCCCGCTACCTCGGCATCCCAGTCACCGCCGGCATGTCCCAGGCCCAGATCACCAACGCTGTTTGCCACACCTACACCACCGCCCGGGTGCAGCTGGTGATGATCGACGAGATCCACCGGCTCAACCCCCGCACCACCACCGGCGCCCAGAGCGCCGACCTGATCAAAGACCTCACCGAACGCATCGGCGCCACCTTCGTCTACGCCGGCATCGACGTCACCGCCACACCCCTGTTCACCGGGGTACGCGGCGCGCAGCTCGCCGGACGCGCCTCCCTCATCGACTGCGACCCCTTCCCCGCCCGCCTCGGCGACGAAGAACCCTTCCGCGACCTCATCACCGCCATGGAAGGCGCGCTCGACCTGCGCCACCACCGGCCCGGAACCCTCCCCCGGCTGGCCCCCTACCTCCACGAGCGCACCGCCGGCCGCATCGGCAGCCTCGCCCGCCTCATCCGCCAGGCCGCCATCACCGCCCTCACCGACGGCACCGAACGCATCACCAAAACCACCCTCGACGCCATCCGCCTCGACCACCTCGCCGAACAGCACTACCAACCCCGCACCCGGCCCCGGAGCCGGAATACCAGCACCCCGTGAGCCGGACAGACGTCACGGCCCGTGGCGCGGCCGCAGCCGCCCCCGCGCAGCGCGGCGTCCTCACCGCAGAGGCATCGCACCGGACCCCGTCAGCAGCACCGGGCGTGCTCCGCGTACGGCCGCTACCCAGCGAAGCGACCGCCTCATACGTCCAACGCCTCGCCGACGCATACCAGCTGACGCTGCCCCAACTCCTCGACGGCGCTGGCATCACCCTCCACCGCCACGGCACCCTGCCGACCACCGAACTCACTCTCACCCCGCGCGCGGCCCGGCACCTCGCCGCCCTGGCCCGCACCCCGCTCCCCCACCTGACCCGCGCCCTGCCCCATCTCGCCCCGCTCGGCGACGCTCACGGCACCGGGGCAACCGCGCACTGGAAGAGGCTCGAGACCGAGCAGCAGCCCGTCCGCGCCTGCACCCTGTGCACCCGCCACCGCAACCACAACGTCACCGACACCGCCTGGGTCCACCCGGCACCGCACCGGTTGATGTGCCCGCGCCACTACCAAGCCGCCCCCGACCCCCGCCTCACCTCCCCTCTCCGCACTCAGGCGACGCCCGAGATCACCGACGCGCACCACGCACACCAGCGCCTACTACGACACCCACGCGCCCTCACTGCCTGGACCGCGGCACACGCCATCACCACCCGCTGGTACGACCATCAGCAACACCTCAGCCACCGCTGGCGCACCCGCCTGACCCGGCTCTGCGCGGCCAACCCCCACCTGACCACCACGGGCAGCGCCTCCCCCGCCCTGCTGACCCGCGACCTGGTGACCTATCCCGAAACCGTTGCCCTCGCCCGCATACTCGCCACCCTGCCGAACCGGCCTCATCGCACCACCGACGCCGCCCTCAGCCTCATCGCCCACCGACTCGGACTGCCGCGCCTGGCCAGCAACGCGAACGATCCCCTCCGGGGTTTCCTCACCCACACACGCCACTGACCAGCCACCACCGCACTCCGAAGCCCCCAGAGAGCGCAGCCTCCTACAGACGCACCACCACATTTACGAGAAACCCAAGATCAATCCCACACAACTACCAGACCGCAGGCTAAGCCCTCGAACAACCAAACCGAACACGCCACCAGGCCACAGTCACCACGCCCGAACACAACCGCTCCAGCCGTCCCGATTCCCACCTCAAAGACGAAACACCAGACCAGAGCAGTCCAACCCCCTGAACATCACTGCTCCGTCACACCCCTGTTCCGGGCGATTTCTGCGATGTCCCGGGACTCGTACACCCCGATGCCGAGGGCGAGGCCACGGCCACGTCCCGGACCTGGGGCACCGTAGGCATCGAGCGCGGGATCAAGGTCGAGTACGGCGACACCGACGGTGACCAGCGCGACGAGGCAGCCATCTACATGGGGTGTGATGACAACGGGGCCACGATGAACACGCAACTCGTCGCTGCATACGTCGTGTTCACCCGCAAAGGCGACAGGCTCGCCGCGATCGGTGCGATCACGCCGCGGCAGAAGTCCGCCGCGTACATCACCGCGCTCGTCGGACTGGAGTTCGCGCCCGGCCGGATCACCGCACACGAGAAGTGGTACCGCCAGACCGATCCCCATTGCTGCCCCACTGGGGACGTCACTACAGTCTGGACACTGGCGGGGGACCGCCTGACGCCTGGCGAACCCCGTGTCGTCTCCTGACGCGGCATTGGTACTGGTGGGGTCGGGTAGCCGGATCACGTTGCCGTGACCCAGCCCCCTCAGAGTGAAGTAGGCCGCCGACGAGGTGCCCGTGGCGCGGGTCCTTTTCCGACCGTCCCTTCCCGAACGGAACGGGCGAGTTCCCCGCATTCCGCTCTCCAGTGGTCACATCCGTTTGAGCGCGGTGGGCCGTCTGACGTGGATATCTTCATTGCAGCGGCGGCAGATCACCAAGGTCTTCCGTCGTCGCATCGCCATGAAGTAAACCCACGCAGGTCTGCCCGGGCCAGTTGAGATCGACGAGTTTGTGGACGTTGTGCACTTCCAACTGTGTCCGCGATTCGCAGACCTCACAGCATTCCGCGAGGAGCCGGTGAATCAGCTCGTTGCGCTTGCTGCTGGCCGTGACGGGTTTGAGAAGCCGTTGTCCTATCGATCTTGAGTGCGGTGTGATCGAAAGTGGCTGCCGGGGCGGGTGAATCTGGTCGTGTCCGTGCATGAGGACAGGGCCTCTGGTGCAGTTCGGAGTTGCTGAGACACCGAGCACGCCAGGAGGCCCTGTTGTCTATGTTGTACGTGGTCGAGGGCGAGGATCTCAACTCGTCGGTCGTGTCGTGCGATTGTCTCGCTCACCGATTCGGGAACGCAGCCGATCAGCCTGGCCGGGCGCCGGCGTACAGCACGGATCTGACGGACATCGAGTGGCGGGAGATCTGTCCGCTGCTGCCGGTGCCGGGGTGGCTGGAGGGCCGGGGCGGACGGCCGGAGGGCTACTGCCACCGCCAGATGCTCGATGCTGTCTTCTACGTCCTCGACAACGGGATCAAGTGGCGGGCGATGCCGGTGGACTTCCCCGCCTGGGACCGGGTCTACGCCTTCTTCCGACGATGGCGCGAGGCCGGACTGATCGCCGAGCTCCACGACCGGCTGCGCGGGAAGGTCCGCGAGCAGGCCGGGCGGGAAGCGGAGCCGACGGCCGCGGTCATCGACTCGCAGTCCGTGAAGGCCGACGCGGTGGTCGGCGCCGGCAGCCGGGGCTACGACGGAGGCAAGAAGATCAACGGCAGGCGCCGGCATCTGATCTGCGACACGGTCGGCCTGCTGCTGATGATCAACGTGACCGCGGTCGACGTCACCGACCGACAGGCGGCCACCGACATGCTGCCCGCCCTGCGTGAGCGGTTCCCCACGATCACCAGACTATGGGCCGACGGCGGCTATACGGGAACCCTGATCACCTGGGCCCTGGCCGTCCTGCACCTGGTCGTCACCGTGATCAAACGCAGCGACGACACCTCCGGCTTCGTGGTGCTGCCGCGCCGATGGGTGGTGGAGCGGACATTCGGCTGGCTGATGCGCTCGCGCCGGCTGGCCCGCGACCACGAGCGGCGGCCCGACTCCAGCGAGGCGATGATCCTGTGGTCGATGACCATGCTCATGACCCGCCGCCTCGCAGCCCGGGCACGAGCGTGAACCGCCCCGACGGATCCTTGACCAACCAGCCCCGCTCCGCCATCCGAACCGCCTTTGACCGCACCCCCTCGACCTTCGCCGGCACACGCTCCAGGCCGAGCGCCGAAGTGATCTCCCCGCAGGCCAACGCCGCCGCAGAGGCGGCCAGGACCGAGACGATCCGCTGATAGTCCGGCGACAGCGCCGATACCTCGACGCCTTCACCCCTGACCGGCACCACCGACCCCGACACCCTCCCGCCCTTCGGCGTCGGCGTCGGCGTCGGCGTCGGCGTCGGCGTCGACGCAGTGTTCTCCACAACCGGCACCGCCGTCTCCTCGACGTCAGCACCACCGCCCGGACCAGCGAGAACCTCGACGAGAACCTCCCGCGCAGTCACGAACCGTTCCCAGAACAGCTCCGCGTCGCGCAGCTCGGCAAGGACCCGGTCCGCCTCCTCACGCAACACCTCAACCCGCTGCCGGGCACCCCGTTCCCGCTCCTCCAGCAAACCGACCACCGACGGCATCCCCGAACCTCCGCGACCAAGACGACACGACGTGTCCTGTCTGCCACAGAACCCGCCACACCAAGCCTGACCAGCAGAAAGTCAGCGATCAAGTACGGAAAGACAACAGCCTCTGAGGTCGGTGAGGGTCGCTGCGCGCTGTCGTTTGAGCGGGATCCCGCCGAAGCGGGCGACCAGCGACTTCCTCCCGCGATCGCTTTCAACTGTGACTTGGAAACAGGTGCGCGGCCCCTCCGGCGTCTCGATCTCGCGCCCCTCAGCGGCAGGGCGCCTCCACGTCCAGTCCCTCCAGGTAACGGGCCCGTTCCCGGGCGGGCAGGCGCTGGCTCACCAGGCCGCACAGCAGGTCGCGCCACGCCTCCACGCCGACCGTACGGCGGACGACCTTGAGGTCGGGGCCGAGGGTGAGGATGTCGTTGGCGGGGCCGGGGACGACCTGCATGCGGGCG
Source organism: Streptomyces sp. NPDC102274 (assembly GCF_044766385.1). Classification (NCBI taxonomy): domain Bacteria; kingdom Bacillati; phylum Actinomycetota; class Actinomycetes; order Kitasatosporales; family Streptomycetaceae; genus Streptomyces; species Streptomyces sp. NPDC102274. Next base: position 5,838 of record NZ_JBIWLW010000067.1, on the reverse strand, counting down.
CCGGGGTTCGCGGAGGCGGCCGGGGGGTCTGTGGTCCAGACGTCGAGCTGATCGCCGCTGTCCGCGTCCAGGATGCGCACGCCCTGGGTGCTCTCGGTGCTGAAACCCTGGAAGACCAGACTGCCGTCCCGGCTGAACGCCACGTCATCGGTCATTTCCGGCAGGTACCCGGTGGCGCGCACACGCTGTCCGGAGTCGAGGCGTACGACGTACACATGGCTCTCCACGTCGGAGAAGGCCGCCTGGTTCCCCTCGTGGTCGACGCCGATGCCCACGGCGTTGGCTTTATCGAGCAGTAGCGACGTCACTTGTCGACGGGTTTGGGAGGCGCCCAGAACCACGGTCGGGTGATGTTGATGAGTTCGGGAGGCACTGGGGTCCTTGCCAGGGCAGCATCGGGATGCTCCTGGTGAAAGGTCCTGGTCATGCCGCAAATGTCGAAGGTCGAGCTGTACGCGGCGATCCGGCGTGACCATCGCGGAGACATGTCGATGCGAGAGCTTGAGCGCAAGCACGGCGTGACCTGGCGGACGGTACGGAAGGCGTTGGACTCGTCCTGGCCGGAGCCCCGCAAGAAGCTGCCTCCCCGAGCCACCACGCTGGACCCGTACAAGCCGGTGATCGACGAGATCCTGCGGGCGGACCTGGACGCGCCGCGCAAGCAGCGGCACACGGTCACCCGGATCTTTCTACGGGGTGGTGCGCTACTACGTTGCCGGCCGGAAGCCCGAGATCTTGGTCGAGTCCGGCAAGGCACCGCTGGAGGCATTCGTCCCGCAGACTCACCTGCCCGGTCAGGAGGCGGAGGTCGACTTCGGTGACGTGACCGTGCGCCTGGGTGGCGAGCTGGTCACCTGCTATCTGTTCTCCCTCCGACTGTCGTACTCGGGCAAGGCCGTCCACCGCGTCTTCGCCTCCTGCGGCCAGGAAGCGTTCTTTGAAGGCCACGTCCACGCGCTGCGGACCCTGGGCGGAGTTCCGCGGACCAAGGTCCGTTACGACAACCTGAAGGCCGCCGTCGCCAGGGTGCTGGGACAGAGCCGGGGAAGAGTCGAGGCCGACCGGTGGATCGCCTTCCGCTCGCACTTCGGCATCGAGAGCTTCTACTGCCGGCCTGGCATCGAAGGCGCCCACGAGAAGGGCGGAGTCGAAGGGATGATCGGCTACTTCCGCCGCAACCACTTCGTCCCTGTCCCCGAGGTCGCCTCGCTCGCCGAGCTGAACGAGATGGTCGAACAGTGGGACCGGCAGGACGACGCACGCCGCATCGGCTCCAGGCCCAAGACGGTCGCGGAGTACTTCGCACTCGAGCAACCGCTGCTGCCGCTGCCCGAGGAGCCATTCGAGACGGGCCGGCTGTTCACTCCGCGGGTCGACCGCTACGGCCAGATCCCGGTTCGCACCAACCGCTACTCGGTCCCCATCCGGCTGATCGGAAAACGCGTGCGTGTCGTGCTGCACGCCTCTCACCTGGTGGTTTACGACCAGAACGTGGAAGTCGCCCGGCACGAACGGCTGATTGCGAAAGGTGCCGTCCGCCTGGACCTGGACCACTACCTGGAAGTTCTGGTCCGCAAGCCCGGCGCTTTCCCCGGCTCCACAGCCCTCGAACAGGCCCGCTCGGCAGGCAGGTTCACACCGGTCCACGACGCCTGGTGGGATCAGGCCCGCAAGATGCATGGCGAGCGGGACGGCACCCGGGCTTTGATCGAGGTGCTTCTGCTGGGGCGTCATCTGCCCCATGAGCATGTCGTCGCCGGCCTGGCCGCGGCTCTGCGGGCCGGGGCGATGACCGCGGACGCGGTCGCTCTGGAGGCCCGCAAGGCCGCCCAGGCGGAGACCGAGCCCGCCCCCGCAGCGGACCGGCGGGCTCCTGGCGAAACGTCGGCGACGGTGACGTCCCTGCACGAATGGCGGCTCGCGCACCTTCCTGCGGACACCAGGCCGCTGCCCTCGGTGGCCCCTTATGACCAATTGCTCCGACGCCGTCGCACCAGCGGCGGCGACCACCGTGAGGGAGAAGCACAGTGACCCTGCCCCGCCAGCGAGGCTTGACCGAGCAGGCCGCCGACGCCGCGATCGACAGTGCCTGTCGGCTTCTGCGGCTGCCGTCGATCCGCAACGAGTTCTCCGACATCGCCGACCGGGCGATGAAGGACCAGATGACCTACCGGGGCTTCCTCGCTGAGCTGCTGATGACCGAGTGCGACGACCGGTCCCGTCGCCGTTCGGAGCGGCGGATCAAGGCGGCTGGCTTCCCGCGGGAGAAGTCGCTGCGGGCCTTCGACTTCGACGCGAATCCCAACATCGACGCCGCCACCATCCACACCCTCGCCAGCTGCGAATGGATCAAGAAGAGCCAGCCACTCTGCCTGATCGGAGACTCCGGCACCGGCAAGTCCCACATGCTCATCGCCCTGGGCACCGAGGCCGCTATGAAGGGCTACCGCGTCCGCTACACGCTGGCCACGAAGCTGGTGAACGAGCTGGTCGAAGCGGCCGACGAGAAGCAGCTGAACAAGACCATCGCCCGCTACGGCCGTGTCGACCTGCTCTGCATCGACGAACTCGGCTACATGGAACTGGACCGTCGCGGCGCCGAACTTCTCTTCCAGGTCCTGACGGAACGCGAGGAGAAGAACAGCGTCGCCATCGCCTCGAACGAGTCGTTCGGCGGCTGGACCAAGACCTTCACCGATCCCCGCCTCTGCGCGGCCATCGTGGATCGCCTCACCTTCAACGGCACCATCATCGAGACCGGCACCGACTCCTACCGTCTGGCCAGCACCCGTGCACGAGCCGAGGAACCCGCCAAGGCCGGCTGAGTTCGGTGGTTGCCGATCTTGACGTGCCTGACGAGCGTGAAGTCAGATGGGGGTGTGACCGAGATACGCGTCGAAAAGGCAACGGGATGATCTTGAAGCTCTGAGCGCCCGCCCCCGTCACCCGTTCGGCTCAGTGTCGTTGGTGGTGATGTTGAGCATCGTCTGGGGCCTGGGGTGGGTTGTGACATCGATCGAGCGGACCGCGTATCCGCGGTTCAAGCGGCTGATCACCGCGCACGAGCTGCATCTGTTCTTCTCGCCGACTCGTGACGAGCTGGAGTGGGCGGCCGACGCTACCGACTCCGATGAGCATCTCCTGGCCCTGCTGCTGATGCTGAAGTCGTACCGGCGCATGGGGTGTTTCCCGGCACTGGAGGACGTCCCGGTGATGGTGGTGGACTTCGTGCGGCGGGCGGTGGAGCTGCCGGAGGGCACGCTGCCGGTGTACCGGGCGGAGAGGACGGCCAAGCATCACCGTGGCCTGGTCCGCAAGCAGGTCGGCGTGACGTACGACCAGGCCAGGGCCCGGGGAATCGTCGAGCAGTCGATCCGCAAGGAGGCTGCGGCGAAGAACCGCCCGGCGGATCTGATCAACATCGCGCTGGAGAAGGTGGTGGAGTCCGGGCTGGAGCTGCCGGGGTTCTCCACCTTCGACAAGATGGCCTCGAAGATCCGTACCGAGGTGAACGCCTCGATCCGCGCGGGCATCCATGACGGCCGTGTTCTCGTATAGCTGCCGCCACCCGTCATGTAGCGCTGAGTAGTTACGCGGGGCTGCGGTCGCGCTGCTGGAGCACGCCACTGCAACCTCTGCGATGACAGACAGGAGCTTCACCAGGGGGTTGTCCCGTGCGAAATGCAGTAGTCGCGCCAGCGCAGCTCAGCCTGCTGCATCTGATCAATGGCAGAGTTTGTCACCTTGCGCCCCGCCACGCCTTCCCAGGCGTCGGCGAGCAGATCAATGCCGTCAGCAGTTGTGCGGAGATCATCTCGGAGTTTGGCATCGTCTGTAGCGTCTGCGGCCCGCCGAAGCTGCTCCTCCATGTAGCGCCCGTGATCCGATGGCTGCCCTATCAGGAGCCTACGGCGGGCCTCACGTTGAGCATCTCTGGCGATTCCGCACGCCTCAGCCCGCGCCGCATTCGGGTCGAGTGCCTTTTGGATCTGCTCGAAGTTGGTGACGCCGAAGAACGCCAGCACACCGATGATCGACGTCGCAATGCCAAGCCATGCTGCCGCCCTGTTGGTGCTCTCCATCCGGTCCCCCCGACCTCGCCTGCGAGAAAGCATCGTATGGTCCAGACCGCCCCTGTGGTAGCGCACCAACTGGTCTGCATCCCGGGCGAGAAGTGTTCTGGGAGCGCCGTTAACGAACGCCGATCCAAGTGACAAGTAGCGCAAAATCACAGGTCAGCGACTCGTGATCATTGTCCGAGGAGAGGTCTGGACCGGCATGTGGGTCGTGCACTCTCTGTGCGTGATTGCCGCAGGTCGAGGGCTCACGTCCCGTCACATCCGGCTACTTGTCACTTCGTTGGCTGCTCGTTAACGGCACCCCAACACACGACGCCGAGGACGGCACCTCCACCCCGATGCTGCTCGCCCGCTCCCGCCACGCCTCCGTCCGCTCCCTGGAGCGGTACGCCCGCCCCGGCGTCGACTCGGTCGCCCGGCACGTCGCCGAGCGAGACCCCGCTGCCCGCCGTCGCTGGTGAGTCCGAGCGCATCAGGGTTCCAAGATCATCCCATTGCCCCTTTGACCCGTATCTCGGTCACACCCCAGATGCGGTGTCGAGTTCGTCATCAGAAGCGGTACCGCTGCATAGGGGTTTTGGTGTGTTCATAGCGAAAGAGGATGCTTTCGATCCTGAGGAGATGCTCGGCCTCTACGACTCGGTCGGCTGGGAGGGCTACACCAAAGACGTCGACAAGCTCTGCCGCGGCCTGCTGAACTCGCACCTCGTCATCACGGCACGCGACGGTTCAGGAACGCTCCTCGGACTGGCCCGGACCATCTCTGACGACGAGCACATCTGTTACGTCCAGGACGTCGTGGTCAACCCCAAGTATCACAGGCAGGGCATCGGCCGGGCCTTGATCGAGGACCTCATGCCGCGCTACTCGCACTGCCGCTTCTTCCTCCTGTCCACGGACCACGAGGCGTCACCGGAGGGCAAGCGCAACCACGCGTTTTACCGGAGTCTGGGCTTCCTGTCCTACCAGGAAAAAGAGATGGCGGGCTTCGGACTGCCCAGGAACCGCCCAGATCTGCGAGACATGGCGCCATAAACGAGATTCATACGTGGCCGGTCTCCCCTCCGGTCGACCTCTGCCACTACTCCCACCTTCGACGGCCAGCCGCCCTGACGGGCGGCTGGCCGTCCCGCATCCCCAGACACGACAGTGCCGTCATTTGTCATCGACATCCGCGAGCTGCGTGATCACCAACCGCCTCCAGAACCGGTCGATAAACGCTGTTCCTAGAGATCAACGAAGCCACGGCGTTGACCTCGGCCGGCAGGGTGGTGTGGGCGGCGTGCTCGAAGGAGTGGTCGCCGTCCCAGCGCCAGGTGTCGACGTCATTGGTGCCCTGGCCCAGGACGACCAGGGTCCTGCGGTCCCCGCTCAGGCGGAGGGCAGGGGTGTCGTACACCAGCTGCGGAATCACCGTGCTGCGGGTGCAGGCCCGGGTGTCGAGCACTTCCACGGCGCCGTTCCAGACGCCGACGACGTACCGGTCACCCGGGAGGAAGAAGACGGCAGGGGGGATCAGATCCTGGTAGACACCGTTGATGGCCACACCGCAGTCCGTCCGCTCCCCGGTGCGCAGGTCCCAGATGTCGAACCGCGTTTTGGCCTCCCCCCCGCGGCTTTCCGCACTCTGCATGCCGACGTACCGCTTGTCCCCGCTGAGCGCGTAAGAAGCTGTTGTCGTACCGAGAGGTTCGGTTGCGGATCGAACGTGGTTTCCCGGTCGGGTGATCGGCTCGTGGCCGGGGAATGAAAGCAGGGC
>NZ_JBIWLW010000066.1:0-20952 GCF_044766385.1 Streptomyces sp. NPDC102274 | reverse complement strand
CGGCGCATCCAGCGTCATGATCGAACGCTATCGCTACCGCGGAGCTCGGATCCCGACTCCGTGGACCATCGAACCGGCAGTCGACAACGGCTGACCACTGGGCAAGCCACGTGGAGAGCCGGATGCGTGGCACCGCACGTCCGGTTCGGGTCGGCGGCCCAGAGAAACGGAACGGCAGCAATGCCGTCACCGCGCTCTGGGCCGACCGCACAACCTCATCGACCCAGTGCTGCGGCCTTGCCACGGCACCGATGCCACTGGCATTCCGCTCGCCGTCACCTTGACTGGCGGCAATCGCGATGACGTGACCCAGTTCGTTCCGCTGCTCGAAGCCGTTCCGTCGGTGCGGGTGCGGGGCAAACGCGGCCGGCCTCAGCGTCGCCCGGACGTCGTGCTTGGTGACCGCGAGTACGACCACGACAAGTACCGCCGTCTCGTGCGGGGTCTTGGTGTGCAACCGGTGATCGCCCGTCGCGGGACCGAGTACGTTTCCGGGCTCGGCACTCGCCGCTACACGAAGCCTTGCTCAAGCTCGCCTGCTGCACCAACTGCTGGCGGCGCCTGACGAAGCTCATGCCTCAACCGTCGCTGTCCAAGCTGAAGCCGCGGTCCTGAATCACCGGGAACGTTTGCTCTGCAGCGGCAAGCCACGCATCGATCTCCTCGTGGGACGACCGGATGGCGCTGATCAGTTCAACGAGGGCGTCCAGTTTCTGCCTGCCGACGTTCAGGCGCAGCTCCTCAAGCGAAACTTCCTGGTACGGCATGCTCAGCTGCCACCAGAAGCGCATCAGGTAGCGGCACTCCTGCGGCTCCCGATCACCCGCGAGGCGACAGTGAACCACTGCTTGGACGCACTGCCGCTGGTCATCATCGCGAAAGCCGTCCCTCAGGTCAGTCAAAGTCACGGCCGGACAGTACCAACTGCGCTCACCAACAGGCGCTATGAGGTCATTCCGTGAGGAGTTCTAAGCCAACTGGGCAGGGCATCGCACGTGGTCATGTATGACAACGGCGGTGCGACCAGTGCGGCAAGGCGGCCTCCGGACAAGCCGGACGCCCCGCACATCGGTGTCGCCTACCTCATCGCTCCGCAGCACCCTTCGCTGGCACCTTCTGCTCCGTCGACTCCGCCCCCGGCATGCTTCAGCCGTGACACGCATCAAGGCGCTCCTGGGTGGCATCACGGTCCAGGACTGACGCCGTCGTGACCGCCGCGGACAAGTCGTTGATGGGCGGGGCGGTGCGGACGGAGCGATCTACCGAGCAAGCCAGCCGCAGCTGGCCGAGCCGTGCAGCCGAGCGCTGCCCAGTCAGGCCCCTCCTGCATGCTCAGCGCTCCACAATGCGTGTTCGGACGACAATCCGAGACGAGCCTTCCAGGGACGGCAAGGGCCTGAATCGCTGAGCAGTGGCTTCACGCTCCACGCGGGGCGCTCCGTCCAAGGCTCGCAGCAAACGATCCTGCTCTTCAGCCGGGAGACGCTCCAGCATCCGCACCATCTCCCCCATCTTGTCCCCGACCGACGTCACCGCTCACCCGCGAGGTCGAGATCCTTCTTGCTCGTCTCGGCCACAGCTTCAGTACTCTGAGGACGTCGCCAGGGGTGCGCGATCGGACCGGAGACCGCCCGCCACCACGCCTCCACCGGCAGCCTCCCCGTCGGCTCGAACGGCTCACCCGGCCGCGGGAACGCCACCGCCTGGCCGACCTCCTCGGCCGCATCCTTCATCCACTCGCCCGGCTCCGCCCACGCGTGCAGCGCCAGGTTGAACGTCCCCCAGTGGATCGGCAGCAGAACCCCGCCCGGACTGCCTCCCTGCAGGTCAAGATGGGCCTGCACCCCCTGGGCGGGCGACATGTGAATGTCTGGCCAGGCCCCGGGCAACGGCGTATAGTCCGTGTGGTTCTTGGGCCAGTACTCGCTGTACGCGCCGATCTGGATCATGGTGGCGTCGAACGGGCCGTGCTCGGCGCCGATGTCGCGGAATCCGGGGAAGTAGCCGGTGTCCCCACTGTGGTAGATCCGGTGCTCGGGACCGGCCACAGCCCAGGATGCCCAGAGTGTGTGCTGCTGATTGCGCAGCCCACGGCCGCAGAAGTGCCGCGCGGGGGTGGCGGTCAGCCGGATGCCGGCGACCTCGGTGGACTCGTTCCAGTCCAGTTCGCGCAGCCGGGACGCGGGCACGCCCCACCTCTCCAGATGGGCGCCGACACCGAGCGGTACGGCGAAGATCGTGTCCGTGGAGGCGAGGGCCCGGATCGTGGGCAGATCCAGGTGGTCGTAGTGGTCGTGGGAGATCACGACGACATCGACAGGACCGAGGGAGGCGAGCGGGACGGGCACCGGGTGCAGCCGTTTCGGCCCCGCGAAGGCGAACGGTGAACATCGCTCACCCCAGACGGGGTCGAAGAGCACACGCCTGCCGTCGATCTCGGCGAGCACACTCGAATGCCCCATCCAGGTGAGGCGGAGGCCGGAGGCCGGAGGGGCGGCAAGGTCCGCGAGGGTGGTGGGGTACACGGGAATGGTGCCGATCGGTGACCGCCGGGCCCGCGCTTCCTTCTGGAAGTAGATCTTCGCGAACTCCAGTCCCGAGGCGCCGGACGGTCTGGTCCTGGCACCCACCGGGTTCTGGAACACCCCGTCGACGAAGTTCGGCGAACGGTGGATCCGTTCCAGCCGCTCGCCCGCCGAATCGGCCCCGAAGGCCGCGGGTCGCAGCGAGCGCAGCCGGGAGCGCAACGAAAGGGGGGAACCAGCGCCTGTCACAGCACCTCCTGGAGGTTCGGTGTCGTCCCATTATGTCCGGGCACGTACATCGGTGCGGGTCGAGTCGATCGGAATCGACCGGGCTCCACCCGGGCCGGCGTACGCACGTCCAACGTCGTCAATGCCCCCGGGATTCCCGGCTACGCCCCCGAGTCGGGGGATCTCTCGGGCGGTCGTCCCGGCAGTCATCGCGGCGGTGGCGGCCACCCTCCCGAAGCCGGCCGCCCCACCGGCTGCGCTGCCACGCCACCGGCTGCGATACTGACGGTCATACTGACCAACGGTTCAGTAGATGTCCCCGCGCCGACCCCGCCGCGGCGCTCGCGGACGCTCTCACGCGGGCGCCGACCGCTCCCGTACCCACCGTCATCACCGTTGCCCGAGGAGCCCGCCCGATGACCACGTCACGTCCCTCCGACCCGCTGATCTCGCTGACCTGGACGGACCATGTCACCGGCCGGCGGGGCTTCCTGGTCGTGGACCGGCTGGTCCGCGGGGTCGCCAGCGGCGGTCTGCGGATGCGTCCCGGCTGCACACTCGACGAAGTGACCGGTCTGGCGCGCGGAATGACCATGAAGGAAGCCCTGCACTTCGACGCGGACGACCCGACGGCCCGTTATGTCCCGCTCGGCGGTGCCAAGGGCGGTATCGACTGCGATCCGCGCGACCCCGCCGCGTACGGCGTACTGGTCCGCTATCTGCGTGCCATGCGCCCGTACATCGAGCGGTGCTGGACCACCGGCGAGGACCTGGGCCTGACCCAGGACACCGTGGACCGGGCCGCCGCCGAGGCCGGTCTCGTCTCGACCGTCCAGGCGGTCCATCCGCTGCTGGACGACGAACGGGCGGCCAGGCGGCGCCTCGCCGACGCCTTCGCCGTCGAGGTCGACGGCATCGGGCTGGACGCGCTGGCCGGTGGTTGCGGGGTCGCCGAGTCGGTGCTCACCGCGCTCGACCGGGCGGGCGTGGCGCACGAGGGGACACGCGTGTCCCTCCAGGGCCTCGGCACCATGGGCGGCGCGACGGCGCGCTTCCTCTCCCGGGCCGGACTGAGGATCGTCGCCGTGGCCGACATCAAGGGGACCATCGCCCACCCGGACGGCGTGGATGTCGAGGCGCTGCTCGCCGCCCGCGACGCGTACGGCACCGTCGACCGCGCCGCGCTGCGGCCCGGGGACCGGGAACTGCCGGGCGACGCCTGGCTCTCCGCCGACGCGGACGTGCTGGTCCCCGCGGCCGTCTCGTACGCCGTGACCGCCGCCAACCAGGCCGGGATCACGGCGCGCTGGATCGTCGAGGCGGCGAACATGCCGGTGCTGCCCGAGGCCGAGGAGCCGCTGTCGGCGCGCGGCATCGCGGTGCTGCCCGATGTCGTGGTCAACTCCGCTACGAACGCCTGGTGGTGGTGGACCCTCTTCGGCGACATCGGCCCCGACGCGGACGAGGCGTTCGCCCATACCCGCCGGGCGATGCGCTCCCTGGTGGGCAGCATGCTGGAACGCGCCGAGGCCGACGGTACGACTCCACGCGCCGCCGCCCACGCCATGGCCGCCGACCGCCTGCCGGTCATCGCCCAGCGGTACGGGTGGTACCGGTGAGACGTACGGGTCGGTCTCGGTAGGGTGGCGTCGTGGCGAGAGTGCGGCTGAGTGTGGCGGAACGGCGCGAGGACCTGCTGTGCGCCGCCGTCGGGCAGATCGAGGCGCGGGGCGTGGCCGCCGTGCGGATCTCCGATGTCGCCGCCGTGCTCGGCGTCAGCAACGCGCTGGTGCTCTACCACTTCTCCACGAAGGAGAAGCTGGTCGCCGCCGCCTTCGCCCATGCCGCACGGGACGATCTCGACCAACTGCGCACACTGCTCGGCCGGCGCGACAGCGCGCTGGCCCGGCTGCACCGCGCGGTCCGCTGGTACGCGCCGACCGGGGAGGCCAAGGGGTGGCGGCTGTGGATCGAGAGCTGGGCGGCGGCGCTGCGCGACCCCGCGCTGCGTGAGGTGGCGGGCGCTCTCGACCAGCAGTGGAAGGCGGCGCTCGCCGAGGTCGTCGCGGAGGGCTCGGCGGCGGGTGAATTCCACTGCGCGGACCCGGTGTCGGCGGCCTGGCGACTGACCGCCATGCTGGACGGCCTCGCGGTTCAGATGACGTCGTACGAGGGTTCACTGCCGCGCGCCACCATGGTGGCGTGGGCCGACGAGGCCCTCGCACGCGAACTGGGGCTGGACTGCACGGCCTTCGGAAGACCCGGCCCCGGGCGGAGCACACGGACACTCGGACAGACCTCAGGCAGCGGAAAGGGAGATCGTGGCGCAGCAGCGGACCGACCAGCTCCATCATGATGTGCTGGTCGTCGGGGGCAGCGGAGTGGATACCGTCGTCCGGGTCGACTCGCTGCCGGTGCCACTCACCGACTCGGTCTCGGTGGGGCCCATCCTCGAATGGCCGGGGCACACCGGCGGCAATGTGGCACTCGGCTGCCGGAATCTCGGCCTGAACGTCAAGTTCCTCGACTACCTGGGAGACGACTGGACCGGCGGACGGGTCCGGGAGCGGCTCGCGCGGGGTGGTGTGGACTTCGAGGCCCTGATCTCCCCCGCGGGCACCCGGCGCGCGGTCAATCTCGTGGAGAAGACGGGCCGCCGGATGTCCTTCCACGACGCCAGGGACCCGGACGATCTGCGGATGCCGCGCGACTTCTATCTGCCCCATCTCGAACGCGCGCGCCATGTCCATCTGTCGATCACCAACTTCGCCCGGTTCCTCTATGACGACATCGAGGCGCTGGGCGTGCCGGTCTCGACGGATCTGCACGACTGGGACGGTCTCAGCGACTATCACAGGGACTTCGCCCTCCGGTCCGACCTGGTGTTCCTCAGCGCCGCCGGGGCAAGCGAGCGGATCGCCTCGGTGATGCGGGAGATCCTGCGCGAGGGCCGGGCCGAGGCGGTCGTCGCGATGGCGGGCGCGGGCGGCTCGTATGTGATGAGCCGTGCGGGAAGCCGTACGCCGCGCCCGGTCAGGGCGACCGTCCCGCCCGCGCCGGTGGTGGACTCCAACGGTGCGGGAGACGCGTACGTCTGCGGCTTCCTGTACGGGCGGCTGGCCGGACGCGACCTGGAGGAGTGCGCCCGGCTCGGCGCCGTGGCGGGTGCCCACGCCTGCACGGGGCAGGGCAACGAGGCGCTGATCGGACCGGACGAACTACTCGCGGCCTGACGCCGCGAGCCGGGCGGGATTTGTCGGACACGGCGCAGGGCGAGTACGGCCGAGCCACCGGCCCGAGCCACAACGCACCCCGACAACGCCCCCATCGGCAGGCGGGCCGTTCAGGTCTGCCGCACCGGCGCGTACGCCTCCTCCTCCACCCCGAAGGTCCACGCGACCCCCGCCTTCGCCGTGGACACCGTGGGTGGCACGCGCAGCCAGTAGGTGCGGTACGTACCGTCCGGCTCCGGTGTCGAGTTGACGACCTCGACCATCGCGACATCCTCGTCGCCGTCCAGCGCGATCCGCCACAGCACACCGGTCTCGTCGCGGTGGACGGGCCGCGCTCCCGACTCGTTCAGATAGCGGTCGTAGCCGTAGTACTCCAGCATCACGCGGCGCAGTTCGGCATTGGACTCGGTGCGGATGCGCTCGGGGGTCAGGGACGGCAGCCCGGCGAGGAATTCGGCGGGGACGGGCATCCCGCGCCACGCGTGCAGGGCGAAGCCGTCCGGATAGGCGAGCGCCGGGCCGTCCCCGCGATCCAGCCGGCCCGCCTCGTCGCGGTACAGCGCGACGGGACGCTCGCAGATCACCACCGCGCGTTCGTACGGCCACCACCAGCCGGCGTGCCGCGCCACCTCGGCGAGCCCTTCGAGGCGTTCGCTGCGGCCGTCGAACGCGGCGAGCCAGGCCGCGTCCTGCTGGCCGAGAACCGCGTCGAGCAGCACCGCGCGGATCTCGGCCGCCTCGGCGGGCCGGTCGGCGAGGCTCTCCACGATTCCGGTGCGTATCCGCTCGGCGAGCGCCCGGGTGGTGTCCCACAGCCGGGCGCCGGTGGCGTTCCAGTGCGCGGCCCAGCCCGCCGGTCCCAACTCGTCGTGCACCCTGCGCCGTTCCTCGGCCCACGGGTACGTACGCACCTCGTCACGTACGGACCGTCCCGCGTCTCCGAGTGACCCCGCGGTCCGCGCGCCGGCCAGCGGCGAGCCGGCCCAGATGATCCGCTCCGGCTCCGCGAGGCCCGCCCTGCGGTAGGCGAGCCGCACCCCGCGCTCGGCGGCGGCCCGGTCCGTCTCCCCCGTCGCCGCCGCGACCGCCCGCCACGTAGCCACGTCACTCATCCCCGAAGCCCCGTCCCCTGTCACGCCCGTCCCCTGTGTCATGCCCGTCCCCTGTCATGCCTGTCCGCCATCTCCGTACCGCTGTCGCCCCTGCCCGAGGTCCGCCGTAGGGGCCTGCGGGGCGCTGCCCGGCCCGCTCAGTCCGCGACCATGCGCACCGCGCCCGGCAGGTATTCGCGCTGGCGCACCACTCGGAACCACCCCTTGGGCAGCGGTATCGCCGCGTGCTCCTCGTGCACCACCCGTCCGCCTTCCGGGAGATGGAGGAACATCGGTCCGAGTTCGTCGCCCGGTTCACGGACCAGCCGGCCGGGTCCGGGCACCGCGTGGGCGTGGCCGGTGACCTCGCCGAGGGCCAGGACCAGCCGGCCCCGCGCGTCCCTCGGCTCACCCGGGGCGCGCTCGGCGTCCACCACACGCGACGGCACGGTCTCCACCGCGACGGGCACGATAAGGACGTCTCCCTGCCGGAACATGGCTCTCCCCTCGACCGGCGGCGCCGAGTGCGCCGACCTGTGAACGACGCTAAGGGGAGGGTCTGACAATCGGCCCCGGCGAGGGGTGTTGTCAGTGGCCGCTGGTAGAACTGCTCCACATCAGCCGATCACATATCACCGTTGTCTGGAGCGTTCGTCATGGCCATTTCGAACCATCTGCGGGAGTTCTACGGCCTGCCCGCGTTCGACTTCCTCTCGGCGGACACGACGGTGGAGCTCCCCGACCCGGCCTCCGTGGCCTGGCGCATCTCGGTCGACTCGTACCAGTCCGAGGAGGCGTGGGAGGCGGCGTTCGCGCGCCTCACCGAATCCGTGGACAGCACCGAGGTCCGGGCGCTGATCGTCGGCTCCTGGAGCGACGCCTACGACTCCGGCCCCGACGAGGCGATCTCGGCGCTCGTCGCCGCCCGCGACCGGCTGCCCGCCCTGCGCGCGCTGTTCCTCGGTGACATCACCTTCACGGAGTGCGAGATCTCCTGGATCAACCAGGGGCTGGTGACCCCACTGCTCGACGCCTTCCCCGAGCTGCGCGAATTCGGGGTCCGCGGCGGCCAGGACCTGCGTTTCCCCGCCGTCCGCCATGCGCGGCTGCGCTCGCTCACCATCGAGACGGGCGGCCTGGACGCCGAGGTGGTGCGGTCCGTCGCGGCGAGCGACTTCCCCGAGCTGGAGCATCTCGACCTCTGGCTCGGCACTTCGTGGTACGGCGCCAACGCCCAAGTGGCCGATCTGGCGCCGATCCTGGCCGGGGCGCGGCTGCCCCGGCTGCGGTCGCTGGCGCTGCGCAACAGCGAGATGCAGGACGAGATCGCCGTGGCGCTGGCGGGCGCCCCCGTCGTGGCCGGGCTGGAGACGCTCGATCTCTCGATGGGCACGCTCGGCGACGAAGGCGCGGAGGCCCTTCTCGCCGGCCAGCCGCTCAGCCACCTCAAGAAGCTCGATCTGCACCACAACTTCCTCGGCGAGGCGATGCGGAAGCGTCTCCTCGACACGATGGGCGCGGCCGGCGTCGAGATCGACCTCTCCGAGAACACGGAGCCGGACAGCGAGTCGGACGGCGTCGAGCACCGCTACACCGCGGTGGCGGAGTAACGGATGGCCCCGCACCCGAGCGACACGTCCCCCGGCGCCACGTCCCCGAGCGCCGCGTCCCACAGCGGCACGTCCCCGAGCATGCCAACCGCGAGGGATCCGAAGCTGGTCGTGGTCGGGATCCCCGGCAACCGCCGCGTGTCCCTGTTCCAGGACGCCGTGCGGGCCGCCGGGCTGTCCCCCGCCCGAGAGGTGGCCTGGCGCGATGTGCTGGACGGCCGGGCGGAGTTCACGTCCGGTGAGACGGTACGGATCGACTCCCCGGGCGAGGACCCGGAGGTGGACCGACTGCTGCGCGACATGGACGATCCGACCCGCGTCGAAGGCACGGCCCGCTGGTACGAACGGTTCATGGCGGCCGCCCGGGACCTCGGCCGGGCCGCCTCCACCGCCGGAGCCGATCCGCTCGACGATCCCGACGACTTGGCGGTCCTCTTCGACAAGAGGCTCTGCCATGGCGTGCTGGACGCGGCGGGGGTGCGTGTTCCCGTGTCCCCCACATCGGGCCCCGAAGGCCCGGCCGTGTCCGGCTGGGACGACGTACGCGCCCTGATGGCCGCGGCCGGGCTCCGCCGCGCGTTTGTCAAGATCGCCCACGGCTCGTCGGCCTCCGGTGTCCTGGCCGTCGAGAGGGCGGGTCCCGGCCGGGTGCGTGCCCTCACCTCCGTCGAACGGGACGGCGCGGGCCGCCTCTTCAACTCACTGCGGGTCCGCGACTACACCAGCGAGCGCGACGTGGCCGCGATCATCGACACCCTCGCGCCCGACGGACTGCATATCGAGCAGTGGGTGCCGAAGGGGGTCCTGGACGGCCGGTCGGCGGATCTGCGGGTGGTGGTCGTCGCGGGCCGCGCCACGCACGTGGTCGTACGGACCAGTCGGTCGCCCATGACCAATCTCCATCTCGGGGGGAAGCGCGGGGATCTCGACGCGGCGCGCGCCGTGATCAAGGCGTCCGGCGGCAGCTTCTCCACGGCTCTCACCATGAGTGAACTGGCGGCCGACCGCTTCCCCGGGACCCACTGCGTGGGTGTCGATCTGCTGCCCGCTCCGAGTTGGCGGCGGTACGCGGTCGGCGAGGTCAACGCCTTCGGCGATCTGCTGCCCGGTCTCACGGGGCTGCCGGGCCGCGGCGCCGAGGGGCTGGACACGTACGCGGCGCAGCTCGCCGCCCTGCCGAGGCGTGCGACCCGCTGGACGACCGAGGAGCCGGCGTGCAGACACCTGACATGAACGAGGTCGTCGGGCGGGACGACCTCCTGCTCGTCACCCTCGACACGCTGCGCTTCGATGTCGCGGAGGAACTGGCCGCCGCGGGCCGCATCCCGCATCTCGCCCGGCATCTCCCGGACGGACACTGGGAGAAGCGGCACGCCCCGGGAAGTTTCACCTACGCCTCGCATCAGGCGATCTTCGCCGGGTTCCTGCCCACCCCCGCCGTGCCGGGTCCGCATCCACGGCTGTTCGCCGCGCGCTTCGGAGGCAGCGAGACCACGGCAGACCGGACCTTTGTCTATGACACGCCGGATCTGGTCTCGGGCCTCGCGACGGCCGGCTACCGCACGGTGTGCCTGGGCGGGGTCGGCTTCTTCAACCAGCGGGGCGCGCTCGGCTCCGTACTGCCCGGAATGTTCCAGGAGAGCCACTGGGAGCCGGAGTTCGGCGTGGCCTCCGCCACCTCCTTCGAGTCGCAGGTCGACCGCGCGGAGAAGGTCGTCGCCGGTCTGGAGGCCGACCAGCGGCTGTTCCTGTTCGTCAATGTGGCGGCGCTGCACCAGCCCAACTGGTTCCATCTGCCCGGCGCCACCCAGGAGGCGGGCGACTCGCGGGCCACGCACGCGGCCGCGCTGGAGTATGTCGACCGCCATATCGGCCGGCTCTTCGCCGCCGCGAGCAGCCGTGGGCGCTGCTTCACGATCGTCTGTTCCGACCATGGCACCGCCTACGGCGACGACGGCTGGACCGGCCACCGCCTGGGCCACGAGGTGGTCTGGACCGTGCCGTACGCCCATTTCTTCCTGGAGAGCGGGACAGCCCGATGAGCACCACCCTCGCACCGCGTCCGTACGAGAGTTATGTCTACGCCTATCCGCACAAGACCGCCTACCGCCCGCTGGAGGACCGCCCGGCGCTGCGTGGGCTGTGGGCCGGCGAACGCAAGGACGCCCTCTCCCTCTATCTGCACATACCGTTCTGCGAGGTCCGCTGCGGCTTCTGCAATCTCTTCACCCGGATCGGCGCCCCCGACGAACTGACCACGCGCTATCTCGACGCGCTCGACCGGCAGGCGACCGCCGTACGCGACGCCCTGGCGGAAGCGGAGGCCGGCGCGGACACCGTACGGTTCGCCACGGCGGCCTTCGGCGGTGGCACGCCCACCTATCTGGACGCCGACGAGCTGGACCGGCTCTGCGACATCGCCGAGAAGCGGATGGGGGCCGAACTGCGGGCGGTCCCGCTCTCCGTGGAGACCTCCCCCGCCACGGCCACCGCCGACCGGCTGGCGGTGCTCGCCGAGCGGGGTGCCACGCGACTGAGCATCGGCGTCCAGAGCTTCGTCGACGCGGAAGCGAAGGCCGCCGTGCGCCCACAGCACCGCGCCGAGGTCGAGGCCGCGCTCGGCCGCATACGGGACGCCCGGATCCCCGTCCTGAACATCGATCTCATCTACGGCATCGACGGCCAGACGAAGGCGAGCTGGCGCCACTCCCTGGACGCCGCGCTCACCTGGCGGCCCGAGGAGCTGTATCTCTACCCCCTGTACGTACGGCCGCTCACGGGCCTCGGCCGGCTCGGCGCCGGCGGTGACTCCGCCTGGGACGAGCAGCGGCTGCGGCTCTACCGGCAGGGCCGCGACCATCTTCTCGCCCACGGCTACGAGCAGATGTCGATGCGTATGTTCCGCCGCCCGGACATCCCGTTCGAGACCGCCGGCGCCGAGGACTACGCGTGCCAGACCGACGGGATGATCGGTCTGGGCTGCGGGGCCCGCTCGTACACCTCCGCTCTCCACTACTCCTTCGACTACGCGGTCGACATGCGCGAGATACGCGCCATCATCGACACCTACACGGCGACCGAGGACTTCTCCCGCGCGGAGGTCGGCCGCCGGATCGACGACGGCGAGGCACGCCGCCGCCATCTTCTCCAGTCCCTCCTCCAGGCAGGGGGAATGGCGGAGGCCGGTTACCGCGAGCGGTTCGGCTCCGGCCCCGCCGAGGACTTCCCCGCCGAGCTGGACCGGTTCGCGGCCCTCGGCTGGCTCGACGAGCGCGCGCCGACCGGTCTGCTACGCCTCTCCCCCGAGGGGCTCGCCTACTCGGACGCGCTGGGTCCCGCGCTCTTCTCCCCCGCCGTACGGGCTTCGATGGCCGCGTACGAGAGGAAGTGAGACCCCGTGGACCTGACGATCCTCTACCGCGGCCCGCTCGCCTCCTGCGACTACGACTGCCCGTACTGCCCGTTCGCCAAGCGCCGCGACAGCCGGGACCAACTGCGCGCGGACCGGGCCGCCCTGGAGCGCTTCACCGCCTGGGCGTCGGAACAGCGGGAGGACAGGCTGTCGGTGCTGTTCACCCCGTGGGGCGAAGGGCTGGTCCGCTCCTGGTACCGGCGTGCCCTCACCGAGCTGTCGCGGCTGCCACACATCGGCCGCGTGGCGATCCAGACGAATCTCAGTTGCCGCACCGACTGGCTGGCGGACGCCGATCCCGCGAAGCTCGCCCTGTGGTGTACGTACCACCCGGGCCAGACGCCGTACGACCGCTTCCTCGCGAAGACCCATGAGCTGGCGGACCGGTCGATCCGGTTCAGTGTGGGGGTCGTCGGCCTGCCGGACCACCTGGAGCACGCCCGCCGGCTGCGCGCGGACCTGCCCGAGCAGGTGTATCTCTGGGTCAACGCGGCCGAGGGGCACAGCTATACGGACGAGGAGGCCGACCGCTGGACGGCTCTCGATCCGCTCTTCGCCTACAGCCGCAGCCCGCACCGCTCGGCCGGTCTGCCCTGCCGCACGGGCGAGTCGGTGATCTCGGTGGACGGCGAGGGGACGGTGCGGCGCTGCCACTTCGTCCGCGCCGAGCTGGGCAATCTCTACGACGGGTCCTACCGGCGCGCGCTCGCTCCGCGGGCGTGCCCGCTGGCGGTGTGCGACTGCCATATCGGCTATGTGCATCTGGAGACGCTGCCGTTGTACGACGTCTTCGCCGGAGGGGTACTGGAACGGGTCCCGGCGGGGATATGACCGGCCGGATCCCCCCGGGGGCCACTGCTCGCGGAGTCGTGGCTCCAGGGGTCAGAGCTCCAGGGGTCAGTACCCCCGGGGTCAGTGCTTGAGGGGCAGAAGGTCCGGGCGTTTCGCCTCGACGTGATCGCCGGACGACTCGCCGCGCAGCCGCCGCCCGATCCACGGCACCAGATACTCGCGCGCCCAGTGGATGTCGTCGCGCCGCACCTCCAGCGTCCCGCGCGGCGGCTGCGGCGGCCACGGCTGGTCCGGGTCCGCGGGCACATCGAGGCCGAGCACCTGCGCGGCGCGCAGCGCGACGCGCGTGTGCCCCTCGGACGACAGATGCAGCCGGTCGCCGTCCCAGGCACGCCTGTCCTGGACGGACTTGAGCGACCAGAGATCGAGCACCGGGCAGTCGTAGCGGTCCGCGATGGCCCGCACATGGGCGGTGTACGTGGCGATCTTGCCGCGCAGATGGCGCAGCACGGGCACGCCCCGGGTGTCGAAGCCGGTGGTCACCATGACCGTGCCGACGGCGCCGGAGAGATCGGCGACGGCCCGCTCGAAACGCTCGGCGACATCGTCGGGGTCGGTGCCCGGCCGGATGATGTCATTGCCGCCGGCGCAGAACGTCACCAGATCCGGGGCGAGTTCCTTCGCGCGCGGAATCTGTTCGTCGACGATCTGGTCGAGGAGCCGGCCGCGCACAGCGAGATTGGCGTACCGGAAATCGCCGTGGGGGGTGCTCTCCGTCGCACCCGAGACCGGCAGTTGGTCGGCGAGCAGGACCGCGAGCCGGTCAGCCCAGCCGACATACATCCCGTCGGGGCCCGGATCTCCCACCCCCTCGGTGAAGCTGTCGCCGATCGCCGCGTACGACCCGAGTACGCCATTTCTTCTTGATCTCGAATCGTCTGCCACAGCACCACATCATTCACCGGCAGATGTGACCTACGCGACCGTAAGGAGGGGTTGACGCCGGGTGAGATATGCCATCGGTCAATTTTCAGCCAAGCGGGAATAGGCGAAAACCACCGCTGCCCGGCACGGAAAGTGCCGGGCAGCGGAATGGGCTGACGTGATCCGACGAATCAGATGTCGACGCCATTCTGCCGGAGGTAGGCCACCGGGTCGACGTCCGAGCCATAGTCGGGGCCGGTACGGATCTCGAAGTGCAGGTGCGGTCCGGTGGCGTTGCCGGTGGCACCGGAGAGTCCGATCTGCTGGCCCGCGCTGACGCTCTGGCCCTCGGAGACGTCCAGGGACGACAGGTGGCCGTACTGCGAGTACATGCCGTCGCTGTGCTGGATGACGACCTGGTTGCCGTACGAGCCGCCCCAGCCGGCCGTCACGACCGTGCCGTCGGTGACCGCCTTGACGGGGGTGCCCGAGGCCGCCGTGAAGTCGACACCGGTGTGGTAGCCGCTGGCCCAGCTGGAGCCGGCGGCCTGGTACGGCGTGGAGGTCGGTCCGTCGACCGGCGCGTTGAAGCCGGAACCGGTGCTCTGCGCCGCGTTGTCGGCGGTGGGGTCCTGCTCGGCGGTCGAGGTGGCGGACTCGTCCGTCGAGCCGCTCGACGAAGAGTGGTCGGCCGAGGAGGCGGAGTCGGACGACGAGCCGGAGTCCGACGAGGAACTGGAGTCGGCCGAGGAACTGGAGGACTCCGCGGGAGCCTCGGACGAGGTGCTCGCCGCGGCCCTCGCGCCGAGGGTCAGCTTCAGGCCGGGGTGGATCAGCGACGGGTTGTCGCCGACGGCCTCGCGGTTGTCCTGATACAGCCGATGCCAGCCGCCCCGGACATGGTGCTCGACGGCGATCTTGGAGAGATAGTCCCCGGCGACCACGGTGTAGTTCCTCGCGACCTTGGTGGCGGCGGTGTGTGCCGAGGCGGAGACGGCCTGCGGAGCGGCGGCGGGGGCGGCCTTCTCCGCGGCGTGCGCGCCGGTGGCGCCGAGGAGCGGAAGCGCGATGGCTGCGCCACCCGTGCCGGCGGCGATGAATCCACGCGAGATCGGGTTGGTCTTGGAACGGCGGTGCTTACCCTTCGCGGGCATGGCGAATTCCTCTCCGGCGCCTGCGAGGTGAGCTGTCGGGTTCGGGCTGGAGATGCCCGGCCGCGCGAGATGCGCGACTTCACCCCGAGCCGCCCGGAGTTCCGGATCGGCGTATCACCTGGTTCCCCCGCTCCTGCCACGCGTTGATGGATGGATGCGAATTCCAAGCGGCGGCAGGATTCGGCGATCCGCTCGGATTGAGGCTGAAGGTAAGCGAGTCGGACGGCCGGAACAAGATGCTGTATTCCCGCGATCGCACCCGTTTCAAATATCGTTCTGGTTATCCGGTCACCCTGCGTGGATTCAGATCTCCAATTTCCTTACAGGGCAGCAATTTCCCTTCCCGCTACCACCACGCAACGTCACAGATATGATCCTGCTCACGGTCCCGAGCCCATCTCCCCTGCGACCGGGGCAGGTTATGCGGAATCACCCATTCCGGACAGATAGGCATATGGGTCATATTCCTCGGCGCGAGGTGTCCGAATAATGCGCTTCTGGCCCCTCCGGGGCTGGGCTGATTGCAACAGGTTGCCTGAGGAACAAATGTCGTAGGGTCGGAAGTCGACATCGTCGGCGAGCCGCGCCGACGGCAGACACGGAGGAGCACGCCGTGACGCAGCAGCTGCCGCAGGTCCCGTCGACAGAGCCCGAGTTGTCCGGCGTGCGCAACTTTCGCGACGTGGGCGGGCTGCCGACCACGGACGGCCGGCGGGTGGCCCACGGCAGGCTCTTCCGCAGCGGACACCTCGCCAACGCCACCCCTGCCGATGCCGCCTTCCTCTCCTCCCTCGGCCTCCACACGATCTTCGACTTCCGTAACGCCGCGGATCTGAAGCTCGACGGCGCGGACGTGGAGCTGACCGGTGTACGCAATGTGAACCTGCCGCTCACCGATCCGGCGGACGGCGCCGAGTTCTGGCTGATGGTGCGGGACGGCGATCTCGACCAGCTGCGCTCACTCCTCTCGGAAGGCAGGGCGGCGACCCGGATGATCGACTCGTACCGGACGATCATCACGGAACGCACCGCCGAGCACAGCCGCGTCCTGCACTCCCTCGCCGAGGACAGCGTCCCCGCGCTCATGCACTGCGCGGCGGGCAAGGACCGGGCGGGGCTCTCCATCGCGGTGTCCCTGCTCGCCGTCGGGGTGGAACCCGAGGCGATCGAGGCCGACTATCTCAAGTCGAACGACCCGCACCGCCGCTACCCGATCCGCCGCAGCGACAACTCCCCCACCGGGATGTCCCCCGAGGTGATGGAGCTCCTCAGTCCGCTCTTCGACGCGCGCGCCGAGTACCTCGCGGCGGCCTTCGAGACCATAGAGAAGACCTGGGGCACCACCGACCGTTATCTGACCGAGGGTCTCGGGCTCGCCCCCGAGACCCGCGAGCGGCTCCGCACCCGCCTCCTCGACCAGGGCTGAGCGAGCGACGGCGACAGCGGGGATAGCGGAGGGGGGAGCCGCGGCCTCGAAGGAAAGCCGCTACCCCCGAGCCACCACCTCCAAGCCACTACCCCCGCGCGCCCATCTCGAAGACCAGATAGAGGAAGGCCGCGAAGAGATGGCCGGCGATCAGGTAGGCGACGAGCCGGATGACCAGCCCGCGGGGGAACTTCCCCTCCTCCTTCATGACATGACCGGGCGCGGGCTTCTCCGACACGGGGTTCTCCGACACGGGGTTCTCTGACTCGGGCATGGTGGCAGACCTCTCTCAGCAGGTCAGCGGCGATGGGCCCCGGCGCCGAGGCACAGCTCGGCGGCGGGGCTCTGCAGCAGGGTATGGACGAAGAGCAGCTCGGTCCCCTCGGGTCCGGCCGCCGCGATCCGGTGCGGGGTGAGCGAGTCGAAGTGCGCGCTGTCCCCGGGGTCGAGTACGTGTACGGCGTCTCCGAGGGTCAGCCGCAGCCGCCCTTCGAGGACATGGAGCCACTCCTCACCCGGGTGCACGCGGACGAGGTCGCCCTGCGCCCCGTACGGGACCTGGAGCCGCAGCGGCTGCATGGCCCGCCCCGAGCCGCCCGCCTGGTGGTACGTCCAGCCGTCGGCCTCGACCGGTTCCGTCCGGCCCGCCCGGACGATGGGATCGCGCTCCGGCGGCACCTCCCCGAGCAGCTCGGAGACGGTCGTACCGTAGGTACGGGCGAGGCTCAGCAGCATCGGGAGCGACGGCTGTCTGCGGCCGGTTTCCAGCCGGGAGAGATGGGCCGGGGAGAGCCCGGCCCGCCGGGCGGCGGTCTCCAGGGTGAGCCGCCGGTCGCGGCGCAGCTCGCGCAGGCGGGGTGCGACATCGGGCAGCCGGCCGGGCAGATCTTCGGCGGCCTCTCCGGCGGGAGGTGTGCTCATACCTCTATTGCGCCAGGAACTTTCCTCCGGGGCAAATTTCTTACCCCGGAGGCAAAAGTTCGGCACTCCCGCTATCGGTTGGCCACGGCCTGCTTCACCAGGGTCCTGCCGAAGTCCCACATCAGTCCACCACCGCCGTGGGCGTCGTCCATGACCGCCGTGAAGGCGTCCACGAAGCGCTCGACCTCCCGCTCCTCGATGGTCAGCGGCGGGATCAGCTTGATCACTTCCAGATGGTCGCCGGAGACCTGGGTGAGGATCCGGTGCTTCTGGAGCAACGGTACGACCACCATCTGCGCGAAGAGCCCCTTGCGGGCAGCCTGGAGCATGGTCCACCGACCGCGCAGCTTGATCGAGTTCGGCCGGCCGAACTCGATGCCGATCATCAGGCCACGGCCGCGTACCTCGTACAGCAGCTCATACCGGTCGACGAGCGCGGCCAGCCGTGACCGGAGCAGATCCCCGGTGGCCCGAGCGTTGGCCACGACATTCTCGTCCTCCATCACGGACAGCACGGCCAGGCCCGCGGCCATGGCCTGGGCGTTGGATCCGAAGCTCGCCGAGTGGACCAGCACCCGGTCCATCGAGGAGTAGACCTTCTTGAAGATCCAGTCCTTGCCGAGGGTCGCGCCGACGGGTACATAACCGCCGGAGAGCGCCTTGGCCACACAGACGAGATCCGGCTCCACCCCCTCCTCGTGCTGGTACGCGTAGAAGTCCCCGGTCCTGCCGAGGCCGGTCTGCACCTCGTCGACGATGAGCAGCGCCTTGTGCCTGTGCAGCAGTTCCTGGGCGGCGCGCAGAAAACCGGGCGGCGTCTCGTGGACGCCCTTGCCCTGGATCGGCTCGACGACGAAGGCGGCCACGTCACCGCGCTTGAGCTCCCTCTCCAGCCCGTCGAGATCGCCGAGCGCGAGGGCGGTGTCGGGCAGCAGCGGTGCGAAGCCGTCCCGGAAGCCGTCCTCGCCGTTGACCGACAGCGAGCCCGTGGTGAGCCCGTGGAAGGCGTGCGAGCAGTACAGGATCCTGGGCTTCCCGGTCGCGTACCGCGCGAACTTCAGCGCCGTCTCCACCGCTTCCGTACCGCTGTTGCCGAAGAACACCCGGTCCAGATGCGGGGAGTGGGCGAGCAGCTTCTCGGCGAGCAGTCCGGGCAGCGGCTGGCAGTCGAAGCGGGTGAGGTCGGCGAGCGAAGCGTCGAGGACGTCGTGGAGCGCCTTGCGTACGACGGGGTGGTGCCGGCCGAGACCCATGACGCCGAAGCCGGCGAGCATGTCCAGATAGTCGTTGCCGTCCTCGTCCCAGAAGTAGGCTCCCTCGGCCCGCTCGTAGAACCGGTCGAAGCCGATGGTGTGCAGCATGCGCGGCAGTTGATGGTTGAGGTGCTTGGTGTGCAGCTCGTAGCGCTCGGCACCGCGCTCGGCGAGCAGTCGCGACAGGTCGAAGCCCGCGGGCTCGGTCATTCCGTGCTCTCCTTGCCTGCCGGGCTCGCCTTGCCTGCCGCGCTCTCCTTGCCTGCCGGGCTCTGCTCGCGCGCCGGCCTCCCCACACGTGCCCGGCTCTCGTCGCGTACCAGAGCGGCGCTGATCCGTCCCGCGATCTCCACCGGGGTGAGACCGATGTCGGCCAGTACCTCACCCCGTTTGGCGTGGGCGAGAAACTCCTCGGGGATGCCGAAGGTCCGCAGCGGTACGTCCACCCCGGCGTCACGCAGCGACAGTCCGACGGCCGAACCCACCCCGCCACTGCGGCTGTTGTCCTCGACGACCGCGACCAGCCGGTGCCGTTCCGCCAGCGGGGCGAGCTGTTCGTCCACGGGCTTGACCCATCGGGGATCGACCACCGTGCAGCCGATACCGCGCTCCGCGAGCAGATCCGCCGCCTGGAGGCACACGGGCGCGAGCACCCCCACCGATACGAGCAGCACCTCCGCGTCCACCGCGCGGCGCAGGATGTCCATCCCTCCCACGCGCCCGACGGCCGGGATCTCGGCGCCCGCCGGCTCCTTGGCGAACCGGACGACCGTCGGCGCGTCGTCCACGGCCACCGCCTCGCGCAGTTGCGCCCGCAGCTGTCCTGCGTCGCGCGGCGCCGCGATCCGCAGTCCGGGTACGCACTGAAGGATCGACATGTCCCACATGCCGTTGTGCGAGGCCCCGTCGACCCCGGTGACCCCGGCCCGGTCGAGTACGAACGTGACGCCGCACCGGTGCAGGGCGACATCCATCAGCAACTGGTCAAAGGCGCGGTTGAGGAACGTGGCGTAGACGGCGACGACCGGATGCAGCCCTCCGGTGGCGAGCCCCGCCGCGGAGACCACCGCGTGCTGCTCGGCGATCCCCACGTCCCAGACCCGGTCCGGGAAGCGCTCGGCGAACTCCGTCAGCCCGACGGGGTGCAGCATGGCCGCCGTGATCGCCACGACATCGGGCCGCTCCTCGCCGATCGCGACGATCTCGTCGCGGAACACCGAGGTCCAGGACGGACCGCTCGGCGGTGCCAGCGGCTCGCAGGTCAGCGGATCCATCACACCGACGGTATGGAAGCGGTCCGCCTCGTCCTCCAGCGCCGGCGCGTAGCCGCGCCCCTTCTCCGTCAGACAGTGCACCAGCACAGGCCCGTGAAAGCGTTTCGCGCGCCGCAGCGCCGATTCAAGGGCGGCGGTGTCATGGCCATCGACGGGTCCGACGTATTTGAGGCCGAGGTCCTCGAACATGCCCTGCGGGGCGAAGGCGTCCTTGAACCCCTTCTTCGCGCCGTGCAGTGACCCGTACAGCGGCCGGCCCACCACGGGGGTGCGCTGGAGTACGTCCTTGCCCCAGGCCAGGACGGTCTCGTAGCCGTCGGTGGTACGGAGAGTGGCGAGATGATCGGCGAGTCCGCCTATCGTCGGACCGTAGGACCGTTCATTGTCGTTGACGACGATGATCAGGGGCCGGTCCTTGGCCGCGGCGATATTGTTCAGCGCCTCCCAGGCCATCCCGCCGGTGAGCGCACCGTCCCCGATGACCGCGACGACATGGTCCTCGCCGCCGAGCACCTCACGTGCCTTGGCGAGTCCGTCGGCCCAGCCGAGCACGGTCGAGGCGTGCGAGTTCTCGATGACATCGTGTACGGACTCGGCGCGTGAGGGATAGCCGGAAAGGCCGCCCTTGCCGCGCAGTTTGGAGAAGTCCTGTCTGCCGGTGAGAAGTTTATGGACATAGCTCTGATGGCCGGTGTCCCACAGAATTCGGTCGACGGGCGAATCGAAGACCCGATGCAGGGCGATGGTCAGCTCCACCACCCCGAGATTGGGCCCGAGATGGCCGCCGGTTCTGGCGACCGCCTGAATCAGGAACTGTCTGATGTCCTCGGCCAGTTCACCGATGTCGCTTTCACTCAGCGCCTTGAGATCGCGCGGCCCCCGGATATGCTCCAAGACTGACACGCTCGGGCCCCCTCTCGGAATGCTTCTTCAGCTCACGGTGACGGCGGGTGTCCCCGAGGTAACCCCCGCGTCCGCCATGGATTCGGCGATTTTCATCGCCTCGTCGATCAAGGTCTCCACGATCTTCGATTCCGGGACGGTCTTGATGACCTCGCCCTTGACGAAGATCTGGCCCTTGCCATTGCCGGACGCGACACCGAGATCGG
>NZ_JBIWLW010000065.1:0-21885 GCF_044766385.1 Streptomyces sp. NPDC102274 | reverse complement strand
GCCTGCGCCGGACGGCGAGGGAGCGCACGGGCCGCAGGGCCGAGCCCAGTGCCGGGATCATCGACAGCCAGTCGGTGGACGCCTCCGAGACCGTCACCGGGCACACCCTCATGGGTGTACGGCTCTACAACTTCACCACCGGACGGTTCCTGTCCGTCGACCCGGTCCGCGGCGGCGGAGCCAACCGCTACGGCTATCCCGGTGACCCGGTCAACCAGAACGACCTCGACGGTCGTGCATGGAAGTGCAAGGCCAAGTGCAACATCGAGGGCAAGGGCTCGCACTGCACCGGCCACCTCTGGGGCGCCGGCTCCGGGAAGACGAAGGACGCCGCGGTGAAGGACGCGAAGCGGGACGCCACCCAGCAGGCGCCCCGTGGCTGCTATGCCCGTCATTGCCGGGCGTATGACTGAGCTCGTTTCATCCTGAAGTTGCTGGTCACGGGTCTGGTGTGGTGGTGGTTGGGTGTACTCGTGCTGGCAGGGGGGGCATGATCGTCGGGCTTGATCGTCCGTCAGGGGTCCTTGGGTGACTGCCTGTTCTGCCTGCGCGCCGGGTACGGGTGCGCCTACGATCCGTGTCGGAAGCGTCACGCGGACGGCAGGGGGATCGGTGGACCCGATACTGCAGCGGATCGGCGCGCGCCGCGCCTACCTCGCTGAACAGCCGAACTGCTGGGCAAGCAGTTGGCGGAGGCGGAAGCGGAGCTGGCCCGCGTTGCCGCGGCGGAGCAGGTCGTTGCGCAACTGCTTGCCGAGGACGCGGCAGCCGGGGAGGCGGCCGGGGACGATGATTCGGCCACGACCACGGCCACGGTCGTGGAGCCGGGGCGGGTGGTGCCCCACCGCAGGGATGCGGCCGGACCTGGGGATCTGTCGGCCGAGTACCAGCGGGTGCTGCAGAATGTGGCCGCTGTCGGTGGCCCGGTGCGGTGCAAGCAGATGTGCGAACGCCTCGGTATCGGGACCGAGCCGCGCAAGGTGGAAGCGATGCGCGCGCGGATGAAGCGCCTGGCCGACCGGGGCTGGCTGCGCGAGGCGGCGCCGGGCCTGTTCACGATGCCGGGCTGATCCCGCGCCGGCACTGTGGGTGCCGGTAAGGCCGGATCCGGCCGTAACAGCGTGGCCCCGGCGGGTGTTGGCGTTGTGTGACGAACAACAACAGCCCGGCCGAGGGCGCACACCCACTGGTTTACCGAGTCAGACTTCCCCTGTCCAGCAGCGTGGTGACACACGTCGCGGGCCTGATCCGGGCGCGGCGCAACGCGATCGACTCGCGTTGGCGCAAGCTCAACCCGGGACGGCAGGCCCTGCTGGTCTTCGCCTTCCTGCGCCATGACCAGCGTCTTTGTGATCTGGCCGGCGGCAACGACATCTCCGCCGCCACCCTGCGGCGCTGGGTGCTCGAGGTGATCGAACTGCTCGCCGCCCAGGCCTCGCGGCTGGACCGCGCCCTGAAGAAGATCGCGAAGGCCGGCAGTGCGATCGTGCTGCTCGACGGCACCCTGGTCCGCACCCGCAGACGCACCGGGGACGAGGACCGGCCCAACTACTCGGGCAAACACAAAGCTCACGGTCTGCTCTTCCTCGCGCTGACCGACGAGAGGGGCAACCTCGTGTGGATCTCGGCGGCCGCTCCGGGGCGCTCGAGTGAGATCACCACCGCCCGCCGCAACAAGATCACCGCCCAGTTACGCAAGGCCGGCCTGGGCGCGATCGCCGACCTCGGCTTCGTCGGCCTGGATGACGACCCCGACGACCCGGTGATCATCACTGGTCGCAAAGCTGCCCGCGGCAGGCCGCTGACCGCCGCCCAGAAGGAGGCAAACCGGCTGGTCAGCCGCGAACGCGCGGCCAACGAACACGGCTTCGCCGACCTCAAGGCATGGCGCGTGCTGACGAAGGTCCGCATGAGCGCGGCATACGCGACCACGCTGCTGCGGGCCCTGCTGGTGCTGACGCAACTCCAGACCACCCGCTGACGGACGATCAAGCCCGACGATCATGCCCCCCTGCCAGCACGAGTACACCCAACCACCACCACACCAGACCCGTGACCAGCAACTTCAGGATGAAACGAGCTCACTGACGGCGGGGTGCGTACGCAAACGCAGATCATCGCCCACCACCACCGTGGTGCGGGTTTCTACCACACCGGCGGCACCTATACGGACTTCTTCGTCCGGACCGACAGCGGGTGGCGTATCGATCGCCGCGTACTGCACACCTCGTGGACCACGGGCGAGCCGGGCGTGGTCACCGGCGCTTGACCTGGTGCTTTCGGGAAGTGGGGTGCCCGAGTCTTGAACACGACAGCGAGGAGACTCCGGACTCGTGGCGAAGGGTTGCCCACAAGCCGGCTTGCAATGGCGGCGCCCCTGCTGCGATGGGTACGACAGCCATCGCAGCAGGGGCGCGTCGGCATGGTGCCGGCCGACCTCTCAGAGCAGCGCGAGTTCGGCAGTGAGTTTCTCCATGGGCTGCCAGGTGAGGCCGACGAGCGCCACGTGCTTCCACGCGATCCGTCCCCCGGGAGCGATCAGGAACACCGAGCGCCGCAGGCCGACACCCGGATCCGCGACGCCGAAGAGTTTCGCCACGATGCGGTCGGGGTCGCTGAGCAGGGGCATGCGGAAGTCGTTCGTACGAGCGAACTCCTCGTGGCTTTCGATGTCCTGAGGGCTGATGGCCCAGACCTCGGCGCCCAGCTTCGTGAACTGTTCCAGCCCGCTCGAGTAGGAGCACAACTGCTTGGTGCAGACACTCGAGTTGTCCTGCGGATAGAAGGCGAGGACCAGGGGGTGCTCACGTGCGGCATCGAGCAGGTAGGTCCCACGGGTGAACTCACCGCCCTTCAGCACGCCCCCGTGCAGGACGAACTCCGGTGCCGCACTTCCTGTTTCTATCGAGCCCGCCATTGCGTCTCCGTCTGTGCCGTCTGTGCCGTCTGTGCTGTTCTCGATGTCATGCCGTTCAGCGGGTGGCTGTCGCCGCCTGCCGGATCAGGCCGGTCACGGTGTCCGGGCGGGTGAGCATCACGGCGTGGGGAGCGTCGACCTCGCTGGTGTGCGCGTGCGCGCGCTTCGCCATGAAGCGCTGGGTGGCCGGGGGCAGGGCGTGGTCCTGACGCGTGACCAGGTACCAGGAGGGAATGTCCCGCCAGGCGGCATCTGTCGCGGTCTCTTCCAGCGCCACGGCGCTGACCGGCCGCTGCACGGCGGCAAGGCTGTTGGCCTTGCGTGCGGACAGGGAAGCGGCGAAGACGTCACGGTACTTGTCGGGCTTGATGTAGAGGTCCACGCCGCTCGCCCCGTTGCCCGCGTCGAAGGGGACGGGGTTCAGCGCGTCCGGGGTGGCGTGGGAGCCCGGGTCCTTGGCGGCGAGCGCGCCGATCGTCTCGCCCTTGTCCGGTGCGAAGGCCGTCACGTAGACGAGTGCCTTCACGTTGGGCTCCTGCGCGGCCGCCTCGCTGATGACGGCGCCGCCGTAGGAGTGTCCGACCAGGACGACGGGGCCCTCGATGCTCTCGATCCGGCTCTTGACGTTGGCCGCGTCCGAGGAGAGTCCGCGCAGGGGGTTGGCGAGTGCCTGTACGGGATAGCCCTGGGCCTGCAGCCGGTCGATCACCGGGCTCCAGCTGGAGGAGTCGGCCCAGGCGCCGTGCACGAGCAGGACGGTCGGCTTCGGAGAGGAGTGCGCGGCCGTGGCGCCGACCGCGGCGGTCTTCCCGTCGCCGGAAGCGCTGCTGGCGACGGCCGGGACAGCCGCGGCGGCCAGGGCTGCCGCGCCGGCGACCGCGAGAACCGCGCGGCGCGTACGGCGTATGGGCTGGGTGTGACGTCGGGACATGGTGTGCCTTCTCTGCAAAGGGCATGAGGAGACTCGGCGAGCCTCACCACTAGACAGAATGTTCTGTCTGATGGCGACCGTAGCGCGCGCTCTCGTGAGGGTCAACGTGATGAACGAGTCACTGGAAGCCGCAGAATCCAGGAAGTTGGCAGATGGGGGACGTGATGGCGAGGTCGTAAAGGAACGCTTCCCGCTTCTGAGCTGGCAGAACGGTCGTTCCGGTATGGTGGTTACGTGACCTCGCCCCAAGCCTCCGTGACAGCGTCTCCGGCCCGAGCCCGGCTCCTGGAGACGGCCTCCCGCATCTTCTACGCCGACGGCATCCGGCATGTCGCCGTGGACCGCATCATCACCGAGGCCCAGGTCACAAGGGCCACCTTCTACCGCTACTTCCCCAGCAAGGAAGACCTCGTGCTCGCCCATGTCGAGCAGCGCGACCAGCAGATCAGGTCCGTGGTGACGGAGGCGTTCCGCTCGAGCGCCGACCCGGAGGCTCTGCTGGTCATGATGATGGCGGGCATCGGGGCGGAGATCTGCGGACCCGGTTTCCGCGGCTGCCCGTTCATCAACGCCGCCGCCGAGTACCACGACCCCGACCATCCCGTACGGCGGGCTGTCCAGGCCCACCGGATCTGGTTCCGGCAGACCGTCCTGAACCTGGTGACCGCCGCGGGCTGCACCGACAGCGAACACACCACCTCTGTGCTGGTGCTCCTGCGGGACGGGGCGATGGCAGGGGGAGACCTGGACGACCCGGCCATGGTGCGTGACCATCTGATGCGGACGGTTCCCACCGTCCTGGCGGACGGGCGAGGAACCGAATAGCCGGAGCCCCGTCGCACCGCCGGTCCCGGCACACCTGCCCGTTCACCTCAGTCACCAGGTCGGAAAATGCAGCAGCCACAGAACGAACTGGGCGCCTTCCTGCGCGCGAACCGCGCCCGCACCGAACCGGCCGACGTGGGCCTGCCCGCCGGCGGCGGCAGCCGCCGGGTCAAGGGCCTGCGACGGGAGGAAGTGGCCGTCCTCGCCGGCGTGAGCGCCGACTACTACGCCCGCCTGGAGCAGGGACGCGAGCGCCACCCCTCACCTCAGGTCGTCGACGCGGTGGGGCGGGCGATGCGGCTGACACCGGACGCGCGGATCCACCTCTTCCGGCTGGCCGGCCTCATCCCGCGCTCACCCCGGCCGCCGGCCGAGACCTGGTCCATCCCTCCCTGCTGCACCTGCTGGACGCCTTCCCCGCGGCCGCGGCCTACGTGCTGAGCCCCGCTTTCGACGTACTCGCGAAGAACGCCGTCGCCTCCGCACTCCTCGCACCCTTCGAGGGCACCCCGAACATGGTGCACGTGCTGTTCCGCCACCCCCGTGCGCGCGAGGTCTTCGTCGAGTGGCCCGTGGTGGCGCGCGCCACGGTGCACGCGCTGCGGCTGCACGCGGGCCGGTTCCCCGACGACCCCGGCATCCACGACCTTGTGTCCGAGCTGTCGCAGGCGGAACCGGAGTTCCGGCGCCTGTGGCAGGAGAACGAGGTGGAGAACATGTCCCGCGCGTTCAAGGTGTTCGTACTGCGGGCTGGGGCCTATCGAGCTGACGTACCAGACCTTCGACGTCCATGACGCTCCAGGACAGCAGCTCCTGGTCGGCGTTCCTGAGCCCGGCAGCGTCAGCGCCGCGGCGATCGCGTCCCTCCTTGCGCCGGCCGAGCGCGGCGCGAACACCGGGTGACGACCCTTCGATGCTCCTTCGCCGCGACGAAGGAGCGCCGAAGCTTCGCCCCCCGCTCCCCGTCCCAGTCTTAGCTCTGCTCCCGCTCCACGTGGGACTGCGCCGTCGGCGATGCCCCTCTGATCGTCAGCGCTGCCCGTCGGCTCCCGCCCGGCTCTCCTTGTTGCCGCGGTAGAGCATGTCGAGGCGGGCGAGCAGTGCCTCGCGGACGGAGTCGGGTGACAGGACTTCCAGCGGTGTGCGCAGGCCGAGGAGGTAGCCGGCGAGCTGGTCGGGGTCGGAGCCGCCGATGCTGATGACCGTCCGGTCGGGCCCGTCGGGTTCGTGGGTGGCGACGATGGGGGCCACCAGCCGGCGCGCGTCGTCGTAGGACAGCGGAAGCCGGACACGGGCGAAGAAGGGGTACCCGGTGCGGGTGATGGTGTCGGAGACCATCTGCGCGGCGTCCGGGGCGTCCGACAGGTCGACGACCTGCCCGGTGGACTCGACCTCGACCACGCGGTCGGCACGGAACGTCCGCCACGCCGCGCGTTCGACGTCGCGGGCCACGAAGTACCAGTGGACGCCGGTGTACACCAGGCGGTGCGGGTCGACGCACCGGACGGTCGTGGCGCCGTGCATGTCGCGGTAGGTGAGCGTGGTGCGCTCGGAGGCCCGGCACACGGAGGCGAGCATCAGCAGCACGTCCGCGGACGCCCGCGGGGTCTCGCAGCGCGCGGTGTGTTCGACGGTGTCGTCCAGACCGGCCAGCCGCCTGGCCATCCGGGCGGGCAGGATCTGCCGCAGCTTCAGCAGGGCCGACAGCGCCGCCGGGTCGGCGCCGAGCGCCGCGCCGTGGGCGGCTTCCCTGAGCGCCACGGCCACGGCGAACACCTCGTCGTCGTCCAGGTTCAGCGGCGGCATGCGGTTGCCCGCGCCAAACCGGTAACCGCCGCCCGGGCCCGGTACGGACTCCACGCCATAGCCGAGCTCGCGCAGCCGGTCGATGTCCCTACGCACCGTGCGCTCGGTGACGTCCAGTTGTCGTGCCAGCTCCGCGTTGGACCAGGTCGGCCGGCTCGAGAGCAGAGACACCAGCCGCAGCAGCCGGGCAGAGGTAGCGATCACGGCACGAACCTATCCGGGATGTCGGGCACCGGCCGGTGAAGGGTCGCGACCGCAGGACCTGCGAGAGACCAGGACCGTAGGTGTCCGGATCTGCTCCTAGCCTGGATGCGAGGCACACGCCGCCGAGGTGTGTCACCGCCCCGGACGGCCCTGCCTCCTCAGTTGTCACCTCCTCAGCCGTCACCTTTCAGCTGTCACCTTCGAACGGGAGCACACCATGTCCGCCACCCCCCGCCTGCTGGTCTACGGAGCCACCGGTTACACCGGGTGTCTCGTCGCGGAGCACGCCAAGGACTCGGGCCTCGACGTCGTCGTGGCCGGCCGGAACCAGGAGCGCGTCACGGCACTCGGTGAGGAACTCGGCGTGGAGAGCCGCACGTTCACGGTCAACGACCCCGCGCTCCTGCGCGAAGCGCTCGAGGGCATCACCGTGGTCCTGAACGTCGCCGGCCCCTTCCGACACACCGCGCGTCCGCTGATGGACGCCTGCATCGACCAGGGGGTGCACTACCTAGACACCACCGCCGAGTACGACGTCTTCGCCACGGCACGCTCCCGGCACGCCGAGGCCGCGGCGGCCGGGGTGATGATCATGTCCGGAGCCGGCTGGGACGTCGTACCCAGCGACTGCGTGGCCGCCCACGCCACCGCGCGCGTCGCCGAACCCGTCAGCCTGCGCCTGGCCCTCAAGCTCCTCAGCGCCACCCCCGAGGAGGCGGAAGGCCTGAACCTCTTCTCCCGCGGGTCCATCATCAGCGCGACCGAGGGCATCGGCGACCTGGGCGTGCTGGTCCGCGCCGACGGGGACATCGTCACGCTGCCGGAGCCCAGGACCGCCTCGTTCGACTTCGGCGACGACGGGATGGAGGAGTGCGTGTCCGCGTCCATGGGCGACCTGATCACCAGTCACTACGCCACAGGCGTCCCCTCGATCGAGGTGTACGTCCAGCTCGGGCAGCCGCTCCCGATCGACCTGGACCTGTCGGCGCTGCCCGACGGGCCGACCGCCCAGGAGCGGGAGGTGGGACGCAGCAAGGTCGTCGCGGAGGTCACCGGCCGGGACGGCAGCGTGGCCCGGGCCCTGATCGACACACCGACCGGCTACCGCTTCACCCAGCTCTCGTCCGTGGAGATCGCCCGCCGCGTCCTGGCCGGCTCCTTCACGCCCGGCTTCCAGTCGCCTTCCTCCGCCTACGGGCCCGAACTGGCCCTCGCCGTCGGCGACTCGCACATCAAGGACCTGTAGGGAACGTCGTGCGGGACGGCCGGGACCCGCAGCGGGGAGCGGAGCGGAAGGCAGCGGAAGGTAGGAGTGCGGCACTCAGGTAGACACGTCCTTCTTCGCCGGTCGGCGCGGGACCAGACTGACGGTGTTCGCCCGGACAGGGCGAACGGAACCCGCAGTGAAACCCCAGCTGAAAGGCCGTTGCCATGTCCTCTTCCGCGTTCTCTCCCAGGCCCTCGATCTCGAGCGCCCGGCAGATCGAGAACCTCATCGCCCGCTACTCCCACCTCGTCGACGAGGGCGACTTCGCGCAGTTCGGCGCACTCTTCGAGAACGCGGACTTCGTGTCGGGTGACGTGAGCCTGCGCGGCGGGAAGGCCATCGAGGAGCTGATCGGCTCGATGCTCGTCGTCCACGACGACGGGACCCTGCGCACCCGGCACATCACGACGAACATCCTCATCGAGGTGGACGAGGACGGCGACAGTGCCGAGGCGCGGTCGTACTACAACATCCTCCAGGCCGTGCCCGACCTGCTGCCGCTGCAGATGGTGGCGGGCGGGCGCTACCGCGACCGCTTCGAGCGGCGGGACGGCACGTGGTCCTTCGCGCGGCGGGAGATCACCATCGACTTCACCGGCGACACCCGCTACCACCTCAAAGAGCAGTCCAGCTCCTGAAGCGCAACGACACAGCGAGTTCCGTCCAGACCGGCACACGTGGCGAGGACAGCCGGGACAACGCGCTCGGAGAGTTCCTGCGAACCTGCCGGTCCCGCTTGACCCCCACGGACGTGGGCCTGCGAACAGGCGGCCGCAACCGCCGGGTCGAAGGACTGCGCCGGGAGGAGGTGTCCGTCCTGACGGGCATCAGCGTCGACTACTACCAACGGCTGGAGCAAGGACGGGAGCGAAAGCCCTCGGCCCGGATCGCCGAAGCTCTGAGCCAGGCCTTCCACTTGGACAGGGAGGCGCGAAACCACCTGTTCCGCCTCGCCGGGCTCAACCCGAACCTGCGCCCCGACAGCACCCGCGAGCAGGTGCACCCCGAACTCCTGCACCTACTGGAGGCATCCCACCGAGCAGCGGCCTACGTACTGAGCCCCTGCTTCGACATCCTGGCGGCCAACGCACACGCGCAAGCACTGCTGTCTCCCTTCGCCGGCACCGGCACCGGCACCGGCACCGGCACCGGCACCGGCACCGGCACCGGCACCGGCACCGGCACCGGCACCGGGACCAACAGTGTCGACAGCACCCGCCTTGCGGACGGCAATCAGAACCTGATCCGCATCCTCTTCACGCACCCGCAGGCCAGGAACTACTTCGCCGAGTGGCCGTCGGCCGTCGCAGGCTCCCTGCGCACACTGCGCCGTAACGCCCTCCGGCTGCCGGACGACACCGAGATCGCGGACCTCGTCACCGACCTGTCCGCCGAGTCGGCCGACTTCACCAAGGCATGGCACGACAGGGCATGGCACGACAGGGCATGGCAGGACAGGGCAGCGGTCGGCCTGGATCGCGCGTACAGGAACATCGTCCACCCCGCAGCCGGACGTATCACGCTCACCTGCCGCGTCCTGGGCGCGGCGGCCGTCCCCGGACAACGCCTGCTGCTCGCAGCTCCCGTCCCCGGCAGCCGTAGTGCCCAGGCCTTCACCTACCTCGCGGCCATGGACGGGCCGCAGCCATGACATCCGAGGACGCCTCCTCGATTCCCGCCGCCCAGGCGAGAAGGAAAGAGATCACCATGAACGCATCCGCGCACATCGGAGTCACCGGACTCGCGGTGATGGGCCGCAACCTGGCCCGTAACTTCGCCCGCCACGGCTATACGGTCGCCGTCCACAACCGGACCCCGTCGCGTACCCGGTCCCTCATGGAGGAATTCGGTCACGAGGGCACCTTTGTACCGGCCGAGACCGCCCAGGAGTTCGTCGCCGCGCTGCAACGCCCCCGCCGACTCATGATCATGGTGCAGGCGGGGGCGGCCACGGACGCGGTCATCGACGAGTTCGCCCCGCTGCTGGACGACGGCGACATGATCGTCGACGGTGGGAACGCCCACTTCGCCGACACCCGGCGCCGTGAGGCGGATCTGCGTGCCCGCGGTATCCACTTCGTCGGAGCGGGCGTCTCCGGTGGTGAGGAAGGCGCGCTCGACGGGCCCTCCGTCATGGTGGGCGGTTCGAAGGAGTCCTACGCCGTCCTCGGCCCCATGTTCGAGACCATCAGCGCCCGCGTCGACGGACAGGCCTGCAGCACGCACATCGGCTCCGACGGTGCCGGCCACTTCGTGAAGATGGTCCACAACGGCATCGAGTACGCCGACATGCAGCTCATCGCCGAGGCCTACGACCTGCTGCGGCAGGTCGCCGGGTACAGCCCCGCGGAGATCGGCGAGATCTTCCGCACCTGGAACAAGGGGCGCCTCGAGTCCTACCTGGTCGAGATCACCGCCGAGGTGCTCTCCCACACGGATCCCGGCACCGGGAAGCCGTTCGTCGACGTGGTCGCCGATGCCGCCGGGCAGAAGGGCACCGGCCGCTGGACCGTACAGACCGCCCTCGACCTGGCGTCCCCCGTCACGGCCGTCGCTCAGGCGACCTTCGCACGGGCGGCTTCCGGACAGACCGCCCTGCGCACCGTCTACCGCCCGCTGCCCGGTGGCACGCGGATACCGATGAGCCGCTCGGAGGCCGAGCGCTTCACGTCGCAGGTCGAGCAGGCGCTGTACGCGTCCAAGGTCATCGCCTACGACCAGGGCTTCAAGATGATCCAGGACGCTGCGCTCGCGTACGGCTGGGACATCGACTTCGGAGCGGTGGCCGGTATTTGGCGGGGAGGCTGCATCATCCGCGCCGCCTTCCTCGACCGGATCCGTACGGCGCACGTGGCCGATCCCCGGCTCGTCAGCCTGCTCGCCGAGTCCGGATTCGCGAAGGAGGTCACCGCGGCCCAGGTCCCCTGGCGCGAGGTCGTCGCGGCCTCCGTCCGCCGCGGCGTCCCGACCCCGGCCTTCGCCGCGGCGCTGTCGTACTACGACACCCTGCGAGCCGATCGGCTGCCCGCCGCACTGCTCCAGGGCCAGCGGGACTACTTCGGCGCCCACACCTACCGGCGCAACGACCGGCAGGGCGCCTTCCACACCCACTGGGCGCACCCCGACCGCCCCGAGACAGAGGTCTGATCACACGGGCCGACGGCAGCCTGCCTGG
The DNA here is from genome assembly GCF_044766385.1 of Streptomyces sp. NPDC102274. Taxonomy (NCBI): domain Bacteria; kingdom Bacillati; phylum Actinomycetota; class Actinomycetes; order Kitasatosporales; family Streptomycetaceae; genus Streptomyces; species Streptomyces sp. NPDC102274. The sequence continues at coordinate 10,760 of NZ_JBIWLW010000065.1, read as the reverse complement.
GTGTGCCGCACCCACCCTCACACAGCCTCCCTCTTCCACGTCCTGTCGACCAGTGTGGTGTCCACACCCCACCGGGCCTTCGCCTCTTCGCTTCTCCGCTGCTCCGTTTCTCTGTCTCTTCGACTCCTCGACTCCTCGACTCCTGAGAAGGAATGCCATGTCTCTCACCTCGTACCGCACCCTCGGCCGCTCCGGACTGCGCGTGAGCCCCCTCGCCTTCGGCGCGATGAACTTCGACGACGGCAGCTGGGGTTCCGGCCCCGAGACCTCGTTCGGGCTGCTGGACCACTACCTCGACGCGGGCGGCAACTTCGTGGACACCGCGAACATGTACAACGGCGGAGCCTCGGAGGAGACCCTGGGCCGTTACTTCGCCCAGCGGCCCGGCCGTCGTGAGCGTGTCGTCCTCGCCACGAAGTTCGGCGGCAACATGGCCGCCGACGACCCCAACTCCGGCGGGGCGGGCCGCAAGGCGATCCGTGCCCAGCTGGACGCGTCCCTGCGGCGGCTGAACACCGACCACGTCGACCTGTACTGGCTGCACCAGTGGGACCGGCACACCCCGGTCGAGGAGACCCTGTCCACCCTCACCGACCTGGTGCGTGCGGGGAAGATCAACGCCATCGGCCTGTCGAACGTGCCGGCCTGGTGGATCGCCGAGGCCGCCACGACCGCCCGGCTGCGGGAGTGGGAGCCCGTCGCCGCTCTCCAGGTCGAGTACTCGCTGCTGGCCCGCAGCGTCGAGGGCGAGATCTTCGGGGCCGCCCGCCGCTTCGGGCTCGGCATCACGCCATGGTCCCCGCTGGCCAGCGGGGTCCTGTCCGGCAAGTACTCCCGTGCCACCAGCGAGGTGGCCGGTTCCGGCCGCACCGCGTACGCCGCCGCCTACCTGAACGAATCCACCTTCGTCCTCCTCGACACCCTGAAGGCGATCGCCGACAGCCTCGGTACGACCGTGGCGGCGGTGGCGCTGGCCTGGGTCCGTCAGCGGTCCGAGGTGACGTCCACCCTCGTCGGTGCCCGGACGCGGGAGCAGCTGGCGGCCAACCTCGCCTCGCTCGACGTCACTCTCACCGATGAGCAGATCGACGAACTGAACGCTCTCACCGCGCCCACCCTGGACTACCCGCACAACATGATCGAGTCCATGGTCGGCTTCCAGCAGGGTGACACCACGATCAACGGCCTGGCCGCCAAGGCCTTCGTCCGCTGACCCCCGTCGATACCACGACCCGACCCGACCCGACCCGACCCGAACGGACCACACCATGGCGGAACACACGATGACGGAAACGCTCGAGATCACCACCCTGCGCCCGGCTCCGGGCCACACCGCGGACGACTTCGTGAAGGCGAACGCCGACATCGACGCCTACCTGAAGCGGCAGCCCGGCTTCCTGTGGCGCCGCATCGTCGCCACCGACGACGGACGTGTCATCGACATCGTGGCCTACGACAGCCTGCCGCACGCCCGCGCGGGTGCCGCCGGCATCACCGGCGAGATGGCGGACTCTCCCGTCCACGCCACGATCGACCACGACAGCGTGGACTGGCAGCTCACCACCGCACTGCACCACCTCGCGTGACGGAGGAGCCGGTATGCCGTTCGCCGATGAACTCATCAGCCGCCACACCACGCAGAGCCTCACACGCGCCATCCAGATCGCCGCTCCGGACGCCGGCCTCACGGCACTGCGCGCGGCAGCCGGGCAGATCGACCCGCTGCCCCTGCGGCAGCGCGCCGACCTGCTGCGCGAGGCACTGCTGACGGACCTGCCGGGCGACTACACCGCCCTCGCCCGAACCGTACGCACCGCCCGCGACCAGGCACCGCACTTCACCGGGTGGCTGATCTAGCCGGTCACCGACGCGGTCGCCACCCGCGCCGTCCAGCAGGGCGATGCCGCCTCCTTCGAAACGCGATGGCACTGCTCGCGAGCCTCACCGGACGCCTGTCCTCGGAGTTCGCGATCAGGACGCTGCTGCGGCACGACCTCGACCGGGCGCTCTCCACCGTCGTCGGCGACTGGACCGGATCGGCGGACGCCGAGGTGCGCAGACTCGCCTCCGAAGGCACCCGTCCCTACCTGCCCTGGTCGGTACGGGTGCCGCAGATCCTGGCCCGCCCCGGCGTGACCGTGCCCGTCCTAGACGCCTTGTACCGGGACGAGAGCGAGTACGTACGCCGCTCGGTCGCCAGCCACCTCAACGACCTCAGCCGCGACCACCCCGAGATCGTCGTCGGCACGGCACGCCGATGGCTGGACAGCCCCAACACCACCACCCAACGCCTGGTGCGCCACGGACTGCGCACACTCGTCAAACGGGGGGACCCCGGGGCGCTGGAACTGCTCGGCTTCCCGCCGGCGGTCTTGGACGTCGACGGGCCCCGGCTGGACCGCGACACCGTGCCGTTCGGCGGGAGCATACGGTTCACCGCGTCGATCCGCAACACCGGAGACACACCGGCGCGGCTGGCGATCGACTACATCGCGTACCACCGCAAGGCCAACGGCGGCCGGACGGGCAAGACCTTCAAGCTCACCACCCGCACCCTCGCGCCGGACGGGCGCATCGAGGTGACGCGCGAGCACTCGTTCCGGCCGATCACCACCCGCCGCTACCACCCGGGGCCGCACGCGATCTCCGTACAGGTCAACGGAGTCCAGTCCGCCCGGGTCGAATTCGAACTGGCCGCGCCGGACACACCGTGACCCGGAGTGCGGGAGCCCCACATCAGGCACGCGCGTCACCCGTCTGCGGACAGACGGGTGCACCACATCGGCGAACCAGGACCGAACCCGTCCACATCTGCCTCTAGCGTCGTAAACGACATCGAAAACCTTTCTGGAAAGGGATCCGAATGAACACCACACCGGCGCATGACGAAAAACCCGGCCTGGCTCAGGCTGACGCCAGGGCGCTGGAGGTCCGGGCCCAGTACGAGCGGATCGAGCAGCGCGTGCTGGGCAGGACCTGGACCCTGCCGGAGCTCGCCCTGGGTTTCACCAGTGACGCCGCCTACGTGGGACGCCTGGTGCTCGCGGCCGAGCGCACCTGGGGCATCGACGGTGACGTGGACGCCGAACTGCGGCACAAGCTGGCCGAATCCCTGTGGTGGGTCTTCGTGCTCGCCGAACGGCTCGACATCGACATGCCGCAGGCCTACGAGGTCACGATGGACCGCATCGGCGACGGCCTGCGGCAGACCCTGCACGGCATGGGCGCGTAAGGGACGCCGGGCAGACGTGGTCGTCCTCACCGCTCGTCGGCAGTGGTGTCACATCGACCGCACCAGTTCTTGCACACGGCGCTGGAATGCTTCTCGTACGGTGTCGGGTTCCAGAACCTTCAGAGGCGTGGCCCGGCTGAGAAGGTAGCGGGCGAGGTCGTCAGCGGTATGGCCGCCGATCTCGATCAGCGTGGCTCCGGGCCCGTCCGGACGGTGAACGCCCATCGCGGTGGGGATGAGCTGCACTGCTTGCTCCATGGGGAGTAGCACACGAACCGTGGTGTAGACGGGGTAGGTGCCGGCCGAGACGGAATCGCGGACCAGTTGTACGGGGTCGGGCGGATCGGAGATCTCGACGGCCCGTCGTGTCGTGTGGATCCGCAGGACGCGGTCGGCCCGGAAGGTGCGCCATTGCGCTCGTGTCACGTCCCGGGCCACGAAGTACCAGTGTCGCGCCGTGTGCACGAGGCGATAGGGGTCGACCTCACGGATCGTGGTCCGGCTTTCCCGGTCGCGGTACGTCAGGGTGACACGCTCGCCCCGGCGGCATGCGTCGGTCAGCGCGAGCAGCATGCCGGAGGCGATCTGTGGTTCGTCGGTGCGCGGGGCATGGACCAGGGCGGTGTCCGTTTCGGTCAGCCGTGCGGCGACCCTCGGAGGTAGGACCTGCCGCAGTTTCAGCAGGGCCGACAGTGCCGAGTGGTCGTCGCCCAGGGCGCCTCCGAGTGCGGCTTCGCGGAGCCCGACCGTCACGGCCAGGGCTTCGTCGGCGTCGAGGACCAGTGGCGGAATGCGGGTGCCGGCCCGCAGGCGGTAACCGCCCCAGGGGCCGGGATCGGATTCGACCGCGTAGCCGAGTTCCCGGAGTCTGGCCACGTCGCGCCGGACCGTGCGCTCGTTGACCTCCATTTTCCCGGCCAGTTCCGCGTTGGTCCAGAAAGGGCGCGCGGACAGCAGGGAGACCAGGCGCAGCAGGCGTGCAGAGGTACTGATCACACCCAGCAGCCTTCTTCATGACCAGGACCGAAGCTGTCCTGGTTCCGCCGTAGCGTCCTTCTCATGACCGCAGAACACACCCCCGTACACGAAGTCGGCCGGCCGCAGCACCGGATCTGGAACGAGATGGAACCGACGCCGCTGGGCGACTTCGGAGACCGCATCATGATCAAGGCTCTGACCGTCGACAAGGCCCAGGTGCTGCAGGTGGAGATCGCGGCGGGCACGGTGATCCCCAATCCCGCGGATCCGAGCGAACAGGAAGTCCACCTGATGGAACAGATCGACGTCGTTCTGTCCGGCCGGATGAAGTACGTGGTCGGCAAAGAGGAGTTCGTCCTGGGCGCGGGGGAAGCGCTCGGGATCCCGGGCGGAGTGCCCCATTCCGCCGTAGCGCTCGAGCACACCACCATGTTCGAAGTCTTCACGCCGGTCCCGCAGTTCCCGACCGGAGAAGTCCGGACGCCGTGATCCCGACGAGGGAGTCCTTCATGGATTCGCAAGACGATCCCGTTCCCGCGGTCCGCTACCTGGCCGTCACCTTCGACTGCCCCGACCCCGCCGAGCTGGCGCGCTTCTACAGTGCGGCGCTCGGTCTGCCCGTCACCCGCTCCACCGATGGCTTCGCGCTGGTGGGCCGGGAGGGTTCACCCGGGCTGGGCTTCTACCGCGTGGACGGTTACCAGCGCCCCACCTGGCCGGATCCCTCGGTGCCGAAGCAGGCCCATCTCGACCTGAGTGTGGACGACCTGGACGCGGCCCAGGACCGGCTCGTCGCTCTGGGAGCCGTTGCAGCCGACACGCAGCCGATGCCCGGTCGACGGCGCGTTCTGCTCGATCCCGCGGGGCACCCTTTCTGCATCACTCTCTGACACCGGTCCGCGCTCCGGCCGAGCCGATCCCTGGGCGCGGGCGTCCCCCGGGCGGGTGAGTCCTTGGAACCGGTCTCGTGTCGTGTGCCCCGCATTCCGCGGAAGCGGCGGCCGGGGGCGGTCCCCGCCTCAACTGTCCCGGTCGACCGGGATGTAGTTCGCGTACGCCTCGATGCGGTCGATCAGTTCGGCGTCGTCGAAGCCGAAGTGGACCGCGGCGTGCACCGCGCCGCGCCTGCCGTCCTTCCCCGTCACGTGCACCACGTGCTGCTGGAGGACCCCGCCCGGCTGGGAGAGCTGACGGATGATGTCGTAGCGGACCGTCTCGTAGGAGCCGATCTGCGTCCTCAGCGCCTCGAAGTACTCCTCGAGCGTCTCGTCGCCCTTGCCGTCGTTGTGCCAGACGGTGGCGGTGTCGGCGCACAGGGCCCGAGCGGTCTCCCAGTCGGGCTTCTCCAGCGCGCGGAGGTAGGTGATGACCTTGTCCTTGAGGTTCTGGCTCATGAGCTCCTCTTTCTGCGGTGAGCCGCGTCCCTACCGTGGGAGAGGGGGGACAGAGCGGCTCGGGTTGGGGGTGCCGTACGAACGGACCGGTTGGCGGGCGCCGGGAACCGGGGCCGGGCGGGTCTAGGCGGGGGGCGGGTTGTCGTGGTTCACGATTCCGTAGTCCGACGCCAGGTCGGTGTGCTCGGCGTCGGCACGCGCGTCGGCGGGACCGACCGTGTGGAAGAGGCCCTCGATGGCTCCTGGGTTGTTGATGACGAGGACCTCCGCGGTCGGTGTGACGGTCTGGAAGGTGTGCGGGACCAGCCGGGACACGTAGACGTAGGCGCCTGCTTCGGCGTCGTGCACCTCGCACTCGTCCAGCGACGTCGATCCGACCCAGAACCGGACACGGCCCGACAGGACCACCCAGCTCTCGTCCTCCCGGCTGTGGGTGTGCAGCGGCGGAGCGTCCTCGCGGCCTACCGTCAGGCGCATGACGCTGACCGCTCCGCTCGTCTCGGCGTTCGTCGCCACCTGCTCGATGACGTAGTTGTAGTAACGGAAGTCCTGGCCGTCGCCGGGGTTTCGTACGAGGGCGATGCTCATGTAGGGGTCTCCTCTCGGCGTTCGGCCCCGAAGTGGTGGCCGGATCGTCGAAGTCGCAGTGATTGATGGAGCGGTCATGGAAGTCGGTGTGTCGGCCGGGATACGGCGGACGCCCACGGGGAGCGGTTGCATGTCGGCTTCGACGGCTCCCCGGGAGATGAGCCGGGCCTGGGCCGCATCGAGGTCGTCGACGCCCAAGTCGGGAGGGGCTTGCTTTGGAACGAAGGAGTCCGGCCAGGTAGGGGACTGATAGTCGTTCAGTCGGTAAAAGCCCAGGCCGGGGCCCCTCTTGGCCCACCAGCGCGAAGCCGTCGGTCAGCACGAAGCCGTCGGTGGAGAAGAGCGATGGGCAGGTTGAGGACTTCGTCGCTGTAGATGTGCGCCGGCTCGGCGGGGCCGGGGCAGTCAGAGGCGACGGCCGGACAGCGAATCTCGGGATGGGCCAGGACGTGAGAAGCCGTCAGGAAGCTGTCGGGTGTCGACCAGCGGCGTTGCTGTGCAGCAGAGTCAGTTCGGCAGCGAATCCCGGGGCCGGCGAATCCACTCGGGCAGGAGGGCGTACAGACGGACGGAGATCTCGTCCGGGTCGCAGTCGGTGTTTCCTCCGACCGCGGCCGAGAAGACCCCGTGCACGCCGGAAGCCGTGTAGACGTCCTCGACCGAGTTGTTGGGGCCGGACTCTCTTTCGTCGACGCCGAGGTCGCGCCGCAGAGCGTAGAGCTGGTCCAGGAGCAGGTCGCCGATGCCCATCAGCCCGCTCGACGACCGCCAGGTCGACGCCAGCAGGAACAGACTCCTGCGTTGGCGGAGGGAGTCGAGCATGGCATTGAGCGTCGCCACGGCCACGGCCGCCGGATCAGCGCCCTTGTGCCGGTCGCTGATGTTCAGGTCGTGAAGAGCTCGGAAATCACCCGCGATCACGTACACCGCGGCCTCTTCCACCGAGTCGAAGTGGTTGTAGAAGGTGGCGCGGTGGATGCCTGCGGCTTCCGCCAGGGCCGAGACCGAGGGACATGTCCGCGTCCGCTGCATATGTTCGGCCAGCGCGTTCGCGATGGCCTGTCGTGAACGAGTGAAACGCGGATCCGCCTCGACGGCCGGGGACTGGTCACTCACCATGGACGCACACTACTTTGCGGCTGACCTCCGGCCTTCACCCCCTCGGCCCCGAACGGCCGCCTGCGCGGCGCGACGGGCGGCCGGGACGCCGGCATCCGCCCGGCGCAAGGCACCAGGGCTTCTGCACGGTGCCCGGCAGCCCGTGCGGCATGAGCGCGCATCCGTCCCCGGTGCCCGCGGACCGGCGTTGCCCGAGTACTGAAATCCACTTCTGACATGACACTCCTTCGGCTGGTTCGCTCTCGACGATACCACTATTCGACACTTGTCGTTTAGTGGTCTACGGTTGCTGATGAAACCGATCCACCTCCAAAGGACGCATCATGTCGACGACCGACAGCACCTCTCCCACCGCCACCGAGGACAAGCTCGCCGCGGTGGAGGCCCTCTACCGCTACGCCGCAGGCCTCGACCTTCGCGACAAGGAACTGCTCGCCTCCGCCTTCGCGGACGACGCGGTGGCCGACTTCGGCCCGGCCACGAAGAAGGCCGGCCAGGAGTACCCGCCGATCAAGGGCGGGGAAACCATCGCCACCGCTCTGCTGGGCTCGCTCAGCCACCTGGACACGACGCACTCGCTGAGCAACCCGCGGGTGAGCCTCGACGGCGACACGGCGCACCTCGAGGGCATCATGGCGTGCCAGCACCTGCCGCGGAAGGACCACTCACGCCACGTCCTGATGACCAACCGCTACGACGTCGACCTGGCCCGACAGGGCGACGTGTGGGTCATCCGGCACGTCACCGTCGACAATGCCTGGACCCAGGGCGACCCCACCGTCCTCGCCGGCATCTGAGAACACCTGCCGGGCGCCGCGACAGGAACCCCTCGCCCGGACGCCGCAGCGTTCGGGCCGGGCCCCGCACACTCCAGCCCCCACGGCACAGCAGCACCGTGCCGGATGCTCCACGCCGACACGCACGCCACTGAACGGGCGACGGCGCCTTCCCCCGCGCGAGGCCCGCACTGGCAGATCCGAGCGCGGGTGGCGACGCCGGCAACCATGCCGACCGCCCCCGGCTCACCATCCGCATGCGCAACTGGCCACCTGAAATGGAACAGATCTCGTTGCATCTCAGGTGAGAGCGCCTGCCCTTCCCGGCTTCGCCCTCTCACGATCGGAATCCCATGAGCGCCTCCGCCACCCCCGACCTCCGCCAGGACCACAGCGAGATCCTCGCCCTGCTCACGGCCTACGTCTTCGGTCTCGACCGCCGCGACTTCACCCGCGTCGCCTCTGTCTTCACCGAGGACGCCGACGTACAGAACGTCTTCGCCGCCTACCTGCCGGAAGGCGAGAAGTTCAGCGGCGTGACAACCGGCGGCAGTGCCGTCGCCGAAGGAGCCCGCCGGCTGTTCGGTGGCCTCGACGCGACGCAGCACCTGCTGGGCGCCCAGAGCGTCGAACTCACGGACACGGGAGCACACGCGTTCACCCAGATCGTCGCCCATCACCACAGGGGCAGCGGCTACTACCACACGGGCGGCACCTACGAGGACGATCTCGTGCGCACGCCCGACGGCTGGCGCATCTCCCGCCGGACTCTGCGCATCCACTGGACGACCGGCAGCCCCGACGTCGTCCTCGCCCCGTGAGCTGAGAAGCGGACAGCACCCACTGCCGACGGCCGGTGACCCCGGCAGCACCAGTCAGGCGCGATCCGGCTCCATGGCCCTCCCCTCCCGCCTCCCCCGAGCCGTGCAGGACCCCCGCTGCACAACGCCGGCCGTTCTCACGACCGCCAGGCAGCCGCGCACGGCATCTCGACCGTCCGCACCCCAAGCGCAAGCGCGAGAGCACACCGTCACGGTCGTCCGTACACCGCACAGAGGGCGGCCCGCCGACCGGTCGTTCGCGCAGCACCTGCCGCACACGGCGGAGCGCGTACCCAGGTGCGGCGCACCGACCCTCACACGGCCTCCCTCATCTGCGTCCCGTCACCGAGTGTGGTGTCCACACCGCACCGCACACCATGCCGCCGGCCCCACCAGGCGCTTCGGCATCCGAACCGAACCACTCACCTTGATCACAAGGAGTACGTCATGAACCGCAGGACACTGGGCAGCCAGGGCCTCGAGGTCTCGGAGATCGGCTACGGCACCATGGGCCTGACCATGGCCTACGGTCCCGGCGACACCCCGGAGGGCATCGCCGCCATCCGGCGCGCCCACGACCTGGGCGTCACCTTCTTCGACACCGCCGAGTTCTACGGCCTGGGCACCGGCGCCAACGAAACCCTGCTCGGCCGGGCCGTCGAGGACTTCCGTGAGGAAGTCGTCCTGGCCACCAAGTTCGGCTTCGACATGTCCGTACCCCCCGAGCGGTTCGGCATCGCGCTCAACAGCCGCCCGGACAACATCCGCAAGGTCGCCGACAACAGCCTGCGCCACCTGGGCGTCGACGACATCGACGTCTTCTACCAGCACCGCGTCGACCCCGACGTGCCCATCGAGGACGTCGCCGGCACCGTCAAGGAACTGATCGACGCCGGCAAGGTCAAGTACTTCGGCCTGAGCGAAGCCGGCCCCGAGACCCTGCGCAAGGCACACGCCGTGCAGCCGGTCTCGGTCCTGCAGAGCGAGTACTCCCTCTTCGAGCGGGACGTCGAGCAGCTCTTCCCCACGCTCGACGAACTGGGTGTCGGCTTCGTCGCCTACGCCCCGCTGGGCCGCGGCTTCATCACCGGTGGCGCCAAACCGGCCGGCCAGTACGACGCGACCGACATGCGCAACACCGACGCCCGCTGGCAGCCCGGCAACTTCGAGAAGAACATCGAGGCCGTCGAACGCCTGACCGCCCTCGCAGCCGCCAAGCAGGCCACAGTCTCCCAACTGGCCCTGGCCTGGCTGCTCGCACAGGGCGAGCACCTCGTACCCATCCCCGGCACCCGCAGCCCGCAGCGCGTCGAGGAGAACACCCGGGCCGCCGACCTCACCCTGAGCGACACCGACCTGGCCGCCATCGACGACATCCTGCCCCACGGCGGCTTCGGCGCCCGCTACGAGGAGGACTACGCACCCACCTGGACCTGATCCGGCCCGCGCAGGCGCTCCCTCCGACCCGGAACCGCCGTCGCCCGCCCGATCGCGCCGTCGCAACGCCGGGGCTGTTGCTCCTCGCCGCCGTGGCTCCCGGCACCGACAAGACGCAAGCCCTCCACGACGCCGTCAGTGCCGCCCGGCACGCGGAAGAACTGGGCTACCACCGCATCTGGTACGCCGAACACCACGACGCCCGAAGTTTCGCCTCCCAGGCTCCCGAAATTCTCATAGCCGTGGCGGCCCGCAGTCCGCAGCACCCAGCGCATCCGAGTCGGCTCCGGAGCGGTACTGCTCAACCACTACAGCCTCTACTAGCCTCGCCGTTTCAGTTGAGGGTGATGGCTGGATGAGCGGGGTCGTTTGGAGCGGTGTCGGTCGGTGGGCATGGTGGGGGCCCGGCGCGGTG
>NZ_JBIWLW010000064.1:0-23991 GCF_044766385.1 Streptomyces sp. NPDC102274 | reverse complement strand
GAGCTACCAAGCCGGACTCCACCTGCGGGCCTCCATGATCTGGATCAAGCACCTCACGCGAACCACACAATGATCACGACCCAATACACGCCCTAGCGCCACCAGCAGCTTCGGGCCGGCATCACTACTGGGGCGGCTCGGTGTTCGGGCGCTTGCGCTCGGCACGCCGGGCCAGGCAATACGCCGTGACAGGGCCAATGATGGCCGCGGCCAGGACGAAGATCCCGGCGATCAGAGCAGATTGAATGGGAATCAAGGCAGATTTCCTTCCGGTCTAGGGCACGCACCCCCGAAAGGGGTGCTCCAGACCGACCTAAGCAGCACCTCAAGCCATCGCTCAACTACCCCCCTTAGCCCCCTATGGAAAATTCGAGGACGTCCTATCCGATTCCGGTCCTCTATCTATACGGTCTACGCGCGTCCGATCTGAAATGGTGAACTCCGCACCAGAAGTCCGGAGGCGGCCCATCAGAGATGGACGACAGATAGATTCACTCGTTTGAGTGAAAACCGGCGTTCCACTGGACATGCGAGAGTAGAGCCGTGCGGTCTGCCTGGAGGTAGGACCTCGACCCCTTTGAACACGCCAGAGCGGACAGCACGATCTGACCTGCGAGAGCGCCCTACGACTCTAGAAAGAGGTGACCTGCCATTAACAGAAGGGAACAATCCCAGGTCAGTAACGATCGGCCTGCGGTGAAACGAGCACCCGTGACTTCATCTGCTGCGTCATGCACAAACACCGCAACGCGAACACACAGGTCAGCGGCCTATCGGGCGAGCCAACCCAAGATAATCCAGCAGCAGGTCGGCCACGAGTGCGACAGCTCTACCGCCATCTACACGCACGTCAGCGACGACTTCATGAACACTGCTCTGACCAGGGCCCTGACCCCGGCATTCGCCGAGGTCTGACGAGGAGGGACCGAACATGGTCGCCAAGCTCGACTACAGCTGGCACCTGCGCAAAGCCATGGCGAACCGCGGGATGTTCTCCACCACCGACCTGCTGGCGCCGTTGAAGGAACGCGGCATCACACTCTCCACGAGCCAGGTCTACCGACTCGTCGTCGAGCGACCCGAGCGACTTAGCCTGAAGATCCTCATGGCTCTGCTCGACATCCTGGACTGCACCATGGACGACCTTATCGAGCCCATCACAGGTGCTGGTGCCGCGACGAAGCCGAAGAAGGCCGCCGCAGGCGGGACCGCGGTCTCCGAAGGCATGGGTGACCTTCGGCCAGAGCGAGCCCGCATCACCGGAGTTGACCGGTGACGGGTGCAGCCGAAGAGGTCCTGGCGGACCCGGTCGGCCTGGTGGTGCGCCTCGTCGGCAACGTCGAGAAGCACCTGGACGCCAACCTCATCCGCGACATCGTCTGCACGGTCGTACGCGCACGAGCTGGCCGCCGCAGCCTCGCCCAGGCCCTGCACGATGACCCGTCACTACTGCGGACCGGGCAGCCACCGGCACCCTACTGCGTCGCGAAGCTCTTGATTGCCCTGCACGAGGCCGGCGCCCAGGACGTTGCGCTGCCCCGCTGCGGCGAGTGCGGCCGCTCCTGCCACTATGTCGGCAGCAGCAAAGGCGGGAATTGGGGCTGTTCACCCTGCCTCGACAAGCCCGCCGTCTGCGCGGGATGCCATGAAGAGCGACGCGCCGTCAGCAGGGACCGTCACGGCGAGCCCCGCTGCCAGAACTGCCCGGACACCGACGGCGATCCGCTTCAGGAACTCACCGAGCTCGTCACGGGTCTCGATCCCGACCTCGATGACCATGCAGTCCTGGCCGCACTCGGGCGAGCCACCGTCCGGCCCGCCGACCAGCGACGTCTGGCCTGGGCCGTCGTCGCCCGTCCCGACCTGTTGACCGGTGCCGGTTACGAATCCCCCGCTCCGGCCGCCCTGCGGTTCATCGACGCACTCGTCGAGGCCGGGGCGACCAAGGTTGTCCGACCGGCTTGCCCACGCTGCCACGGGGTGAAGGCCTTGTCCAAGCTGCTGGAGGGCAAGCGGATCTGCCGGGCCTGTTTCGCCCACCACGCAGCCGTCCCCTGCTTCGGCTGCGGCGCCGTGCGTGAGCCCGCCACTCGCGACGCCGAGGGCCGGCCGTTGTGTCCGAACTGCATGATCAGACAGCCCGCTAACCTGGAGGAATGTGTCGGCTGCGGCCGCCGCAAGCCCGTCGCGAACCGGCTGCCTGACGGCCCACGCTGCCAGAACTGCCGGCCGAGGATCACCGCGGAGTGCGGCATCTGCGGACGGACGGCACTCTGCGACATGTCCCGGGCCACCGGCCAGCCCTGGTGTGACCGTTGCCAGCAGCGATGGGTGGCCTGCAGCAGTTGCGGCACCGTCGCCCAGGCCCGCAGCGGCACCTGGGAGGCGCCGTTGTGCGCGAAATGCACCAACCCCGACCCGGACTTCTGGGGCCGCTGCCCGGTCTGCACCATCACCTGGCAGCTCAGCACCCGCCCCTGCCAGCGATGCGTTCTCGACCAGCAAGTACGCAACCTCCTCGGCGACGCCAACGGGGCCATCCGGCCCGAACTCGCCCCGTTCCACGCGGCATTGACGAGCGCCGAGCGCCCGGACGTCGCCTTTGCCTGGGTCTCCCGCTCGAAGGCCCGCGACCTCCTGGAACGCATAGGACGCGACGAGCGGCCCGTCGCCCACGAGGTCCTCGACGAACTGCCTGCGGGCAAAGTGCTGGCCCACCTGCGCAGTGTCCTGGTCGCGACCGGCGCCCTGCCGCCCCGCGACGAGCGGCTCGTCGCCCTGGAAAAATGGATCACGGCGACGGTCCAGGCCCGCACCGACCTCACCGAGCGCCGGATCCTGCACGGTTACGCGGTCTGGCACCACATGCGCCGATTCCGGCGTCGCCTCGGAGCAGACCACACCACCCGGCTCCAGGACCTGAACGTGCGCTGCCACGTCACCGCGGCGGACAGCTTCCTGGACTGGCTCGGCGGCGAAGGGCTCACGCTGGGGACCTGCACCCAGACGGACCTGGAACGCTGGATGGCAGACCCCACGGTCAGCTACCGCGACGAGACCGGCCACTTCGTCCGTTGGTCGGTACAGCACCGGCATACCCGTGACCTGACCTACGGCACCGTCCGCTGGACCGGCCCGCTCAGCACCATCGACAGCGAGAAACGTTGGGCCGACGCCCGTCGCCTCCTCAACGACGAAACCCTGCCGACCCCGGACCGTGTCGCGGGGCTGCTACTGATTCTCTACGCGCAGAAGATTGCCACCATCAGCCAACTCACCGTCGACGACGTCCACTTCGACGGCGAAACCGTCTCCATCACGTTCGGCACCTCGCCAGTCGTCCTCCCTGCGCCGTTGGCCAGCCTGGTCCGCGAACTCGTCGCGACCCGCCGCGGCAAGGCCAAGATCGGCACTCCGGACGACGCCCCCTGGCTGTTCCCAGGAGGACGCCCTGGGCACCCCCTCGGCGACGACCGGATCGGTCAGCGCCTCCACAAGATCGGGATCCGCCCCAAGCAGGGCCGTTCCACCGCGCTGTTCACCCTCGCCGCCGAAGTCCCCGCCGCGATCCTCGCCCGGATGCTCGGAGTCCACATCAAAGTGGCCGTCCAGTGGCAACAGGCATCAGACGGGGACTGGGCCGCCTACGCCGCCGACGTGAGCCGAAGATCATGACCGGAATATTCCGATGCAGCCCGCTCCTGACTGCTCTGAGCGCGGGCACATTTCTAATGGTTCACATCACAGCACCAAGGAGCAGTGTGAAGAAGCAACACTCCGAACAGTTCGCCTTCTGGATCTGCCGGCGCCTCTTCGGTCAACTCACCCCCTACGACCGGTGCTTCATCTGTGGCGACATGCACTTACCGCCCACACCCCAGCACCCCCACAACGGCCGCTACGACTTCACCGGACCGCAAGCCGGAGTCGAAGTCGTATCCATCGTCAACTCCGACACACTGCGGAACTTCTCCTCCTGGAACAAGCACCACGAGGGCAACTTCGAAGGACCGCCCTCCGACTTCGGCCTCACCCTCCCGTGGGTCATCGACGTACCGGCAACAACGCTAGTTCGCGACTATAACCAGGTCCTTGAGGCCGTCCGTTCCATGGAGTACGCCGGCATCTACGCAAACACGCCGAACGACAGCAGAAACAAGAGCCACCGATCCCACCAGCCAGGTCGCGCTCACTGCACCTTCTGCCGGGTCGCCTTTACTGCCTCCTTCAGCGCCCACGTGGACCCCGAAGGGCTCATGACCTCCCGGCCCGGCCTGGCCGTCATCGTCGTGGGCGAAAGCATCAGGGACGCACTACCCGACATCTGGGAGTCCATCCAAAACCTTCTTAACCCCACCATTCAGCTACGCAGCGACGTTATGGCCAAGCTCGACCTGGCCGAGCAGCACGGGAAACGGCGCCGCGTCGCCTGCTTTGTCCTTGACGACTTCATCTCCGCGGGTCTATGGAACGACGAGCTCAAAGATACCCAGCTCATGTCTTTCGACTGGGCAGCGATCCATCCCGTCACTGACGTCGTAATAGCTTCCCCGTCGCAGAAACGCGCCCTGGTCTTTCACCACGACCAACCCGCACTCTCTGTATACGTGCGTGGCGCCGACAAGCCTCCGCGCCCCCGCACTCTGGGCTGCCCCTAGCGCCCCGGCAGCAGCCCCGGAGATGCCTACCCGGGGGGCGTGGTCACCCATCGCACCGAGGTCAGTTGCGAGTGCTACCTGAGCCTGGCATTCAGACAGTTCCAATACCCGACTCCACCGTTATACGACACGGCGAACTCAGACCGGCTCAACAGCGTGTTGCGCGCCCTCACCCCGCGCCGGGCACCCTGCACGTCGACACCCTCCACCTGCTCAGTGTCCGCTACGACATCGCGGCTGATCACGGCGGCTGGCGCATGTATTGGGAGCCCATCGCCGAAATCCCGCTCGGAGGCTGAGCCGGCTCCTTGGCCCGAACTGATCACCGGTAACCATGGGGCCGTCGGCCGGACCGCGCCGAGGGCCCCTTTCGGGGCCTGTGCCGGGGGCCGTGGAGGTCGCCGAGTTGGTCGCAGTACGGCTGCGCAGCCGCCACGACCCGCTTGCCGAGGCCGGTGAGCTGCATCCTGTGTGTGTTCCCGCCTCGGACCAGAAGCTGGCCGTCGAAGTCTTGTTCCAGCTTGCGGATCTGCCGGGTCACCGTGGCCGGATCGAGGTCCGCGTCGCGGGCGAACGCCACCACGGAGGGATAACGGATGGCTTCCAGGAAGCGGCAGAGGCGCCGTTGTCCGCCTTTGGTTCCTGCCGCCGGTCGCAGTAGTGCAGGGAGCTGAGCCAGTCTCGCTGCTGCGGCGGCGGTTGTCCAAGGCCTTCGCCTGTGATTCGTCCGGGGACGAGGCGGTACCGATTGAGCTGTAGCCGCTGGGAGTCCGAGTTGCTCGGCCAGGGTCAGGGCGGCGGGGGCCGACTCGCACTCCCGGGACCGGCCGCGTGGACGGCTGCCCCAGCAGGAGGTACCGACGCGTCAGCGGAACCGCGCAGTGTCGCCGGCACCGCCGCCATGAGCGTTCGGTCCAGCTGGCCGCTCGCGCGTCCACCACGTGGACACCGAGGAAAATACAAGCGCAATGAGGCAGGCCAGAATGAGCGACGGCTGGGAACCGACAAGATGGCACACCCCGAAGTACACGGCCACGGCGGCAATCCCCACCGTCGCGCCGATCTTGATGTTGCGGGCCAACCACCACCGCTGCGTGCTCACGCACCCATCATCGCAGAATCCACTGCCCGCGCCCAGTCCACCGCAGGGCAGGTGGAGGGCAAAGCGGCGGAAGACACCCTCTGGACAGGACCGCCCGCCCCGCCAGGCCGGACGAACCTTCCCGGCCACAGTCCTGACTGTGAGGTCTGAGGGCCGTGGTTCCAGGGGGTTGTTCGTGAGCTGCCGCGGGTTCAGGCCCGGTTGACTTCATCGAGCCCGCCTCCTGACCTTCGCGAGGTAAGTCGAGCCCATCGCCTCGGTTGCCGAGAACTTCGGCGCATCCTCCGGCCCCACCCGCTCAGCCGGCCGGACATTGATGGCTAGACCTTTTTCTGATCTGGCGACTTGAGGGAGGAGCGCAGCAGCTCCAGCATAGTGAGGGTTGTGTTCTCGGAGACGCCGGGGGGCTGGAGGTAGGCGAGGATCGCGCGAGCGATCCCGATCGGCGTCTCTTTATCCGCGCTGACCCGTCCCCAGGTCTGGAGGGCGGTCCCGAGGACGTTTCCGAGGTGCCCCGGGCCAGAGTGCCTCGGGCTAGAGGCTACCCGCTTAGTGTCGATGCCTTCCTCGCGGAACCTGTTCCCGTCCATTCCGGCATGACGCAGGGTTTCGAGGGCGCCGATCGCCAGCGGCGCGAGATCGGCAAGCACAAGGCGGATCGGCCGCTCAGCCAGGAAGCGCCATGTCTGGGTCATCTCTTTGATACGGGCTTTGTCGTCACGGTGAACGGCGAGGATGAAGTCCACTGCGCGGTCGACTTCCTGAGCCTCCACTGACGGTTCCCCTTCCATGTTTGTCGTGCCGACGGTTGTGTGTGGGGCCGGATAGTCACCGGGTGCTTCGCCATACCACGGTACGCGGCCTCATTCGCGCGCCGGCTCGTAGTGATGTCGTGGCGTCGTGGCCGCAGAGTTCGGCCAGCTTTCCGCGAACCTCTCGGTGCACAATCCACACACGGTCAGGAGGCACCCGGTCATCATACGCAACGGCGACGGAGTGCCAGTGTCGAACGGTCTGCTCGTGAGCGTCGTCTGTCTGACGACTTATTCCGGTACGGCGGTTCCGGTGGGCGGTGGCATGGGCCCTCCGGCCTCCGTACGGTGTCGCCATGACCAAAGCACCGGAGCGGCTGCGCGAGATCGCTCGATCACTGAACCGCCGGCAATGGCGGCCCACCCCCGCAGAAGTGGAATTGGGCAGTACCTTCTTCCATCGCGTCAAAGAACTGGAAGAGGAGCCGCATCCAGAGTTTCCACGGGGAGCGGACCATTGGAGCCGTCTGCACACGGAGAACCTCGTGGTGCTGGCCCGCACCGTGACGATGGCCCGGGACGAGCTGCTGTCTGTCTGGAAGGACCGGCTGCCCGGTTCACCAATGGTGGAGCTGGTCGAGCAGTACGTCAGCGGCGCGGAGCCGCTTCTGCCGCACGCGGAGAGGCTGGTCGCGGCCTGGCACGGTGTCACCTTCCCCGAACCGATCGCCGACGAGATCGCTTATGAGGCAAAGCGGTTGAACGTCTCGGCCGAGGAGGGCGAGGCCAACCTGCGGTACTGGAAGGCCGTCCGCTGGGAAGAAAAGCACCATCCCGAGTCCCTGTGGGACGATCTGCGTCCGGCCTGGTCCTACCTGGGCGCCGTGCGGTCCACCATGATGGCCGCAGTTACCGGGGATACGGACTACTGACCGGCGCCGCCAGCAGGGATGAGGCCGGCGAGGAAGGCGGCGAAGCCGCTTACGGCTTCCTCCGTCGCTGCTGTCTGCCGCAGAACTGCATCCGGCACATGCACGCGCTCCCAGTCACTCGTGGACAGGTGCCGCTCGGTCGCCCATGCGCGGTCGAGTTCCCCGGTTGTGTCGGCCAGCTCATCGCAGAGGCCGCCGAAGCTGCCCATGACTATGGCGAGTGGACCGTAGAAGCCCTTCGGGTCACGGGGCAGCATCTCCTCCAGTGTGTGGAGAGTGGTGCCAAGGCCGACCAGCCGGTTTGCCCGCTGGAGCCAGGAGGGATGGGCCTCTTCGCCGGGAGCGGGGTCCACAGGGTAGTTGTAGGCCGGCGGCTGGAAGAGCCCGGTGAGCCGGGCCGCTTCTTGGTCGGCGCGGCTGACGGCCCATCGGCCGTCGCTGATCATCTCGCTGTTGACGTCGAGATGCCACCGAGCGATCGTTCGGCTCTTCGCCCAGCCGCCGTGCGGAGGGCTGCCGAAGCCTTCCGGGTCGGCGCGCAGTTCGCGGATCGTGAATCCGAGACGGCGCGTGTCCGCGCCGTCCTCCCCGGTAAGGGCATCGAGCAGGCCGGTCACAGCGTCCAGCACGTCCGGGAGGTTGCCGGCGTCGGGGAGTTCGCCGCCGCCGTCTGCCGGGAGCCGCAAGGGATCGCCCACGCCGTCCTGGGCAAGCCGGCGGCACAGATCGGAGGCGTCGCCCAGCTTAATGTCGTCAACCGCGAGCCCTCGGCTGCGAGCGGTGTGCATGAACGCCAGTGCCACCACTGTCTGTTCCCAGTGCCCGCGCTTCCAGGCTGGGTGATCACGGACGTACGCGTCGCGCGTCTCGCCGGTGAGGCCAAGCTGCCTCTCCACGCGCCACCTGCGCAGCAGTCTCGCGTGGTCCAGTGCTCGCCGCCAGTCATCCGTTCGGAACCCGCTTGTCGTCCCCATGCCCGGCAGGCTACTCGCATCCGGCAATACCGCCGGGCGGCGTATCACGCCGAAGCTGACGACTGTGACGGGCTGTGCCCTGGTCGAGGCCGTGTGTCAGGTGGAGGCGGCGGCCTATGCCGTGGACGGGTTCGCCGACCGGCAGGAGGCCGCGGAGATGGGGGTGATCCGTACGCAGGTCATGGTCGCCGACGCGCAGCGTTTCCTGTCGGCGCTGGTCAGGATAGTCATGGCCTGTGGTGCCCTGTCGGTCCTCAATTCGGTGTTGCTGCCTCCCCTTCTCCTCGCTGTGCTTCTGGTCGGCTGACCATCGCGCAGGTGGCCCACGAGGTCCACTGCGCGAACATCGGCTGTCGCAACGTGCGCGACGTGGTGCGGTTCCGGTCAGCGACCCGAAGTCTGGCGACGAGGTTCGCGGTCCGCACGGGGCGACGAGCGCACACTGGCTGCCGTTCCTAGGACGCTGCGCTTATCGGTCGCAGGTGGACGGCGTGTTCCTATGGTCCGGGCCATCGCGCCAGCGGAGACGGGGGCGGTTCGGTGAGGTTTCGTTCCTCGGACTGCAGCCACCAGGGACCAAGCTGATACGGGGTCTTGAAACCTAGCTTCATGCGCAGGTCGGCAACGGCACGGTTGATCGTTTTCACGCTGACCCCGAAGCGGCTGGCGATCTGTTTCTGGTCGGCTCCGGCCTCCAGCTCCCACAGCACTGACCGCTGGAACGGTGAGGAAATCGCGTTTTCACTGGTCAGCCCGGCTCCGTACCATGGCCTCGCGCGTACCCACCGCTGCTGGAACTGTTGGATCAGGTAGCCGATCGTGCCTCGGTGCTGAATGTGCCAGGCTCCCCGGGACAGGTCCTCAAGGATTCCGCGGTCCTCGAAGAACGCGTGCGCCTGGTCCACGATGATGATGCGGGAGAACTCCTCCTCTGTCGTGCGTACCTGGGCTCCGAGCCCTGTCACCGCAATCACGTATTCCAGGAGCGCATCGGAACCGCGCGTACTTTCCGCGTACAGCATGCGCACCATCACTCCGCGGCGCAGTGTCTTGGCGTCGCGTTCCAGCGCCCGGGCCAGCACCTCCGGGCGGCGGGCCCCCGGCTGAGCAGAAAGCTGCTCGTGCGTGGCGCCATCCGTGGCCCGGGAAATGATGTCGTTCACCAGCTCGGTCCCTGTCAGGAACTCTCCGCCGAAGGGCTCCGAGGCTTGCAGGCTCCGGCTGCGTTCTCTCTCCAGTGCCTCGACGACGGCGGGAATCTGCTCCATGCGGCGCAGTGCTCCGGCCGCTGACTGCTCGGCTTCCCGACGAAGCCGGGCCTCAGCAGTACGGATGTCCGCCGGTACGGGCCGACCACTGAAGGGATCATGGATGAGTAGGCCCAGGGCAGTGAGGTGCGCCACGTGCGGATCATCGGGAGCGAACTCCTCGCCCTTTCCGGCCCTGCGATAGCAGTCAAGGTCGTCGTCGGTCAGGTCCAGGCTGACATACCCGTCCGTCACATTGTGGCGATTTGGCAATGTTCCTCCCGTCCAGAGTGCGTCTTTGTCCTACATGCGACATCCGGACTCCTTGAAAGGAGGAAGCGACACAGGGTGAGGTGTGTTCTAGACCTCAACGCCACCGGCATATGCCTCTGATGGGCGTAACCCCAGGTTCCCGAGGAGACAGATCCATGTCCCAGCATCACGTCCCGCGAGCGTGGAGCCCTTCTACCGGCACCCCCCTGGCATTGGCCGCCAGGGGCACCGGGAACGCCCCGGCCGGCGCCACCGCCACCGGCTGGGCTCCGATGCGCTCCGCCGTCCCGCACGACTGCGAATGGGGTTCGCTCCCCGCTGGCGCTGGCCCGCCGAGACGTGCTCGTACTTCACCGCCTCGTGAGTACCCCGAGCACGCCTTCGCCCGCATGAGGACCTGGAAGATCCTGCGCGAGTGCCGTCTCAAAGGCGACGGCGTCCACCACGCCGTGCTCCGCGGATCCCGCCGACCGGGTACCAGGTGCAGGGGAAGCTCTTGTCGGGCGTACCGCCCGGCCCGCACCGGTCCGGCCGGGCGGTATGGAGTGTCTGCCGCGCGGGGGGTGTCATTCCTGGACCGGCTCTTCCTCCAGTTCCCGCTCGTCCGATGTGGCCCACCAGGCGCCGAGGCGGAATCGGTCGCCGGCTTCGATACCGAGTGCTTTGTATACCGGGCTGAGGTTGTTGGTAACGGTGCGTGTGGTCACTCCGAGGCTTTTGGCGATGGCTTCGTGTGTCAGTCCGTCATTCATGCCGTTCAGGATGGCCCGGGTACGGGGCGTTGTGACTGTCTTCGTCATCCGGGGTCTGGCCCTGCCCGCCCAGGGGTCGGCTACGTGCCACAGCAGCTTGAACGTGTCCCGGATGAATCCCAGCATGCCCGGGTGGGTGACTTTCCAGGCTGTCCAACTGTGCTCGCGCACCGCGTCGTTGTCGGACATGAGGGCGAAGACATCATCGACGATGAGCATGCGCGGGAAAGGGGCGGCCGTGGTCCTGACCTCCGCGCCGTGCGGGGTGACCGCCGAGACCCACTCGTTCTCGGGCGTGCGGGAGAGCGCGCTGTCCGGGTAGACGGTCCGCAGCCGGACGCCGCGTCCCAGGCGCTCGATGTCACTGACCTCGGAGATGTTCAGAATGGTCCGCGGACGGTCCATGGGATGTGCGGTGCAGACGAATGACCTGGCGCCGGCCAGGGCGGCGGCGGCAGCAGCGTTGGCGTCGCCTGGGTTCTTCATGAACTCGATGCCGCCGCTGCCCTCACCTCCGGTCGCCGTACCGGGCAGCATCGCGAAGAAGCGTGACAGCGCTCTGAGCCGCTCCACCGACAGTCTCAGCAACTCCCCCGACCGCTCGATGCCGGCTCGTTCCCGTTCCACGAGAACCTGCCAGACGTATTGCCGGTCGGACGACAGATACCGGTCGGTCTCGAACAGGTGCGGCAACACCAGACCGATGCCCAGCAGTTCGTCCAGCCCTGGCTGCCCCGGCTCGACATGGCCGTCACCTCGGGCGATGCGCTCATACAGGGCCAACGCGTCATCCGTGAGCGCCAGACCGTCCGGCATTCCGTCGTTTTCTGCCGCATTCGTCATTGTTGGGGCCCTGCATCTCCTAGAAGTTTCGTGTACACGCAACGGTTTCTTCTTGTATCGGCGGGGCGGGGCATGGAACCTACACACAGCGACCACGTGTCCCTATTCAGTTTCATCCTTCTCGTGGCCGCCCGCACCACGATCACGGTCCCGTCCGGGAGGACGGGACCTCGGTCCGGACGGCCGGGTCCGGGCTCAGAATCCGCTGACGGCAAAGGCTGCCTTCAGCAATGAACGAGGGTGGGAATTTGATGATGATCCGTCAGAAGAGCCGGGTTCTCATTGCCGCATGCGCGGTGGCACTTGCCGTGACGGGTGGAGCGGTTTCGGCGCCTACGGCGCTGGGCTCTTCTCCGGGGGACACGCGCTGGGACTCGGTGCCGGTGACCGCTGCCCTGGCCAGTGACCCGAACTGGGATGCGGAACCATCCAACGCTCGCGCGGCCAGTTAGCCCATTCGCGGCAGGCAGGTCATACGCGGCACAGCCTCACTGTCCACTCAGGAGAGCGGAGGCCGCTCGTCTACCGCCCGGCTTGCAGTCCCTGCCTGCGCGAGGGACGCCGTATAAGGGGAGCGCCGGAGAGTATTTCCGGATACAAGGCAGCGGCTTCCCGTGAGTTCTAGGGAATCCTAGAGCTATGTCTGGATCTTGACCGGGGTATCCGCGTATGTTTCTGGTCGCTCGCCGGGCACCCCGCCTGGCGGAGAGGGCAGGGAACGCTACGTGGAATAGACCGACGAGCACGCGAAAGCAGCGACGGCGCCTGAGAGTTGCACCTCTCAGACGCCGTACGCCGAATCACTCCTGCCCGCGAAAAGGGCGGGAGACCACTTATCGACACCGCACCGGCCCTTTCCACGGGGCAAACCGGCGCGACATCACTTCAGAGGAGAGTCTTGCATGTCCACCGCCCTGGGCAAAAGGCCCAAGGTCCCGGGCTGCCCGGCAGATCCCACCCCCCGGGGCGGACCTGGAATACCTCCTGGGCCGGACAGTCCGGATCTGGCTGCTCCCCCTGGACGACTTCCCCAGTGCCTCCGGGGGCTGAGCCGGCAGGCGCAGACCCACCTTCCACCGCCCGTCGCCAGCACCCCCGCCGTCCGTCCGAGGCGCGG
The DNA here is from genome assembly GCF_044766385.1 of Streptomyces sp. NPDC102274. Taxonomy (NCBI): domain Bacteria; kingdom Bacillati; phylum Actinomycetota; class Actinomycetes; order Kitasatosporales; family Streptomycetaceae; genus Streptomyces; species Streptomyces sp. NPDC102274. Next base: position 11,341 of record NZ_JBIWLW010000064.1, on the reverse strand, counting down.
ATGTTGCCCGTGCGCCGACCAGCGCCGCGCGAGAAGGCCGAGTGGACGCTCTCCCGCCTGTCCGGCATCTGCGCCCTCCTCCACTTCTCCGGCCCGGGCTCGGCGTTTCCGCCGCCGCTGAACCCGCTCCTGCAACCGATTGCCTCCGGTGCGACACCCTGCCGCGCCCCTGCCCCGCCTCGCCGCCGCGTTCACCCGCACCGTCCACCACCGGTGCGGACGAGCGCCCGCCGGCCCTGAGGCGTATCCGGAGAATCCACTTGCACACCATCACCACCAACAACACCCCGCCCACGACCCTGCGCGGGATCGCCGACCACAGCTGGCACAAGCGCGGCCTGTGCCACGGCATGCCGGCCACGGACGCCGACGAACTGTTCTTCCCCAAGCCCCGCGACCACCAGGCCATCGCCGAGGCCAAGCAGATCTGCGGCCGGTGCCCCGTGCGCCGGGACTGCTTCAACCACGCCCTCGACAACACGATCAAGGACGGCATCTGGGGCGGCCTCACCGAAGCCGAACGCCGCCCCTGGCACGCCAAGATCAACAAACGGCTCGACTACGCCAGGGTCCGCGCGGCCTTCCAGGGGCGCGACGTCCACCTCAGCGAGCCGGAGCGCGAGGCCGTCACCCGCCACGCCTACGCCCGCGGGTGGAGCCCCGAGCGCCTCGCCTACACCCTCCAAGTCGGTCTGGAACACGCCCGCGACCTGCTGCGCAACGCCGACCACGACGTGGCCGACCGCGACCGGTACTGGGACCTCTACACCGGCGACGCCACCGACGACAACGGCGAGGACGACCACACCGACGAAGAAGAAGAAAAGGAGCCCGCCTCCTCGCCGGTCACCCGCCATGTCCAGACCACGTCCCTGATCGTCGCGCTCCGAAAGGCAGCGTGAGCGCCGGCCCTCCCGACGCCCCCAACGGTGCCGACTGCAAGCGGGTACCACGACCGCCAAGCCTGTATACGGCGCCGTCCCGCTCCGGCCCTGCCCTGCGGGCCGCACCGCCATTACTCCAGCGCCGCATGACCTTCCCGGAGCGAGAACGAGCCGCCCCACCCCTCGCCCCGGGCGCGCCACCCCGAAAGGAGCACAGCCCCGTTGACCTGGTTCAAAGTCGACGACACCGCGCACGCGCACCCCAAGCTTCTCAAGGCCGGGAACGCAGCCCTCGGCCTGTGGATGCGCGCGGGCGCCTACGCCGCGCAGCACCTCACGGAGGGCGTGGTTCCGGGCGTCGTCGTCCAGTTGTACGGGACCGCTCCGCAGGCCCGGAAGCTGGTCACGGCCGGCCTGTGGCACCCACACGGCCACGACTGCCCCCGGTGCGAGCAGCCGTCGGCCGGTGACTTTGTGATGCACGACTTCCTGGTCTACAACCCGACCCGCGCCCGGGTCGAGGACGACCGGTCCAAGGCTGCCGAGCGCCAGAAGCGAGCCCGCGAGCGCGCCGCCGAACAGCGCGAACAGCAGCGTCCCCAGCCCGATTCGGCGGTGAACCGTCCGCGAACCGATGACGATTCACCGGCGAAACGCCCGCGATCCGAAGAGGAACCGTCGCGCGAAAATTTTGAATCGTCCGCGAATCAGATCGCGTTTCCGGATGACATCACAGGTCAGGACGGCGTGTCACAGCGTGACGGGGGTGGGGCGTCACGGTCCCCCCGTCCCGACCCGTCCCGTCCTTCTGTACCTCCTTCGGAGGTACAGCTAGCTAGCTGGGACACGCCTGCCGTGCCCCCGAACATCCGCCCCCTGCAGGAGGAGATGACCGCCGCCGGAATCGTCGTCGAGTGGTCCCTCGCGCAGGCCGACTGGTTCCGGCTGGAGGCGATCGTCAAGCGGACCGCCGTCCCCGCCCTGGTCGAGCACGCCCGCGGTCAGTGGCACCACGCCCGCAGCCGGCCAAGGTCCGTCCGGTACTTCCTGCCCGGATGGACCTCACTCCCGCCCGTCCCCGCAGGCGCCCCGACCTCACCCGGCGCCGAAGTGATCCCCCTCGACGCCGCCCGCCCCGGCCGCGCCGCCCGCGCCGCCAACCTCTTCGCCGCAGCCCTCGACAACCATTCCGACGGCCGCGACACCCCCGAGGAGCAAGCCCAGTGAACCGCCGTGAAGTCGCCGCCCTGCTCGCCTACGCCGCGAAGCTGGACCCGCGCAGCGCACCCGCCGACGAGGCCGCCGCAGCAGAAACGTTGCATCAGTGGGCCGACCTGCTCGCCGACGTGCCGCCGACCGCCCCGCACCCCGAGAGCCGCGACTGGGATGCCGCGCAGGCCGTGCGCCACCACATCGCCACCTCGCCCTACCCGATCAAACCCAGCGATGTGTCGCGTCCGTGGCACAGCTTCCGCCGCGACGTGCTGTCGCGCCACGTCGACCCGTTGCCCGACGCCGACCCCGACGACGACCGGGCGTACCGGGCTGCCCTCGCCGCCCAGCGCCGCGCGATCGAGACCGGCGCCGTCGTCGCCACCCCGCGCGCCGCACTCACCACCGGCGAGAGCCGTCAGGAGCGCGACCGGTTCGCCGCCGAACGCCTCGCCGCGCTCGGCGGGTACGTGCCGCGCAGCGTCGACCAGGAGCTGGCCATGTACCGGCCGCGCCGCGCCGCGCGCGAACGTCTCGCCGCAGCCGGCCTGCCCGACCCACTCGACGTGAACTGCCCGTGCGAGTGGTGCCGCGCACCGGCTGGTTCCCCGTGCCTCGACCGGCACCGCGCCCCGCGCCGCACCGCACATCCGACCCGCCTCGACCTCGCCACCGCCCAGCACTACGCACCCGGAGCCGCATGAGCACCACCCCCGCCGCCACCGGGCCGCAGAACATCGCACCGGTCGGGGCGTGGGACCGCCTCGCCATCGTCGCCCTCGGCACCGCCGGCTGCGCCCTGTCCTACGACGCCCTGCAGCAGATGGCCGTCGCCATCCACATCCGCGGACAGCTCACCTACCTCTACCCCCTCGTCATCGACGGCTTCATCGCCTACGGCGTCCGCGCCCTCCTCGTCCTGTCCACCGCGCCCCTGCGGGCCCGCGCCTACATCTGGACGCTCTTCGGCACCGCCACCACTGCCAGCCTCTGGGCCAACGCCCTCCACGCCGTCCGCCTCAACCAGCAGACCACCCAAGAAGGTCTGTACCTGGGCGACACCGTCGTCGCCGTCCTGTCCACCCTCGCCCCCCTCGCTCTCGCCGGCGCCGTCCACCTCTACATCCTCATGACCCGCCGCCACCCCGCAGACCACGAGCGGACCACACACAGCGCAGACCACCAACGCGCGCCGTCCGGGAAGCGGACCGGCCGGAGCGCGCCGTCACGGACCACCACCGGGGCGCACCAACGGACCAAATCCGCCGCGGACCACACCACAGCCGGCCGGTCCGCGGACCAAGGCGGGACCGGTGGTCCGCGTGCCGACGGCGGGACGGACCGGCCGGCCGCCTCCGGCGCGGACCAGACCGCCAGCGCTCCGCGGACCGGAACCACCGCAGACCAAGGCGTCGCGGACCAGGGCACGGCCGATGCTCCGCGCGTCGGCGGCGCAGCGGACCGGAGGATCGCAGCGGGAGCGGACCAGACCTCCGACGAACTGCGGACCAGGAACTCCGCAGGTCACGGACCTGATGCCGCCACAGCCCCGGAGCGGGTGGCAGCCCAGCGCCGCATGGTCCCCGGGTCCGAAGCGACGGCCGGACGCGAGGCGGATCCACTGGATATCGGCGGCCTCACGGACCGGGGACCCGCCCAGGACCAGCAGTCGCCCAGGGACCAGGCCGGCGGGCCTGGGAGGCCGGGAACCACCTCGGGGGCGGACCAAGACGGTCACACGGCGGACCAACCGGTCCCCGACTGGTCCGCCGGTCCGGAACAGCAGCAGGCCGCGGACCAGATCACGAACTCGGCGGATCAACGGACCAACCCGGCTGCGGACCAGACCGGTTGGTCCGCGGACCTGTCGGTCACTGAACGGTCCGCCGATCCGCAAGGGGCGTCTCCTGCGGACCAGCCTGACGACGCCGCGGACCAGGGCGGAGATGAGGACGAGGTCCCGATGGAACGCCTCATTGAGATCGCCCGGGACGGCGCGCTGCGGGAGGGGCGTATGACCCGCCGGGCCATCCGGCCCTACCTGCGGGCCCAGGAAATCAGAATCAGCAACGAGCGGTTCGGTGAACTCCAGTCCCGCCTCTACCAGGACGAGACGCTCGCCCACCTGCCCCGCTCCCGGAAGAAGGCCCAATGAAAACCTGCCAGCGCTTCGCCCGCATCCGATACGGCTTCGAGCAGGACATCCGCTTCCTGACCGACTACGCCGAACGCAAGGCCGGCACCGCGCCCGCGAAAAGCAGCAAGAAACACGCGTACACGGTCAGACGGAACATGGCCCGAGCCCTGAGCAAACACTACGAACGCTGCCCCGAATGCGGCTGACAACCGTATAGACGCAGGTCACGCCCCTGCCACGAAGCCACATCCGCTGCGGTGGCCCGGCCCAGGGCCGGACCACCGCCCACAACAGAGGACACACCATCCATCCCCCGATCCCGCACCATGCCGGGGCGACCGACTCCGAGGCCGGCGCCTGGGCGGACGTCCTGGTCCGCTTCCGGCTCCTGCACACAGCCGTCCGGGCCCCGAACGGACAATGGCTCATCCAGCACCACCCTGCCCGGCCCGTTCACGTGCTCGACGGACCCGCCGCCGTGGTCGAACTCGCCGCCGCAATCCAGCACCACGCCCGCTCGACGAGGAACCACACCCGATGACGAACCCGACCACGTCCCCCGCCCCCAGCCCGAGTGAGCCGAAGTCCAACTCGACCTCGGGGCGAGCAAGTTATCGGCCAAGACACTCTTCCCCGTCGGGGAAGGCGCCTTTGCCCAGACCCGCCCCGGGGGTGGCGGGAGCGGACCAGCACCGGGGGGTGCTGGTCCGCAAGGCGGCGACCGAGGGCGGATCGCAGCCGGACAAGCAGCCGTCGCCGCGTAAGCGCCGCGACGCGAAGAAGACCTCGCGCAAGCGCTCGCCGAAGCCGCCGACGCGCAAGCGCAATTACGTATGCAGCGTCCGACTGAACAGCGACGAGAAGATACTGCTCGCCACCGCCGCCAGTGCCACCCGTACGAGCCTTCCCGCCTTCCTCGCCCGCAGCGGCCTCGCCGCCGCGCACGACCTCGACAACACCGCCGCCGCCCTCGCCGGACACCGCGAGCTGGTCGCCGAACTGTTCGCCGCCCGTCGGCATCTCGGACAGGTCGGCAACAACCTCAACCAGGTGGCCCGTGCCATCAACTCCGGCGGCCAGCCAGCAGAAGTCGACGCGGTCGTCGCGGCAGTCCAGCGCGCCGTGACCCGCGTGCAGGCCGCCACCGACCGGCTGATGGACCAGCGGTGACGGCGAAGCTCACGCCGACCATGAGGCGCTGCCAGCCAGCAGGCCGCGGACATCGCCACGCACAACTTCCTGGAACCGGTCGCGCAATGCCCCAGCCTCATCCTTCATGGCGCTCAGGCGCTGGGTGTCGTGCTGGTCCGCGATGGTCACGTAGTCGCGTGCATTACGCAGACCGCGAAAGACCGCGTCGGCCGCCCGGACCACATCAGGCGGGGCCAAGACGTGGATCCGCTGCAGGGTGCCGCCGAGATTGAAGCCGGCAAAGGAAGCCGCGGCGGCGCCTGCCCGTTCCTCGGCCGACACGGTTCTCAGTACGCGCAGGAGGTCCCGCCCCGTCTCCTCCATCGCGACCAGGTACTCGGCATACAGGGCCGTACGCAGTTCCAGCAGGCGCGTGACCGACTCCCTGCGCCACCTCCGGCGATCGGCCAGCGCGGTCGCGCCGGCCCCGAGCAGGACTCCCGTCAGTGCAGCAAGCGGCGATATCCAGTTCATCCGTGAGGGATTCCCACCACGAGTGCCTGGAACGCGCCCTTCCCGCAGGCCACCCCAGTTGATCAATCGGTCAAGGACAGCAGCATGATCCCCCGGATCCAGAAACGCGGGCAGCGCACCATCGGTCTCCTGTACTACCTCTACGGGCCGGGCAAGTTCGAGGAACACGCCGACCCGCACCTGGTCGCCTCCTGGGACCACAACGCTCCCGACCCCGGCCGCGACGCCTCCGCCACGCTCAAGCACCTCCAGCAGCTGCTGGACCAGCCCGTCGAGAACATCGACCAGGCGCAGCGGCCGAAGAAGCACGTCTGGCACCTGTCTATCCGCAACGGTGCCGAGGACCGGATCCTGACGGACGAGGAATGGGGCGACGTCGCCCGCCGTATGGTCGCCGCCGCCGGCATCGACGACCCCGAGCAGGACGCGGGCTGCCGGTGGGCGGCCGTCCGACACGCCGACGACCACATCCACATCGTCGCCACCCTTGTCCGCGAGGACGGCTACAAACCCGACCTCGACCACGACGCCGCCCGCGTCCAGGCCCAAGCCCGGTCCCTCGAAGCGGAGCTGAGCCTGCGCCGCCTCAACAAGGGCGACGGCACCGCCGCCAAGCGCCCCACCAGCGCCGAACGGCACAAGGCCGAACGCCAGGGACGCGAGCGGACCGCGCGCGAGGAACTGCGCGAGCACGTCCGCCGGGCAGTCGCCGGCGCCCAGGGCGAAGAAGAGTTCTTCGACCGGCTCGCCGCCGCCGGCCTGCTGATCCGCAAGCGGGCCGCCCCCTCCGGCGACCTGCTGGGCTACAAGGTCGCACTGCCCGAGGACCGTAACAAAGACGGCGAGCCGGTCTTCTATTCCGGGTCCAAGCTCGCCCCCGACCTCTCCCTCCCCAGGATCCGCGAACGCTGGTCCAGCAACGACGCGGAACCGGATCGCGGCAACAGCCCCCGGACCAGCCGGACGCACCAGCCCATGGGTCCGGCAGCGGCGCGCCGTCGTGCGACCACCGCGGTGTGGCAGGCGGTACTGGTCGTCGGCCACGGTGATGACGCACAGGTCGCCGCGCAGGTCGCGGCGGCGGGTGAGATACTGGACGCGCTCGCCAAGACCTCCGCCGCTCACACGCGGCGTGAACTGCGCGAGGCCGCCTTCGCGTTCGAACGCGCCACCCGCTCCCACATCCGCGCCGAACGAGGACACGACCGCGCCCTGCGTCAGGCCGCCCGCGACCTCGTCCACAGCGGCCCGGCCCTCGGCCGCGGACAAGACGGCGCGACTACGGCGATGGTCATCGACATGGTGTTCTTCCTAGTGACCGCTGCCGCACACTGGCACGCCAGACACCAGCACGCTCAGCAGGCCGCCGCAGCACGGCAGGCCGCCGAACACCTGCGCGCCGCCTACCACGCCGCCGCGCAACAGCCCCTGACCGTCCTCCACCACCGCGGCCGGCACCTGCCGCAGCCGCTGAAGCATCAACAGGCCTCCTATCTACGCCAGGCGGTGCCGGAGCTGGCCGAGCGGATCCTCGCCGAGCCCGGATGGCACGCCCTGGCCGCCACCCTCGCCGACACCGAAGCCGCCGGCCACCACCCCGCCACCCTGCTCACCCAGGCAGCCACACGACGAGAACTGGACACCGCCGACTCCATCAGCGACGTCCTCGTCTGGCGCCTGCGGCATATCGCCGACCTCCAGGCCGACGCCCAGCCGATGCCGGTCAGCGAAAACGCAGTGACACCATCGCCCCCGCCGACAACACGCCCCGTCACGGATCGCCCGGATCAACCACGCAGAGGCCGATGACCGGCGACGACTAGAGAGTTCTTGAGTGGAAGCCGGCCATACGCCTCGGGCATCATCACCGTGGCCCGCAGGACGAGGAGAGGGAGACCCCGTGTTCCGACGCGTACGCGCACGCCGTGAGATCGAACGTGAAATGGCCGCCATGCACCGCTGGCACACACAGATGACCGCCGCATTCACATGGCCGGAGCCAGCGAGCACCCCACAGCCGCCTCCGGCTCAAACGGAACAGCGGCAGGACATCATGGTGGACGACTTCCTGCCAGAGGACCTGCGGGTGCCGAGCCGGGACGAGGTCGCCGGAATGATGATGCATTTGCGCCGTCCGCTCGTGATCGACGGTGAGGTACGCGAATGCCCTCGGTGCGGCGCGTACCGGGACTGGATCATTCTCAGCATCCGCGACGAGGTGTGGCTGCGCTGCCGCGCCAGCCACGAGACCCTCGAACACCGCCTGGACACCGCCTGGTTCAACCGCAACAGCGGCCCCATGGACGCGATGCACGCGACCTTCGAAGACGGCCTCAAGTACCTCGGCCACCACGACAACTGACCCGCACACAACTCCCCTGCCCCGCGATCACCGCCCCCAGGAGCGGTACTGCCCAGCCCACTCAACTCGCCCCAGGGGATCCGTATGCACCGTCGCACCACATCCGCCGCCGTCCTCGCCCTGACCACCCTCACCCTGCCGGGATGCTCCACCAGCCCCTCGGCCCCGCCCGAGCACCCCTCCCCCGCCACCGCCCAGCACAACCAACCGTCGAGCGGCGCGAAGCCGGCCACGCTCATATCCTCAGCCCTGTTGCGCGAGCGGCTCCTGGACGAGAGTGACCTGGGCGCGGGCTACATCCGTAAGCCGGATTCGCCCTCGGACCACGACGACGTGGCGGTGACCGGCTGCCCGCCCCTGAAAGCGCTCGGCGGCGCAGCTGCCAGCGGCAGCCTCGACTTCCCGCGCCGGGCGAAGACCACGTTCGCCTACACCGACAGCGGCTCCGCGATCTCCGAGGACCTGTACAGCGACACCGAGGCACAGCTGTCGAGGGACACCGGCCGGATCTTCGACGCCATGACCGCGTGCCCCTCCTACCAGGTCGTGGCCGGTGGCACGCCCGTCGGCGTCACCGTCCGGAAGGTGCCCTCGCCCCGGGTCGGCGACGAGCAGTGGAGTCTGCAGATGACGTACACCGCCGGTGTACGCACCACCGTCGTCAAACAGACGACCATCCGCATCGGCACCGTCGTCGTTTCCATCACCGGATCCCCCGGCCTTGTAGACGCCCACCTGGACAAGGCTCTCAGCAAAGCCCGCTCCATTCACTGATCCGTGCGAAAGAGAACGCGGTGCCCCCTGTTGGCAGGAGGCACCGCGATATCCGGGCTGTCCGACGGAGGCGTCCTGAGCCCGATCCGGCCGCAAGAAGAGCCGCAGCCTCGGTGGTCAATGATGTCGCCCGGAAGGGATGCCTCTTCCCGCACCCGCGTTTCATCGACGCCGCAGGGTGCTGCGGCTTTGTTCACGGCTCGCGTCAACAGTTGTTCACCGCTGCTTCTGTAGGCAGAACTGTCGCGTCCCATTAACGATGCGTAGGGCCGGGGCCTCGCAGTTTGTGCTTTGCAGACGATCGCGTCTCATACGTACGGTCGCCGACGTGCTCATGACCTACTTCTCATCGACCGGTTGGGAATCCTGGGGGCTATCGAGTCAGCCAGTCATCCCGGACCTCATGCCGCTCTTGATAGACGACGATCTTCTCCTCGAAGACTCGGCCGGCCCTCGGGTCACGACTGTGATCAACCGGTGGGCCCAGGAACTCCCGGCGAACGGATGTCCGGCCCCAGAGTCGTGGGAGACGTACGTCCGCGTCGCGCGAGACTGGACGGTCTTCCTGGCCGACCGCGGCATCCAGCTCTTCGACAACCGAGCCGAGTTGCGTCGCGGCCAGCGCGGTGTACCGCGCATGCGGGCCGCTGAAGGCGCGGTTCGCTGCCTCCACCTGGAACCAGCACATGAGCATCCTGTCCCTGTTCTACGGGTGGGCCGAGGACGAGGGATTCACGGCCGCGGTGCCTTTCACCTACAAGCAGGCCGTCACGGCGTACGGCGACCAGGCGCGCATGCAGTCGGTGAACCTCTCCAAGCGGCGGATACGGCGGGTTGACCGACGCTGGGAGGTCCGCACGGGAGCGGATCCGGTTGGAGGCGGTCGGCCGCTTCGAGGCCGGGGAGAAGAACCGGGAGATCGCGGCCGTGCTCCGGGTGAGTGAGCGGAGCGGTCGGTGGAACGCTGGCGCCGTCAGTGGCGAGAGCAGGGCCGGGCCGGTGTCCGCTCGAAGGGTTCACCCGGGCGTCCGAGACTGTCGGACACCCAAATCGCCCGTCTGGAGCGTGAGTTGGAGCGTGGCCCGCTGGCCCATGGATGGGCGGACCAGCGGTGGACACTCGCTCGGGTGAAAACACTGATCGGCCGGATGTTCCACCTCAGCTACACGGTGGAGGGCACTTGGCGGCTGCTGAAACGGCACGGCTGGTCGTGGCAGCGGCCGGCCCGCCGGGCGGTCGAACGCGACGACGAAGCCGTCGAGCTGTGGAAGAAGGAGGTGTGGCCTCGGGTAAAAGCACCGCGGCGGCCCGCGGGGCATGGATCGTCTGCGAGGACGAGGCAAGCCAGTCGCTGAGGCCGCCACGGGCCAAGACCTGGGGCCGTGTCGGCCGCACACCGGTGGTCCACGTACGCGGCCGGGGCTCCGGACGAGTCTCCATGGCCGGTATGACCTGCTTCAAGAACGGAGAACGGTCCCGGCTGATCTACAGCTTCCGCGTCCACCGCGGACGCAAAGGTGAACCCAAGGGCTTCACCTGGCAGGACTACCGCGACCTCATCGTCCGCGCCCACAACCAGCTCGGCGGCCCGGTCGTCCTGGTCTGGGACAACCTGCGCACGCACCTGATGCCGCAGATGAAAGCGTTCATCGCCGCGAACGACGACTGGCTGACGGTGTTCCACTTCCCCTCCTACGCACCCGACCTCAACCCGCAGGAAGGCATCTGGGCCCTGGTGAAACGGACCATCGGCAACCTCGCCGCCGCGAACCTCGACCAGATGGCCACCGCCGTCAAACGCAGCCTCAAGAAGATCCAGTACCGGCCCCACCTGATCAACGGCTGCCTCGCAGCCACCGGCCTGACCATAGGCAACTCCCCATGATCAAGCCGACATCACCCAATCAAGTTCAGTAGCTTCCCTGTCAAAGGACTCCATCGACTGGGCCGCTCACGATCCCACCTCGGGAGGGACTGTAAAACGATCAAGACTGAAGGCGTCCGCTGCCGTGTCTTCGCCACCCGGGCCGAGGCAAACCTCGCGCTCTTCGAGTACATCGACGGCTTCTACAACAGTCGGCGCATCCAGGAACGGCTCGGCTTCCTCAGCCCGATCGAGTTCGAGGAGAAGTACTACGCCGAGCACGCGACGGCCGAACCACTGAACCTGAAACCCCGTCAACCCGCTCTGACCAGCTGATCAGCACCTCCCGACTAGGGCGTGTATTGGGTCGTGATCAATCTGTGGGTTTCGCTCTCGTGGAGCGGGAGGATCGGGTAGGCCGGTGTGTATGACACGGCGGCAAC